>JADGQX010000388.1 GCA_017881445.1 Gemmatimonadota bacterium | reverse complement strand
GAGGCCCCGCTACGACGCGCCGCGCGTCTACACCCCGCCGCCGCGCCCGCAGCCCCGCGTCCGGAATCCCGCGCCTGCCCCCGCCCCCGCCCCTGCGGCCACGGCCGAGGCGCCCGCCGCCTCGCGCGACGCGACCGGCGGCTCCATGGGGACGCTGGGCACCGGCTCGCAGTTCGCCATCACGCTCAACCAGGCCCTGGGCACCGACCGCAATGCCCCCGGTGACGCTTTCACCGCCACCGTGCAGCAGGCCGTCCTGGGCGAGAACGGTGAGGTCGTGATCCCCGCCGGCGCAACGGTCCACGGCCGCGTGACCGCCGTGGAGAAGTCTGACCACGTGGGCGAGGCCGCCGTCATCAAGCTGGCGTTCGAGTCGATCTCCATGGGCGGGCGCAGCTACCCCCTGCAGGCCACGGTGGTGGAGGCCAACCCGCAGCGGGTCACGCGCAACACCGTCGGCCGGACCGCCGGCCGGGCGGCGGCGGGCGCCGCCGCCGGCGTGGTGCTGGGCAAGATCTTCGGCAAGAGCTCGGTCAAGGGCGCCATCATCGGCGCCGCCGCCGGCACCGCCATCGCCATGGGCACCGCCGACGTGGATGCCGTTCTGCAGCAGGGCTCCCGCGTGGTGATCCGCACCGACGCGCCCGTCACGGTGGCGACACGGTAAGGCCCGGGCGCCGGCTGGCCGGGGGGCATCACAGACGTCCGGACCCCGGCCGTCGGAGAGCGGGAGAGCGGGAGAGCGGGAGAGCCCGGGCGACCTCACGGCGCCCGGGCTCTTCGCAATTACGCTCCGGTCCCCTCGAGCAGCGCCAGCGCCCGCCCCTCGATCTCCCGCAGGCGCTCCGCGGCTTCGGGCCAGCCCGTCAGAAAGGCGCCGGCGGGCTCGATCAGGCGGAAGAGTCGGGCGGCCTTGTCGTAGCTGGCGAGGGCTGCGGGGACGCGGCCCTCGGCTTCAGCGGCGAGCGCGTCCAGGTAGAGCATTTCCGCCAGGACCCAGCAGCGGCCGGGGTCCGGAGCGCCCGTGGGCGCGACCAGCAGGCCGAGCGTCTCGGGGGTGGCGACGCGGGCCACGTCCAGGTCCACCCCCGCGCGCCGGCCGACCAGGCGCAGCTCGTCGTCCACGCGCCCGGTCGCAGGCAGCTCGCCCAGGATCATCTTCCGGACGCGGATCAGCGCCTGGCCGAGCTGCTCGATGAGGCGGAGGATGTAGTCGCGTTGAGGCATGGCACCCGGTCGTGCTCGTGCTCGTAGTCGTGCTCGAATCCGTTGTCGCCCTCGCCTTAGCCCTAGCCCTCGCCCTGCCGTTGTTCAGTACCCTTCCGCGACTCCCCCCGCCCTGGGATCGGCAAACCCCGTCCAGACTCCGCCCCTCCGGAGAATTGTCGCGGCATCGCCGATGCCGCCGGACGTGGGCGTCTGATAGCCCATGCCTCCGAGTGCCTGGAGCAGTTCCGGTGTGAGGCCGCCCTTTTCCCAGAAGAGGGCGTCGGGCAAGTGCTGCTGGTGGACGCGGGGCGCGGCCACGGCGCTGCCCACGTCCATGCCGAAGTCCAGGATGTTGGAGAGCACCTGGTAGACGGCGGTGATGATGCGGGGTCCACCGCTGGCGCCGGTCACGAGCATGGGCTTGCCATCGTCGCCCAGCACGATGGTGGGCGTCATGGCCGAGAGCGGCCGCTTGCCCGCCGCGATGGCGTTGGCCTCGAGCTGGACCAGGCCGAACATGTTGGGCGAGCCCGGTTTGGCGGCGAAGTCGTCCATCTCGTCGTTCATGAGGAAGCCGGCGCCGGTGACCGTGACGCCCGAGCCGTAGCCGTTGTTGATGGTGGTGGTGATGCCCACGGCGTCGCCCTGGCCGTCCACCACGCCGAAGTGGGTGGTGTGCATGCCGCCGACCGCGACACCGAGGCCGGGCCGGATCTCGGCGGACGGCGTCGCCCGCTCGGGCTGGATGGTCGCCCGCAGGCGGGCCGCGTAGTCGGGCGACAGGAACTGCTCGCGGGGCACGGGCGTGAAGTCGGCATCGGCCAGCAGCGCGTTGCGGTCGGCAAAGGCGCGGCGCATGGCCTCGGCCAGCAGGTGCAGGTGGGCGGGCGAATGCCAGCCCAGGGCGGCCAGGTCGTAGCCCTGGAGGACGTTGGCGATGAGCGCCAGCGTGAGCCCGCCCGAGGACGAGGGCGGCATCGAGATGATCGTGTGCCCCCGGTAGCTGAACTGCACCGGCTCCCGCCACTTCGCCACGTACCGCTTCATGTCCTCCCGCGTGATGATGCCGCCGTGCGCCTTCATCTCGCGCTCGACCAGGTCCGCCGTCTCGCCCTCGTAGAAGCCGGCGGGGCCTTGCTCGGCTATGCGACGCAGCGTCCGGCCGAGATCGGGGTTGCGGAAAGTGCTGCCTTCCGCCGGCGGCTGGCCGCCCGGGTAGAAGAGCGCGGCCGAGCCGGGGTACTGCGCCATGCGCTTCTGCTCGTAGACCAGCGACTGGTGGAGGTTGCGGTCCACGACGAAGCCGTCCTCCGCCATGCGGATGGCCGGCGCGAGCAGCGCCGCCCAGGGCTTCGTGCCGAAGCGCTTGTGCGCCTCCCACAGTCCCATGACGCTGCCGGGCACGCCCGACGCCAGCCAGCCGTCCACGGACCGGTCGCTAAGGTTGCCCTGGGCGTCCAGGTACATGTCCCGGGTGGCGGCCTGCGGCGCCATCTCGCGGAAGTCGAGGGCGGCGGTCCGCCCGTCCGCCATGCGTGCCACCATGAAGCCGCCGCCGCCCAGGTTGCCGGCGGCGGGGAACACCACCGCCAGCGCGAAGGCGGTGGCCACCGCGGCGTCCACGGCGTTGCCGCCGGAACGGAGCACCTCCACGCCCACCTGCGTGGCCAGCGGCGCGTCGGTGGCCACCATGCCGTGGACGCCGGTGGCGGGCTGGGGATGGAGCGGGAAGCGCCAGTCGGCGGGGACCCGCGCCGCCTCCTGCGCGG
>JADGQX010000387.1 GCA_017881445.1 Gemmatimonadota bacterium | reverse complement strand
CGCCCTGGTCTACCTGAACGAGGGGCGCAACCGCGACGTGCTGCAGGCGCTCAACCGCGCCCAGCGCCTCTTCAACGAGCTGCGCGCCTCCCGCCAGGTAGCCGACATCGAGCAGCGCCTCGACCGCCTGCAGGAGACCTACCTCCAGGTCGTCCGGGCCTGGGGCGAGTCGATCGAGGCCAAGGACAACTACACCGCCGGCCACTGCGGCCGCGTCGCCGACTACGCCTGCCTGCTGGCGGAGGCCGCCGGCTTCTCCGGCCGCGACATCGTCTGGATCCGCATGGGCGCCTTCCTGCACGACGTGGGCAAGACCGCCGTGCCGGAGACCATCCTCAACAAGCCGGCGCCCCTGACCGACGCCGAATGGGTGGTCATGAGAGGCCACACCACCGTCGGCGACCAGATCGTCGGCGAGCTCAAGTTCCCCTTCGACATCCGCCCCGCCGTGCGCAACCACCACGAGCGCTGGGACGGCAGCGGCTACCCCGATGGGCTCAAGGGCGCGGCGATTCCCGTCACCGCCCGCATCCTCTGCATCTCCGACATGTACGACGCTCTCACCACCACGCGCTCGTACCGGCCCGCCTTCTCCCACGACGAGGCCCTCCGCATCATGGACGACCTCGCGGGCAAGGACCTCGACCCCGACCTCTACCGACGGTTCCGCGGCGCCGTGCGCGCTCCGGACTCGAGCCACGCCGCAACCTGAAGCGCGGCCAGCTCGCTCCTGCCTCGCGGCCGCCCCGCTCCTGCCGGGTCGGCCGCGATTTCGTTGTCTCGGCTAGGCATGGCGGGGGGTGTATCACTTCTTTACACCCGGCAACGTTGCTTTGCAGCCGGAGCGCAAAATATTCCGGCCGAAAAGCAGCGCCAATGCAGGTATGTGTTTGTGGGTAATTGATTTACATACTCCGCGCCGACGTGGCCTGTACCTTGCTAGGCCACGGGTGGCAACCATACGCGAAAACCGCGTGATCCATGACGGGCCTGCTGGGTGCCGAGTGGCACGGGCCCGACGAGTCAGGTGCGGAGGAGTGGCATGAAACGGCAATTCGTTGCAGGGCTCATGCTGGCGGCGGCGGTCGCACTCGGCGGCACCGGTTGCAGCGACCGGGCTGCCTCTCCGCTCGCTCCGACGGTCGAGCCGCGCGCCGATTTCCAGGGCTGGGGCCACTACTCGCTCCTCCGGCACGCCGACCATCCGTACAAGCAGACGGGCAGCGCCTGGATCGGTTCATGGGGCGGCATGGTGCTGGTGGACGACAACCTGCTGGTCGTGCCTCCGGTGGCGGTGAAGCAGTACACGAAGTTCACGCTCACAGTGAGCACCCAGCCGTATCTCTCCTCCGAGCTGACGGCGGTCACGGCCAGCGGCCAGTCCATCACCCAGTTCCCGAAGCCACTGTACCTCGTGATGAGCTACCGGTACGTGGAGGCTAGCCTCGGCGACCCGACCAAGCTGGTGATGCTCTGGGTGGTGAACGGCCCGGACGGACAGCTCGTCCCCCAGGCGACCACGGTCAACACGTGGTCGAAGACGATCACCGCGAAGATCACCCATTTCTCCGAGTATTCGCCCGGGCTGGATCCCGCTAACTGCAATGACTGTAACTGATCTGGTCACGCAATCCCTGCGCGCACCTCGCTCGCCGCGCGCAGGGAAGGCCGCTCCAGGAGGTCGAATGCTCCGCAGCAGGGTGATCCCCATGTTCTTCGTGCTGGGCGCGGCCACGCTCGCGGGGTGCGGCCGGTCGCCGACGGCGCCGGTCTCCCAGCCGCCGGCCGCGGTTCAGCCCGCGATCCCGGCGACCGGGATGTCCGCCTCGGCGAGCCAGTCCCAGCGCGCCGGCGCCACGGTGAGCTCCAGCCGCCGCGGCCGCTCCAAGTACAGCGTCATCCTCTTCTAGGCCGCCCGCGCCCGCTTTCCGGCGGGCGCGCGGCGTCGAGCGCCCCGACCCTGCCCGACGAGATGTAACAATCCATTACAGCAGGAACATTCCATTGCATCGAAAGCGTGCCCTTTCCCCGGTCGCGGGAGCTCGCGGAAGCGCGCAAGCGCATAGTCTGAAAGACCTTCCGCAGTTTCGAGCATAGCGGCCCGTGGCTTGCCACTGCACGATGGCGCTTTCCGTGGGCAGCCACGGAACCGAGCTGCGGGCACCCCGACCCGCGAAGCAGCATTCGAACCCAGCTTTTTCCTGGTGCCGGAGGAGAATCATGAGACAGCGTTGGCTGAGCCTGGTCGCGGTGATGGCGGGTGTAGCCCTGGCGTCGGCGGGCTGCGATCGGCCGTCCTCGTCGATTACCGGCCCGACGGTCGCGGGGCCCCAGCTCGACTACGTCACCGGCGGATACACCACGGGTGACGTGATCCTGCTGACGGCTTCGGGCAACGCGACGCAGACGCGCTCCGCCGTGATCGGGATCTACGGCGGCAAGATCAACTTCGGCGCGACGTCGCTGGTCGTCCCGGCGGGCGCCGTCAAGCACCCGACCCGGTTCACGTTCGTGCTGCACTCGCAGCCCTACATCTCGGCGGAGCTGAGCGCCACCGATACCGTGACCAAGGCGGTGGTGGAACGCTTCGACTCGGTGGCGCTGACGCTGACGCTCAGCTACGCCGGCTCGAAGACGGCCGTTCCGGACCCGACGAAGCTGCGGATCTATTACGTGATCGAAGGCGTGGTCAAGGAGACCCTACCCGCGAACGCGGATGTGAAGGGCAAGAAGCTGATCACGCAGGTCAAGCATTTCTCGGAGTACTCGCCGGGGCTCGACGCCCTGGACGCGCGCTGATCCCCCTCCTCCGACGGGTGGTTGGTAAGGTCTCGTTGCTGGTGATCCCGAAACGCGATCACGTCTGAGAACGGGTGTGAGGGAACGGAATGTCCGCTGACACGCAAACCCTGGTCACGCTGACCGACGCGGCTCGAGCCGCCGAGGCCGCGGGCGATCTGGATGCGGCGCTCGTCCGAC
>JADGQX010000155.1 GCA_017881445.1 Gemmatimonadota bacterium | reverse complement strand
GCTCGACAACACCGTCCTGCTGCTCTGGCCGTCGCTGAACCCCGACGGACAGGACATCGTGGTGAACTGGTACCGGCAGAACGTGGGCACGCCGTACGAGGTGTCACCGTTGAACGCGCTGTACCAGAAGTACATCGGCCACGACAACAACCGCGACTTCTACCTCTCCAGCCAGCCGGAAACGAAGAACATGAACCGGCTGATGTATCGGAGCTGGTACCCGCAGATCATGTACAATCACCACCAGACCGGACCGGTGGGGACGGTGATCTTCTCGCCACCCTTCCGGGACCCCTTCAACTTCAACATCGATCCGCTGGTGATGGAGGGCATCGACATGGTCTCCGCGGCCATGCACGCCCGCTACCTGGAGGAGGGACTGCCGGGCTTCACCATGCGGTCGGGCTCGGATTACTCGGCCTGGTGGAACGGTGGGCTGCGCACGGAGGCGTACTTCCACAACATCATCGGCATCCTGACCGAGACCATCGGCAATCCGACGCCGATCTCCATCCCCTTTGTGCCCGAGCGCCAGCTGCCGACGGGCGACCTGCCCGCCCCCATCGAGCCGCAACAGACCTGGCACTTCAGCCAGTCCATGAAGTACGCGCTGGCGGGGAACTACGCGATCCTCGACCTGGCGTCGCGCTACCGCTCCAGGTTTCTCTACGGCATCTACCTCATGGGGCATCGCTCCATCGAGCGCGGCAGCCGCAACTCCTGGACACCCACCCCCACCCGCATCGCCGCGGCCAAGGAAGCAGCGGCGGCCGCCAGGGCGGGCAGCGGTGGCGACCCGGAGTCGGAGCCCTCCGGGCGCAGCCCCGACACGCTGGCGTCGGCCCGCTTCGCTGAGCTGCTGCGGCGACCCGCCGACCGCGATGCCCGCGGCTACATCATCCCCTCCGACCAGCCCGATTTCGCCACGGCGACCAAGTTCGTCAATTCCATGCTGGACAACGGCATCGAGGTCCTGCGGGCGACGTCGTCCTTCCTTGCCGCCGGCCGGAGCTACCCGGCCGGCTCCTACGTGATCCGAACCGCCCAGGCGTTCCGGCCGCATGTCCTGGACATGTTCGAGCCACAGGACCACCCCAACGACATCCCCTACCCGGGCGCCCCGCCCAGGCCGCCCTACGACAACGCCGGCTATACCCTGGCGCTGCAGATGGGCGTGCGCTTCGACCGGATGCTCGACGCCTTCGACGGTCCCTTCGCACCCATCCCTGGAACCGACATCCGGCCGCCGGCCGGCCAGCTCGTACAAACGCCGAAACCGCCCCGAGGATGGCTCTTCAGCCACGCCGCCAACGACGCGGTCGTGGCCGTCAACCGCCTGCTCGCGGCGGACAAGGCCGTCTACTGGCTCGAGGAGCGGCAGAAGCTGGCAGGCCGGAGCTGGTCGGCCGGCACCTTCTACGTCCCGGCCGCCGAAGGCGTGGTGCCCGTGCTGCGCGGCGTCGCGACCGAGAAAGGCGTCAGCTTCCAGGCGACGGGGTCGAAGCCGAAAGGGCGCGCCATCCGCCTGCGCCGCGCCCGCGTCGCGCTCTGGGACCGCTACGGCGGCTCCATGCCCTCCGGCTGGACCCGCTGGATCCTCGAGCAGTACGAGTTCCCGTACACGGTGGTGTATCCCCGGGAGCTCGACGCCGGCGACCTGCGCTCCAGGTACGACGTCATCGTATTCGTGGGCGGCGCCATCCCCGCGCGCGACGCCGCGCCCGGCGCCCGCCGGCCGTTCGGCGAGGACCTCAGCCGAATCTCGATCCCGGACTCGCTCCAGGGCCGGCGCGGCGACGTCACCATCTCGAAGACGGTCCCCGAGCTGAGGCGCTTCCTCGAGGCGGGTGGCACCATCGTCGCCGAAGGGAGCTCCACGGCCCTGGCTCGCCATCTCGGCCTGCCGGTGGAGGACGCCCTGGCGCAGCCCGGCAGCGACGGCCGCCCCCAGCACCTGCCCAGCGCCGTCTTCTACGTCCCCGGGTCCATCCTCAGCGCGCGCGTGGACACCACCGCGGCCGTCGCCGCCGGCCTGACCGACCCCGTGAGCGTTTTCTTCGACCGCTCCCCGGCGTTCCGACTCCCCGACACCGCGACCGCCGCGGGCATCCGGGCCATTGCCTGGTTCGACAGCGCCCAGCCGCTGCGCAGCGGCTGGGCCTGGGGCCAGGAACGGCTCAAGGACGCGGTCCAGGCGGTCGAGGCCCCCGTCGGCCAGGGCCGGCTCTATCTTTACGCGCCCGAGATCACCTTCCGCGCCCAGCCCCACGGCACCTTCAAGCTCCTCTTCAACCCGATCCTGCTCGCGGGCGGGCAGGAGACACCCCGGGCGCCGTAAGCCGACCCCAACTGCATTTCACCACGGAGGCACAGAGGACACAGAGAACGGATTTGTTATTCAACAACAACAACATTCCGGCCAATCCAGGTTCCGGAGATACGCGGGACTCCGCGCATCCTCCGAGCCTCTGAGACTCTGCGGTGAATGACGTTTGTCGTGGGAGCCGGCCGCTCGCGCCCCCTGGCGCTCCGGCCTCACCGCTCCCCAGATTCGGGCCCACCCCGACCTCCGTCCCGTCCCAGGAGGTAGCCCATGCGCATCCGCCTTCCCAGCCTGGCCTGCGCCGTGCTGCTCCCGCTCCTCGCCTGCGCCCGGGCGCAGAAGGGAGATCCGCCCATGTCCATCTCGGTCACATCCTCCGCCTTCCCCAGCCAGGGAAGCATCCCCGCCCGCTATACCTGCGAGGGTGAGAACATCTCGCCGCCTCTCGCCTGGAGCGGACTGCCCGCGGGGACCCGCAGCCTCGCGCTCATCGTGGACGACCCCGATGCGCCCGATCCCGCCGCCCCCAGGACCACATGGGTGCACTGGGTCCTCTACGACATCCCCGCGGCGACATCGTCGCTCCCGGAAAACGCGGCCGGCCAGCCTGGCGCCGGCGTCGGACGCGATGGGCTGAACGACTGGAAGCGCCCCGGCTGGGGAGGCCCCTGCCCGCCCATCGGCCGGCACCGCTACTTCTTCAAGCTCTTCGCCCTGGACACCGCGCCGGGCGACCTGCGCGCCCCCAGCCGTTCCGCCCTCGAGGCCGCCATGCAGGGCCACATCCTGGCCCGTGGCGAGCTGGTGGGCACCTACCAGAAAACGCGCTGAAGAGCGGCGGACGATTCGTCCCAGGCGCCTGGGCCGCGACGGAATGCCGCAGCGGCCGGACCGATTTTCGGCCTTTCCGTCCTAGTCGCCGGAGGCAGCGGCCGGAGCTGCAGGCGCAAGTTGTTGTCTTAGATGATAGTTGCATAATCACGCCGCTATCGTCGATCGCGGCACGGTCCACGCCTCGGGTGGAGAGGCTGCGGGCAATGAAGCGCGCGTGGAGGACCGAGATGTCGACGACGACCGAAGCAGGGATTCGAACGGGCGAGGCCCGTCTGGTGGGAGCGATGTACGCGGCGGAGGAGGCGCGGGTGGCGCCGGTCCGCGGCGAGAATGACGGTCCGCACTACGACTCGGTCTGCGTGCCGCTGGATGGGTCGCCGGGGTCGGAACCCGCGCTGCCGTTGGCGCGCGCGGTTTGTCGGCGGTTGGGCGGCCGGCTGTCGCTGGTGCACGTGCACAAGCCCGGCATTGACCGGGCCTACACCGGCCGGGCGGAATACGCGTGGCGGGAGAACGAGCAGCGCTGCGAGGAGAGCCGCTACCTGTGGTCGAAGGTGGAGAGCTCGGAGCGGGAGCCGGCGGCGGCGTCGGTGGTGCTGGCGGGGAGGGTACCGGACGCGCTCCTGCGGTTCGTGCGGGAGCAGCGGGTGGATCTGCTGGTGATGACGCGTCACGGCGCCGGAGGGAAAGACCGACCCTGGCTGGGAAGCGTGGCGGACCGGGTGATCCGCAGCGCATCCATTCCGCTGTTGCTGGCGCCGGAGCCGGAGGCGTCGGCGGAGCCGACGCGGGTGGCCGGGCCGCCGGAGCCGCCGCGGCCGGCGACGCTCCGCCGGATCATGGTGCCGCTGGACGGCTCGGGCGCCGCAGAGGCGGTGCTGGAGCATGCGGTGGCGCTGGGTGAGCCCTTCGGCGCGAGCTACACGCTGGTACAGGTGGAGACGGCGCCGGCGCGGCGCCACCTGAAGGCGGGACACGACCCGGAGGAGCCGGCCCGGCCGGGGCAGGCGGCGCAGCGCTACCTGGACTACGTCGCCGCCAGGCTGCGGGACCGGGGGCTGACCGTGACGACGCGCGTGATCGTGGACTCGCGCCCGGCCGAAGCGATCCTGCAGGCGGCGTCGGTGGGGGCGATGGACCTGATCGCGCTGGCGCTGCACGGCGAGGGCGGCAAGCAGAGGCGGCTGATCGGCTCGGTGGCGGACAAGCTGATCCGTGCCGCGCCGCAGGCACTGCTGGTCTGCCGTCCCCTGGGCGGGCGGACTCCGCCGCTGGCGGCCTGACGCGGCGCGCCCGGGCTGGGCGTGGAGCGATGAAAGGCGCGGGGCGCCGGCCGGTCGGCCGGCGCCCCGCGGCTATCAGCGGCCGGCAGTCGCCAGCGCCGAGCCGCGCAGGAACGCACCCATCCCCTGGTGCTCCGCGAGCACCGCGGCCGCCTGTCCGCCCACCTCCTCGACCTCGCCGCCGGCTCCCGCCACGCGCTCCTCCATGCGCTCGACCAGGTCGCCGACCAGCCGGAGCGGAGCGCCGCAGGCGAGACACACGGGCGTGAGCACGGGCGCGAGCAGTCCGCAGGCCGAGCACTCCCCGCCGAGCAGGTGCAGCCCCTCCGGGACGACGAGGCGCCCCACGTCACCCGATGCGAGCGCCTCCGCCACGGCGCCCGGGCCCACGGCCGCCTGGCCGCGCGCCGCCGCCTGCAGCAGTTCCTCCACCAGCCGGTCGTCGCGCTCGCGGTGCGTGCGCCAGAGCAGCTCCAGCGCGCACTGGAGGACCCGCTCCGCGGATGCGTCCGCAGGCAGCTCGGGGCAGACCTCCAGCCGCTGAGTCAGCTCGCCGGGCATCAGCTCACGCAGGAGCGTCATGGCGCCGGCGTCGCCGCCGGCAAGGATGCGGTCCACGCGCTTGCTCTGCGTCAGGTGCCGCACGGCTTCGGCCACGCGACCGACGTGTGCCTGGAGCGAGAGCGGCGCACCGGCCGGGAGGCCGTTCGCGGGCGCGGGGGGCGCGGCCAGCAAGGGCTGGGCTTCCTCCAGCTCGCCCCACATCACCCGGATGAAGCGCGCCTGGCACTCGTCCACCAGCAGCACCAGCACGCGCTCGGCGCGGTCCAGCGCCGAGCGCAGCGGGGCGAGCTCGAACCGGTCGCCCCAGTAGGCTGCCGAGTGCAGCGGTAGGTCCAGCGGCACCGCATGGAACAGCAGCCGGCGGGAGCACGAGAAGAGGGCCACGCCGCGCGACCCCAGCGGGACGGCCCCCATCCGTTCGGCTAGCGCTTCTGCCTCGATCTCGAAAGCGGGAGCGTGCGTTTCGCCGGTTCCCGCCCCCAGGCTCCGGCGCAGCAGCTCCAGCACCGTGTGCAGCTCGCCGCGCGGGTCCGCCGCCGCCCCGCCGAAGGCGTCCGTTCGCAGATACACCGTCAGCGCCGGCCCTCGCTCCAGACGTTCCAGCTCGGAGACCACGCCTTCGATGCGCAGCATGCCCCCTCCTTTGAGCGAGCCGCCCGCCCGGTTCCAGCGCGGGCGGGCTCCGTTCCCAGCACGGGGCGTAAACCGTGCCGGTCCAGCGCCCGGGCCCCCGGCTGCAACCGCCACTGCCGCAGCGTCTTTCCGCCAGGGCACCCGGGTGGGCCCCGGAGCGGCGCGGGCGAACTGTCCCACTCGCCGGACGAAAACGACCGACTGCGACTACCGGGAATCGAGCATCGATTCTCGACTCTCGGCCGTTCAGGGCGCGGCTTTCGCCGCGGGCAGCTCGGAGCCGGGCGCCTGCTCCCAGGTGTAGCTGCGGCCGCGGGCGTACTTCTCGAACCAGCCGAGCTCCGTATTCACCTTGTAGAGCTGGTGGCGCAGCTCCGCCCAGCCGTGCGGCTCCCGGGGCGCGACGTAGAGGTGCGTGGGCACGCCGTTGTGCCGCAGTGCGCGGAACATCTCGACCGATTGGGGCATGGGGACGCGGACGTCGCTGCCGCCCACGAGGAAGATGGTGGGAGTCTTCACCTTCCAGACTTCGGAGAGCGGAGAGCTCTTCCAGTAGTTGTCGATGGGCGCGTCCTTCTCCCAGGGCGAGCCGCCGAACCAGTTGAAGCGGTGGGTGCGCACGTCGGACTCCGCGACCATGGAGATCCAGTCGGATGCGCCCGCGCCCGCGGCGGCCGCCTTGAAGCGGTCGGTGAAGGTGATGAGCTTGTCGGTCATGTGGCCGCCGGCGCTCCAGCCCATGGCCACCAGGCGATCGGGGTCGGCGATGCCGCGGCCGACCAGGTAGTCCACGCCCGCCATGACGTCGAGGTGCGCGTTCTGGTAGTAGTGGCCCACCATGTCGCGCAGGAACTCGTCGCCATAGCCGGTGCTGCCGCGATAGTTGGGCTTGAGCACGGCGTAACCCATGCCGGTGAGGACCTGGGTGTAGTTGATCCAGCGGCCGAAACCGAAGCGGTCGGAGGCTTGCGGCCCGCCGTGGGTCTGGACCACGAGCGGGTAGCGGGTGCCGACCTGGTAGTCGAGGGGATAGTAAAGCAGCCCCTCGACGACCACGCCGTCCTGCCCCTTCCAGCTGACCTTCTCCTGCCTGGGCAGGCGGTACTGCGCCACGAGCGCGTCGAAGACGTGGGTCAGCCTGCGGGGCGAGCCGCCGTCGAGGGGTAGCGTCCAGGCCTCGCCCGGGCTGGCGGCGTCGTCGATGGTCACGACGTGCTGCCCCGCCGCCAGGGCGAGGGACCAGCCGCCGAGTGTGTGGTCGCCCCGGGTGAGCTGGGTGGTTTTCCCACTGGCGATGTCCCCGCGGAACAGCTCGCTGTGCACCCCCATGTTGGCGACGAAGTAGACGACCCTGCCATCCGCGGACCAGGCGGCACGCTCGATCTCGAAGGGCAGGTCCGTGAAGACCGGCCTGGCCGGCCCGCCGGCGACCGGCTGCAGGAAGATCCGGGTCTGGTAGTAGGGCTGGAACGCGGCGTTGCAGCCGCAGGTGAAGAGGACCCCGGAGTCGTCGGGAGAGAGCTGGGCGTTGCCTTCTCCCACCTTGTTGTCCGTCAACCGCCGGGCATTGCTCCCGTCCGCGTCCATCACCCAGACCTCGCTCAGGTCGCGGTCCGCGAGCAGCGGCGTGGGGGCGCGCTGCACGGCCAGGCGCCGGCCGTCACGGGCGAGATCGTAGGAAACCACGGAGTAGTCGCCGGTGGTGATACGGGTCTCGGCGCCCTCCATGGAGACCTTCCAGAGGTGCTCCTGCTGGTAGTCCTCATCCAGGGAGTAGACGTCGTCCTTCAGCCGGTCCCGCTCCTTCTGCTCGGCGGACTTCGCCTCGGCGGCGCGGAAGAAGAGCGCCTTCCCATCCGGGGCCCAGGTGATGTCCGACACGCTGGTGGCGTGCTTCGACAGGCGACGCGCCTCGCCCCCGTCCGCGGGCAGCAGCCAGATCTGGGTCTCCTCGACCTCGCCCCGGCGGGCGAGGAAGGCAATGGAGCGGCCATCGGGCGCCCAGCGGGGGGAGCTCTCGCCCCGCTCCCCGTTGGTGAGCTGGGCCAGCGTGCCGGAAGCCACGTCCAGCCGCCAGAGGTGCGACACCCGACGATCGGCCTTCCAGTCCGCGTCCGAGCGCGCGAAGACGAGCTGCCGCCCGTCCGGCGAGAGCTGCGGGTCCGTAACGGCCGGCAGGGAGATCACGTCCGCGATCTTCATGGCCCGCGGCGCCTGGGCTGCGAGGGACGGTGCCAGGCAGAGGAGCCCGAGCAGGGCCAGTGGCACGGGACGGGGCGACGTCGCCATGGGACGCTCCGGTTGGAATCCAGGGAAAACCGAACGTAAAGCCGGGCGGAGCACAGGCACAAGCGAGTGGACGCGGAAACGAGACTATCGACGCGGCAAGCCCAGCGGCTTACACTCCACGTTGGCGCGGATCGATGGAGGCCGCGCCGACATCCCCGGAACCGGAGACAGGGCATGGACACCGCGGCGGACCAGGAGACCCAGGTCAAGGAGCCAGAGCCCCCCAAGGCATCGCTCTGGGAGGACCTCATCGACATCTTCATCTCGCCGGCCGAGCTCTACCGGCGCCGCGCCCACGACAGCTGGGTCAAGCCCTGGATCGTGCTCTCGATCATCCTGATCGCGCTCTACTACCTCTTCTACGCGCCCAACAAGGAGCTCGCCCTGGCATCGGCGCGGGAGTTGCTGGCCCGCAAGGGATTGACCGAGCTGCCGGCCGGCGCCCAGGGCACGACCAACGTCATGCAGATGATCGGCGGCATCTTCCAGCCGATCGGTGTACTCATCGGGCTGCTGCTAGGCGGAGCGATCCTCTGGGTCGTGGGCCTGGTCGCTCAGGGAGGACCCCGCTTCCGCCAGGCTATGATGATCGTGGCCTGGGCCTCCTTCCCCACCATCCTGCAGAAGGCGGCCCAGGCCGTCCTGATCATCCTCAAGACCAACAGCGGCGAGGCCCTCGGCCCGGTGAAGGACACCTCCTTCGGCGTCCTGCGCTTCCTCGATCCGTCCAGCCTGCCCACTCCCCTGGTCGCGACCCTGTCCATGGTGGACCTGTTCGCGTTCTGGCAGATGGTGCTCTGGATCGTGGCGGTCAAGGTGATCTGCAACTACACCGCCGGGAAGGCCACGGCCGTGGGCGTGGCGGCATGGCTGGTCATGCTCCTGCCCGTCATCGGGCTGGGCTTCCTCGGACAGGCGTTCGGCGGCTGACCCTGCCCGCCCCGAATCGGGAAGCCCCCGCGAGGCAGGCGCCTCACGGGGGCTTTCTTTTCGCGCCGCCGTTCGACTCCTCGGTCTCGAGCGGAGACCGGCGAAACGCGGGGGGCCGCGGGCGAGGCGTGGCAATTTTGCCAGCGGGTCGGCCGGGAGCGCCGGCAGGAGTGTCCCGGAACGGGCCACCGTACCGCAGAAATGTCCCGGAAACCGGACGCACGCCGGCCGGGGGCCGGCGCGGGTGATGGGGGGTAATACATTGGGGCCGTGGGAGTCTTTGGGGATGGGGCCGAGGGAGACGGACGGGTACGGCTCTTCCACCGGATGGGGGAGAGCGCAGGCGTGGGACGGCCGGGCGGCCGCGGAGCGGTCTGCGGCGTGGATCGTGGCGAGAGGTGGAGCATGGCCCAACCGGTGCTGGACCAGTGGAGCGTGTCGGAGCAGGACTATCCGCGGTCGGGGACGGCGGCGGAGCAGCTGCGTTTCCTTCTGGGCTACGCGGTGCTGGCGCCGTCGTCGCACAACGCGCAGCCGTGGCACTTCCGGATTCGGGGGGACGAGCTGGACGTGCTGGTGGACCGGACGCGTGCGCTGGAGGTGCTGGACCCGGAGCACCGGGAGCTGGTGATCTCGTGCGGGGCGGCGCTTTTCCTGTTGCGGGTGGCGATGCGCTACTTCGGCCGGGAGCCGATCGTGGCCGTGCTGCCGAGCTACGAGGAGCCGGACCTGGTGGCGGTGGTGAAGCTGGGGCCGGAGCGGGACCGGACGGTGGAGGACGAGCTTCTGTTCCGGGCAATCCCGGAGCGGCACACGAACCGGCTGGCCACGGACGAGCGGCCGCTGCCGCCGGCGCTAGTGCTGGCGATGAAGGACGCGGCGCGGCAGGAGCGAGCCTGGCTACGGAGCGTGGAGGAGGCGCCGCAGCGGGAGCAGGTGGCGGCGCTGATCGCGGAGGGGGACCGGCGCCTCTTCGCGGACCGGGAGTACCGTCGGGAGCTGGTGGCGTGGATGCGGCCGAACGACGAGGCGGCACGGGATGGCGTACCCGGTTTCGCGTACGGCCTGCCCGACCTGGTGGCGCCGATGGGCACGCGGCTGGTGGAGATGTTCAACTCGGGGCGGCTGACGGGGTTCCGGGACCGGCGCCTGGCGCTGAACGCACCGGCGCTGGTAGTGCTGGGAACGGCGCAGGACGCGCCGAAGTCGTGGCTGGCGGCGGGGCAGGCGCTGGGGCGGGTGCTGCTGCAGGCGGCGGCGCGAGGGGTGTGGTCGTCGCATATGAACCAGCCGATCCAGCTGCCGGAGCTGCGCGAATCGCTGAAGCAGGCGCTGGGCCTGGACGGCTACCCGCACCTGATCCTGCGGTTGGGTCACGGCGATCCGCTACCGCACACGCCGCGGCGATCGGTGGACGAGGTGTTGATCGACTAGAACGGCAACGTCACGAGTAGAGCGCCTCCAGGTCATAGATCTGCTCGGCGGGCCCGAGCAGGATCAGGGTCTCGCCGGCGAGGATCACGCGCTGGGGCTCGACGTTGAGGTCAAAGGCGCCGTCCTGCTTGCGGATGGCGCGAATGGAGACGTTGCGCACGCGCCGGAGGTCGCAGGCCGCAACGGTGCGGCTGGCGAAGGGCGAGGCGTCGGCGATGGTGACCTGGCCGACATCGACATCGGGCTGAACGCCCAGCTTGAAGACGCGGCCGAAGAAGTCGTCCACGGCGGG
>JADGQX010000386.1 GCA_017881445.1 Gemmatimonadota bacterium | reverse complement strand
CTCCCCCTGCCCCAGGATGTTCGCCAGGATCCGCAGCGGCGCCTCGTCCGCGTCACCCGCCGCCACGGCGCCGTAGCTCATGAACACGCCCGGCAGCTTGGCATTCTTGTCCGCGATCTCCAGCTTCTTGGGCAGCTCCGTGAACGGCTTCTCGCACGTCACCGCCGCCGGCGCCGGCTGTGAGGCGATGCCGCCGAAGTACTTCTGCACCAGCGCCTTCGCCTGCGCCGGATCGAAGTCGCCCACCACCGACAGCGTCGCGTCGTTGGGCGCGTAGTACGTCCGGAAGAACTGCTGCACGTCCTCCAGCTTGGCCGCGTTCAGGTCGTCCATCGAACCGATCACCTCGTGACCGTACGCCGAGCACGTCGCCGCCGAGTACGGCGCCGTGTAGAACGCCGCCATCTGCGTCGTCCCGTACGGCTGATTGTCGATCCGCATCCGCCGCTCTTCCTTCACCACCTCGCGCTGGTTGTCCAGGTTCACCTGGGTCACCGCCAGCGACTTCATCCGGTCCGCCTCCAGCCACAGCCCCAGGTTCAGACGGTTGCTGGGCAGCGTCTCGAAGTAGTTGGTCCGGTCCTCCGACGTCGAGCCGTTCATGCTCCCGCCGGCCCGCTCCACCAGCTGCATGTGCTCGCCTTTGCCCACGTTCCCCGAACCCTGGAACATCATGTGCTCGAACAGGTGCGCGAACCCCGTCCGCCCCGCCCGCTCGTTCCGGCTCCCCACGTGGTACCACACGTCCACTGTCACCACCGGCGACGCATGGTCCGGCGCCAGGATCACTTCCAGCCCGTTTGCCAGCGTGTAGCGCTCGAACTTGATGTCCAGCGCGCCCCCGCCCGCCGCCGCTTGCCCCGCGCCCGGCCCCTGCGCCAGGAGCGGCCCCGCCAGCGCCAGCGCGAGGACCACCCCCGCCACCCGCGCCAGGCGCCGCCCCGCCCGCCTGCCTGTCAGCTCCATCGCCATTGCCTCCGATTGGTGTGTCGCGCATCCGTGGGGGCCGCACCTGCCGCACGAAGTGCCGGCGGCGCCCGCCGCGCCCGCCCGCCTCCCTCCTGCGTCCGCCCCCCACCTTGTGACTGCCGGAATCAGCGGAAGATAGATAACTCGTTGCGGCAGAAGTTACAAACGTCGCGGCAGTCCGGGCCGGTCCAGGCCCCGCGCCGCGGCCCGCTCCGGTCAGCGCGTGGTGGAAGACGCGCGTCCGTTCGCGCGTGTACGGGCGACCGGGTCCCGGTCACCCGCTTCCCGATGAACGCGCACGAGCGCCTCGACCGGACGCCCGCCCGGCGCCGACCGGCACTACGGCCCGGTCGAGCTCAGCCCGTTCCTTTGGAGCGCGCCCGTCCGCGCCGACCTGACGCCTGCCCGGCCGCCAATGCCACCGCCCCCTTCGAGCGGGTCGCGCCCGCGGGCTCGGCACGCTTCAGCTCCCGGATCAGCGCCTCCGCCTTGTTCAGCAGCAGCACCGCCTCCGCGTCCGCCGCCCTCGCCCGCACCTCCCGCGCCAGCGCCAGCCCCGCCTCCCGATCCCGCGTCCCGATCAGCCGCGCCTTCTCCAGCGCCAGCCGGCCATGGCAGAAGAAGTCGCGGCCGGCGTACCAATCGGTCGCCTGGCCCAAACGCTCCAACGCCTCGTCCAGCCTACCTTCCCGCTCCGACATGCGCGCAAGGAAGATCTCTGGGTAGGAAAAATCCACTCCTCCGGGCATTTCGTCGGTCTGCCGCTCAAGCAGAGCGCGTCGGTACTGTTCTGAACCAGTGCCGCCGGCATCGAGGTCGATAAGACCGAGGATTCCGACGCTAAGGGCAGTACAGACGCTCACAATTGGGCCGGAGCCAACCGTCAACGTCGCGCGACCGTGCGCTTCAGCAGAAACATAATCTCCGGCCTCGTAGAACACCCAAGCCAGATTCGACTCTGCGACCAGCGCTTGGTACGCATTCGTGAGATCACAGCCGCCCGAGAGCACGCCATCAAGTAGCTCTCTGGCCCGCGCGAACTCACCCCGCTCAGCGCACAGCATCGCCCAATTGGCCCTCAACGACCGCGATAGCTGAGCGACTTGCCCGTTGACGAGCGAGGCGGCAGCGTCGAAAGCACCTTCAGCGGCCCGCGTCCGCCCATCAACTAGCGACGCCGCGGCGATCATTCCGAATGCCTCGCTTCGCTGGGCGGGGGTTCCATCACGCGTTATGCGTCGAGCGATGTCCGCGTACCCGTACGCTTCGGCGAAGTTGCCGGCGCGGATGCTGAGGTGAAGAATGTGTTCGATCAAGAATATTGTTTCTGTTAAGGCCGGGGCACGCTCAAGCAGATCTACGACGGCGTCTCTCTGTTGAGTCAAGAGGTCGCTTCTGTCAGAGATCAGCAAGACAAATGCCAGGGCTTCTACAATACGAATCCTACAGACCTCGCCCTTCACGTTCAAAGCTCGCGCTAACATTTCGGCCGCATCTTCCGCTTGCGTCGCGCTTCCGCGTTGAAGTCTGGCGCGGACGGCCAGGCGCGTGACGGGGCGATCTGGAAACTCGAGGCCGACCGCACGGGCCGGCGCTGGGGATACAACTATCTCTGGACCGACATCGGTCACAACTTCGAGAGTCAGGCGGGCTTCGTGCCGCGCACGGACGTGACCAGCGCGCACGCTTTCAACCGCTTCTCGTGGTACGGCGCCCCGGGCGCGCTGCTGGAGAGCATGACGATGTTCTTCGGACCCGAGCGAGTTTGGCGCTCGGCTGCCGCCGGCACTACCGCTCCGCTCGAGGGGCGCGATGGCATGACGCTGATGAGCCGCCTGCGCGGCGGTTGGGACGTCAACGTCGAGGGGGCAAGGCAGTTCTTCCTGCTGGACCCTTCGGCCTACGCCGGCTTTTCAGTGCTGAATGGAGGGACGGCCTTTGCCGACTATCACCCGGCCGCGCGGCAGTCAGCGCTCGCCGACGTGAGCGTATCGGTGACCACTCCGGTGCTGCAGCGTGCCAAC
>JADGQX010000385.1 GCA_017881445.1 Gemmatimonadota bacterium | reverse complement strand
GATCCCAACGACGCCGACGCCGTGGCACGGGCCGAGGAGCAGCTCAAGCAGACGGAGATCACGCAGCCCGCGGTGCTGGCCACGGACGACACCCTCACGGCGCTGCTGCAGGCGTACGGCGTGAGCGCCGAGTTCGTCATGGGCCACAGCCTGGGCGAGTATGGCGCGCTCATCGCCGCCGGCGCGATTCCGTTCGGCCATGCGCTCAAGGCGGTCTCCGCGCGCGGCCAGGCCATGCGCAACGTCTCCTTCGAGGACAACGGCCTCATGGCCGCCGTCTTCGGCCCCACCACGCAGGTGCAGGAGATCCTGGATGGCCTGCACGACGACGTTGTCATCGCCAACATCAACAGCGGCAAGGAATCGGTGATCGGCGGCGCCACGGAGGCCGTCAAGCGTGCGGTCGCCGCCATGGAAGCGGAGGGACTCACCGCCCGGGTGCTCCCGGTCAGCCACGCCTTCCACACCCACATCGTGAGCGCCGCCTCCGAGCCGCTGGCCGCCACGCTGCGCACGCTCGACGTGCGCGCCCCCTCCGTGCCGATCGTGGCCAACCTCACGGGCGAGTTCTACCCGATGAGCGCCACCAAGGAGGAGATGATCGAGATCCTGGCGAAGCAGGTCGGCTCGCCCGTCCAGTTCGTGAAGGGTCTGGAGACCCTGTACGACGCCGGCGCCCGCGTCTTCGTCGAGGTCGGCCCCAAGCGTGCGCTCGCCGGCTTCGCCGACGAGGTCCTGGGCGAGCGCGACGATGTCGTCGCACTGTTCACCAACCACCCCAAGCTTCCCGACGACGTCGCCTTCAACCAGGCGCTCTGCGGCCTCTACGCCGCCGGCCACGGCGCCGGGCGCAAGGCCGAGATCGTCGCCCCCGTGACCGCCGCCGCGCCCGCGAGCCCGCAGACGCCCGCGGCCATTGCCCGGCCGGCCCAGCCTGAACCTCAGCCCCAGCCTCAGCCCCAATCCGTCGACTATACGGGTCTGGGCAAGCTGTTCGCCGACTTCATGGATCGCGGCTTCGCCATGTACTCCGGCGGCCGCTCCGCGAGGCCGGCGCGGGTGGGCATCACGGGCGCGTCCATCGGCTTCCCGGGGACCGAGCGGATGTTCGACGATGCCAACCTGGAGATCGTCTTCCAGGGCCGGACGATGCTGGAGTCGATCCCCGCCGGGCTGCGCGATGCCATGGCGAGCAAGCGGATCACCCGGCTGGTGAAGGATGCTGATGGCGATGCGCATTTCGAGGTGATCGAAGACCCGTCCGAGGTGGTGAAGCTGGCCGGCCGCGGCCACGGTTTCGACCTGGTGAGGGACTTCGGCTACCCGGCCGACCGCGTGGAAGCGCTCGACATTCTCACGCGGCTCGCAATCGCGGCCGGAATCGATGCGCTCCGGGACGCCGGCATTCCGCTGGTCCTGCGCTACCGCACCACCACGAAGGGCACCCAGCTGCCCGATCGCTGGGTCCTGCCCGACGAGCTGCGCGACGACACGGGCGTGATCTTCGGCTCGGCCTTCCCGGGAGAGGACTCGCTGATCGACATCGTCAGCGGCTTCTACGAGGACCAGCAGCGACGACAGCGCGTGGCCCAGCTGGAGGCCTTGCTGGAAGAGGCGCGCGCGGCCGGCGAGACCGGCGCCGTCGCCCGGCTTCAGGCCCGCCTGGACGCCGCTCGCGCGGAGGTGGAGGCCAAGGCCTATCGCTTCGACCGCCGCTTCCTCTTCCGCGTGCTACCCATGGGCCACTCGCAGTTCGCCGACTACATCGGCGCGCGTGGCCCCAACACCCAGATCAATTCGGCCTGCGCCACCGGCTCCGCCAGCCTCGCCCTCGCCTCGGACTGGATCCGGCAGGGCCGCTGCAAGCGGGTCATCGTGATCACGGCCGACGACATCACGACCGACACCTCGCTGCCCTGGTTCGGCGCCGGATTCCTGGCCGCCGGCGCCATTGCCACGGACGAGCGCGTGGAGGATGCGGCGCTGCCCTTCGACCGTCGCCGCCACGGGCTGCTCATGGGCATGGGCGGCGCCGCTCTGGTCGTGGAGTCGCTCGAAGGCGCGGCCGAGCGCGGGCTCCAGCCGATCTGCGAGATCCTGGGCAGCGTCATGGCCAACAGCGCCTACCACGGCAGCCGCCTGGACGTGCCGCACATGGCCGAGGTGATGGAAGGCCTCATCAGCCGCGCCGAGGCGGAGTGGGGACTGAACCGGGCGACGCTGGCGCGCGAGCTGGTCTTCGTCTCCCACGAGACCTACACGCCCGCCCGGGGCGGCAGCGCATCCGCGGAGGTACTCGCGCTGCGCAAGGTGTTCGGCGCTGACACGGACCGGATCGTCGTCGCGAATACCAAGGGCTACACGGGCCATCCCATGGCCGTCTGCATGGAGGAGGCGCTTGCCGCCCGCATGCTGGAGACCGGGCTGGTTCCGCCGGTCCCGAACTTCCGCGAGCTGGACCCGGAGCTCGGACCGCTCAACCTGTCGAAGGGCGGCGCCTATCCGATTCGCTACGCCCTTCGCCTCGGCGCGGGGTTCGGCTCCCAGATCAGCATGGCCCTGCTCCAGTGGATGCCGCCCGCCAGCGGCCAGCGGACCACGCTGCGTGCCCTCGGCTACGGCTACCGCGTCGTCGATCCCGCCGCCTGGAGCGCCTGGCTGCGCCGCATCACCGGACTGGACGCGCCCGAGCTCGAGGTGGTGAACCGCACGCTGCGCGTGCGCGATGGCGTGGCCGGCGGAAACAGCCGTCCCGCACCCGTGCCCGCCACGCCCGCCGTCGCCCCGGCGCCGGCGCCCGCTCCGGCGCCCCTCGTGATGGCCCCCGTGGCGCAGGCCGCCCCGGCAGCCCCGGTCGCGCCGGCGCCGGCACCGTCGCGCCTGGCCGACCCCGTCCGGGACGCGGTGCTCGCCATCGTGGCCGAGAAGACCGGCTATCCGCCGGACATGCTCGACCTGGACCTGGACCTCGAGGCCGACCTCGGCATCGATACGGT
>JADGQX010000384.1 GCA_017881445.1 Gemmatimonadota bacterium | reverse complement strand
CTCGTCGGCGACGACGGCGAAGCCTCGTCCGTGCTCGCCCGCGCGGGCAGCCTCGATGGCGGCGTTCAGCGCGAGCAGGTCGGTCTGCGCGGCGATGGCGTCGATCACGCGGGTGATCTCGCCGATGTCGCGGGTGCGCGTGCCGAGCGTGGTCACGGCTTCCGCCGAGCGATCGACCACGTCGGCGATCCCGTTCATGCCGGCGAGCGTCTCGCCGGCGATGCGCCCACCCTCCACGGCCTCCTCGCCCGATTGCTTGGCGAACTGGGTGATCATGGTCAGGTGGTTGGAGGCCTCCTCCGCCGTGGCGGTCATCTCCTCGGCCGCGCCCGCCACCTCTTCCGCCTGACGAGTCTGCTCCACCGCGCCTTGCGCCAGCTGCTCGGTGCCGGACCGGATCTCGGCGGTGGCCGCGGCGGTGGCGCGCACGGCGTCGTGTACCTGGACGATGACGTTGCGGATGTCGTCCACGACCTTGTTGAAGCCCCGGCGCAGCTGCCCGATCTCGTCGGAGCCGTCCTCGCCCAGCTGGATGGTCAGGTCGCCGTCGGAAAGGCGCTGCATGGCGCCGAGGATCTCGCTGACGTTGCGCTCGAGGTACTCCTTTTCGCGCCGCAGCTGCTCGCGCCGCTCCTGCAGGCGCCGGAGGTAGGAACGCACCGCCGCGGCCATGGCAAGAAGCAGGAGCAGCCGGAACCACCACGTCGCCCAGAAGGGTGGGCGGATGGTCAGGCGCACGGCGGCGCCCTCGTTGTTCCAGACGCCATCGTTGTTGGCGGCCCTGACTCGGAAGACGTAATGCCCCGGCGGCAGCCCGGTGAAGCTGGCCGTGCGCGTCGTGCCGAGCTGGTGCCAGTCCTTGTCGAACCCCTCCAGCATGTAGGCGTACTGGTTCTTGGCGGGCGCCACGTAGTCCAGCGCTGAAAACTGGAAGGAGAAGACGTTCTGGTCGTGGGCGAGCGTCAGCTCGGCCGGCACGCCGCCGTCCGCGGGGCGGTCGAGGAGCTGGAAACCGGTGATCGCGACGGGCGGCCGGTGGTCGTTGCGGCCCAGGCTGTCGGGCTGGATGCGGTTGAAGCCGTTGTTGCCGCCGAAGTAGAGCGCGCCGTCCCGGGCAATGAAGTAGGAGCGCTGGGTGAACTCGTTGCCTTGCAGGCCGTCGGCGGGAGTGTACAGCCGCATGCGGCGAGTGGCGGGATCCAGGCTGGCAATGCCCTGGTCCGTGCTGATCCAGAGCGCGCCGCGCCGGTCGCGGACCAGCCCGGCGATAGCGGCGGATGGCAGCCCGTCGGCTTCCGTCAGGTGCGTGAAGGTGCCGGTCCGGAGGTCCAGGCGATCGAGCGCGTCGCTCGTGCCGACCCACAGGGTGCCGGGCTCGGTCTGCACCAGCGCGCGCACGTCGTTGCTGCTCAAGCTGTTCTCGGAGCGCGGGTTGGCGGTAAAGCGCTGCATGGTCGCGGTGCGCGGGTCGAAGATCGCAAGGCCGTTGCCGAGCGTCGCCAGCGCCAGGCGCCCGTCACTCAGCTCCTCGATGGCCCAGATCTGCGTCTCGGCGCCCTGCGGGATGACCCGGTAGGTCGTGAACGTTCTGCGCGCGCGGTCGAACAGCGCCAGCCCCTTCTGCCAGGTTCCGAGCCATAGCCGCCCCTGGCGATCTTCGTGCAACGCGAAGATGTGGTCGTCGGGGAGGGTGCTGTTCTGCGTGGTGTAGCCCGTGAAGCTGCCGGCCCCCGGATCGAGGCGACGCAGTCCCGCGCCCCACGTGCCCACCCAGGTCACACCGGCGCGGTCCACCACCACCGCCAGTGCCGCGTCGGAGCCCAGGTTGCTGTTGGCCGCCGTCAGGCGCGTGAACCGGCCCGTGGACGGGTCCAGGCGATTGAGCCCGCCGCCGTCGGTGGTGACCCAGATGCCGCCGCGCGCGTCGTCCGCGAAGCCCACCACCGAGTTGGACCCGAGGCTGCTGGCGTTGCCCGGAACCGAGCGGTAGTGTCGGATGGCGTCGGCGTTCTGGCTCGAGATGTTGACGCCGCCGGAGAAGGTGCCGGCCCAGACGCTCCCGTTGGCGTCGCGGTACAGCGACCAGATCGAGTTGTTGCTGAGGCCGGTGGGGTCGTTGGGGTCCGCGCGGTAGTGCGTGAACGCGCCCGTCGCCGCGTCCAGGTGGTCCAGCCCCCCGTTCTCCAGCCCCACCCACAGCCCGCTGCGCCCGTCCAGCGCCAGGCGCAGCACGCTGTTGAGGCCGAGCGAGCGCGGGTCCCCCGGATCGTGCGCGTAGCGCGTGAGCCGGCCGGTGGCGCGGTCCAGCCGGACGACGCCGGCCCTGTAGAGGCCGATCCAGAGCCCGCCCGACGGGTCCTCCACGATGGCGCGGACCTCGTCGTCGGGGAGCTGCGCCGGACCGCCCGGCTCGTTGCGCCACCAGGTGACCCCGCGCCGCGCCGCGTCGATGGCGTAGAGGCCGGTGCGGCCGCCCACCCACAGCCCTCCGCGGCTATCCTCGAGCAGGGCCTGAATATACGGGCTCGTGCCTTTGGGAGCGGGCAGCGGGAAGGAGGCCGCCTTGCCCGTGCGTCGATCGAAGCGCGAGAGACCCGTCGTCGTGCCCACCCAGAAGTTGCCCTGGCCATCCTCCAGCAGCGAGTTCACGGATCCGACGGAGTAGTTCGTGAATCGCTCCGTCTGCCGATCCAGCCGGCTGAGCCCACCCGCGCTCCCGGCCCAGATCTTCCCCGTGCGGTCCTCGTATACGGTGGTGACCCGATTGTCCACCAGGCTGGTCGTATCCTTCCAGTGGTGGCGGTACTGTCGGAGGGTATAGCCGTCGTAGCGCACCACTCCGTTTCCGGCCGCGAACCACATGAAGCCGCGAGTGTCCTGCGTGATCTGCTGCACCCAGGGCAATGCCACGCCTTCTTCCAGACCGATGTGACGGAACTGCAGCCTGCTCTGGCCCGACGCCGGAGCCGCGGCAGCGGCGTGCGCCAGCAACAGGACTGCG
>JADGQX010000383.1 GCA_017881445.1 Gemmatimonadota bacterium | reverse complement strand
GCGCTGCCGCGCCGCCGCCCCGCCGCGCTGCCGCGCTCGAAACCGGATTCGTTCCTCGACCCCTCCTCCCTTTCCCTGCCGGCCGGCTCCCTGCTACCCTGCCGCGCGAATTGGACCCGTGCCCCGAAGCGGAGGCCGAAAATGGCGGGGCGAACGCCTCGAGTCGTGATCGTGGGTGGCGGATTCGGCGGGCTGTACGCCGCCCGTGACCTGAAGCGGGCCCCCGTGCAGGTCACGCTGGTGGACCGCCGCAACTTCCACCTCTTCCAGCCGCTGCTCTACCAGGTGGCGACGGCGGCGCTCTCGCCCGGCGACATCGCCGGCGCCATCCGGGCCATCCTCCACGGCCAGAAGAACTTGCGCGTGTGGCTGGGCGAGGTCGATGGGGTGGACGTGGAGCGCCGCAGCGTGCAGCTGGCCGGGGCCGACCTGCCCTACGACTACCTGGTGCTGGCGACGGGGGCCACCCATGCGTATTTCGGCCACGAGGAGTGGGCGGCCGTGGCGCCCGGGCTCAAGACCGTGGACGATGCCACGGAGATCCGGCGGCGCTTCCTGCTGGCCTTCGAGGCGGCGGAGCGGGAGACGGACGCGGGCGCGCGCCGCCGGCTGCTGACCTTCGCCATCGTGGGTGGCGGTCCCACGGGAGTGGAGCTGGCGGGCGCCATGGCGGAGATCGCGCACAAGGCGCTGCCGCGCGAGTTCGAGGCCATCGACCCGGCGACGGCGCGGGTGATCCTGCTGGAAGGCGGGCCGCGCGTCCTGCCGAGCTATCCGCCCACGCTGTCGGAGAAGGCGCGCCGGCAGCTGGAGCGGCTGGGGGTCGAGGTGCGCACCGGTGCGCGGGTCACGGAGATCGAGCGCGGCGCCGTGCACCTGGGGGAGGAGCGGCTGGAGGCGGCCAACGTGTTCTGGGCGGCGGGCGTGGCGGCGTCGCCCGTGGGGAAGACGCTGGGCGTGCCGCTGGACCGGGCCGGCCGCGTGCTGGTCAACCCCGACTGCTCCATCCCCGGTCACCCGGAGGTCTTCGTGATCGGGGACCTGGCCTACCTGGAGCAAGGCGGCGGGCCGGTGCCGGGCGTCGCGCCCGCGGCGATCCAGATGGGGCACTACGTGGCCCGCCAGATCCGCCGGGAGCTGGCCGGCAAGCCCCGGCAGCCCTTCCACTACCGCGACAAGGGCTCCCTGGCCGTGATCGGCCGCGCCGCCGGCGTGGCGGACATTGCCGGCCTGAAGCTGTCGGGCTTCGTCGCGTGGTTCGTCTGGCTCTTCATCCACATCATGTACCTGAGCGGCTTCCGCAACCGGGCGGTGGTGCTCCTGCAGTGGGCCTGGGCCTACCTCACCTGGCAGCGGGGGATCCGGCTGATCACGGGCGAGCCCAGGCTGGAGCTGCAACCCACAGGCGACGCCGTCGCCTCCATCGGCGATGCCACTTCAGCAAACCCCATCTTACCGCCGAGGACGCCGAGTACGCCGAGAACACCATAAGTTGTTGTCGTTGAACTACAAAACAACACCCTGTCGTGCCCGGATTTTGGCCGAAGCGCCGGCCTCCCCGGTCGTGGTCACCTGCGCCACCCCGCAAGGGTGACGGGGCGGTTGCCTGGATAAAACCCCATCGTACCGCCGAGGTCGCCGAGTGCGCCGAGAACAACCTAAGTTGTTGTTGTTAAACTACAAAAACACCCTGCCCTGCCCCGATGTCGGCCGAAGCGCCGTCCTCGGCGCCGTCCTCGGCGTCTTCGGCGCTCTCGGCGGTAGGATGTGGTTGGGCGGACGCCCGGAACGTCAGGGCACGATGCGCCCCGGCACGATGATGTCGCGCCCGAACTTGCCCCGGAGCTGATCCACGGCCCTGGCGAGTGCGACGTCGCGGGGGGTCTCCAGCGCGTCCGCCGCCTCGGTCTCCCCCCCTAGCAGCGACAGTTGTTCGGGGCCCTCGGCCCGGGTGAGGTGCGAGAGGCCGACACCCAGCAGCCGCTCGCCGGTGCGGCGCTTGTCGCGCAGCTTCTGCAGCAGCTCGCGGGCTATGCCGTAGATGGGGCGGTCGGACTGGACGGGGGAGGGCAGCGTGCGGCTGGCGGAGCGCAGGGTGAAGTCGCCGTCCTTCAGCTTGACCGTGATGGTGCGGGCGCGCAGCCCGTCGGCGCGCAGGTCGGCGGTGACGCGCACGACGAGCTGGAGCAGCTCGGTCTCGAGCGCCTGGTCGTCGTTGATGTCGTGGCTGAAAGTCTCCTCCCGGCTGACCGACCTGGCCTCGCCTCCGGTGGTGACGGGCGTGGGATCGATGCCGCGGATGCGCTCGTAGAGCCAGCGGCCGGAACCATCGCCCAGCCAATCGCTCAGCGTCTTGCGGCTGTGCTGGAGCGCGTCGGGGATGGTCACCATCCCCAGGCGACGCAGTCGCTCCTGCAGCTTCGGGCCAACCCCGGGAATCGCGCCCAGCTCCAGCGTCCTCAGGAAGTCCGGCTCGCCGCCGGGCGGCACGACGTGGACGCCCGCCGGCTTGGCGCGGCGCACCGCCAGCTTGGCCACCAGGCGGGAGGTTCCGCCGCCGATGGAGATCTGGATGGAGGTCTCGTCCAGGACGGCCAGGCGGATGCGGGTGGCAACGTCGCCCAGCGAAGCGTTGTGGTAAAGCGACTCCGTGCCCGAGAGGTCGAGGTAGAACTCGTCGATCGACGCCGCCTCGACCAGCGGGGAGAACCGGTCCAGCACCGTGCGGACCTCCCGGTGCTTGCGCGCGCAGGCAGCGCGCGGGACGCCGACACGCACCGCCCGCGGGCAGAGTCGCAGCGCCCGTGACATGGGCATGCCCGAGCGCACGCCGAAGCGACGCACCTCGTAGGACGCGGAGGTGACCACGCCCCGGCCCTGCGGGCTGCCGCCCACCAGCAGGTAGCGCTCCTTGCCCGCGCCCTCGGGGTCCTCCAGCCGCGCCACCTGGACGAAGTAGGCGTCGCAGTCGGCCAGCAGGATGCGGCGGTCGGAGGAAAGCGCGCTCATCCGGCGCCGCCCCCG
>JADGQX010000382.1 GCA_017881445.1 Gemmatimonadota bacterium | reverse complement strand
CGGATCACCGGTAGCACCGGGAGCGCCCGGGTCGCCGGGAGGCCCCGCGGGCCCGGGATCGCCGGTCGGCCCGGGATCGCCCTGGGGCCCGCGCGGTCCGGCCGGCCCGGCGGGTCCGGCGCCGGCGTCGGCGTGGAGCTGGGGCCCGTCGAAGTGCCAGCCGCCCTCCTCGTCCTGTACCATCTGGCCGCTGTGGCTGTGGGCGCCGTAGGCGACGCGCAGCGCGGGGTCCTCGGTCACGGTCAGCCCGCCGGCGCCGTCGGGCGCCAGGTGGGCGATGACGAGGGCGTCGGGTCCGGGGTCGGAGCCGTCGTCGCCCGAGAGGGCGGGCGTCGTGTCCAGGAAGATGAGCGTCATGACGTTGCCGACGCGCAGGCTCGCCTGGTCGTGGTTGGCGGCGGTGAGGACCACGCGCAGCGGCGCCGACCTGTCGGCGACCGGCACGGTGGCGGCCGCGTCCAGGGCGAGACGCACGCCGCTGGCGGCGAAGGCGACGCCGGGGGAGACGGTCAGGTGGTCGGTGTCCATCTCCACGCGCAGCCCCCAGGCCACCTTGCGCAGGCCAATGGTGCGGCGGACGTCGTGCACGGCCTCGCGCAGGCGGTCCTGCAGGTGGGTCAGGTGCTCCGCGGTGACACGCAGACCCGGAACGAACTGCGTCCGAGCATCCTCTGCCATTCTGGGCTCCTCAGGCGTTGGTCACGACGGCCAGCACGTCCTTCAGGGTGACGGTTCCGGCGACGCGGCTGACGACATCGAGCACGGCGCCGCCGGCGACCGTGGCATCGACCAGGGTGGGCGGCCGCAGCTCCACGGGCACGCCCTTGGGCGTGGGCGTGACGGGCGTGGCGGCGCCCGCCCCCAGGCGCAGGAGCAGGGGCGCGACCGGCTGGTCGGCGCTGGCCGTGCCCATGACGCGAGCGCGGGCGTGCAGGGCGGCCAGCGCGCCCAGCGTGGGCAGCTCCTGCAACGGGCCGGTGGGCGGCCCGCGCCACGCCTGCCCGCCGTCGGCGGAGTCGGTCATGGCCCAGGTCGCCTTGCCCCGGGTGACGATGACGCCCACGAAGGGCAGCGCCGCCGCATCGATCTTCACGGGCTGGGGGAAGGCGAAGGTGGTCCAGACGTCCGCGTCGCTGGTGGGCGGGTTGAGCGTCACCGGCTGGCTGACGCCGCCGTCCACGGGCGCGCCGGGCTCGTCGTCGGCGCTCTGCAGCAGCAGCACGCGCGCTTCCGCGCCGCCGGCGTCCGGTCGCAGCGGCACGCGCACACCCGTGATGACCGCCAGCCCGAACGTCCCGGGCAGGGCGACGGCGGCGGCGTGGTCGGGGTCCAGCATCAGCTCCGCGAAGGGGCGAGTCACGCCGTTCTGCTGCACCGTGACGGCGTCGGGTCCCACGGGCGGGAGCACGCGCAGCGGCGGCAGCTTGGCCAGGACCGTGCCCTGCAGGCGCGCCACCTTCTTCGCCCAGGCCGGCAGGGGCAGCGGCACGCCGATCCGCCCTTCCTCGGCGAAGGTCAGCTCCCGGGTGCCCTGCTCGAAGTTGACGCGGGTGATGTGCAGCACCGTGGCGCTGGTGGGCACCTCCAGCGTGAGGGCGCCCGGCACGCGGGCGGACAGCACCAGGTGCAGGTCCACCATGTCGGTGGGCGACGCCGTCGGATCCGAGAGCAGGGCCGTGAAGGCCGCGCTCAGGTCCACCGACTGCTCCAGCAGCCCCTGGTCGGCCGCCTGCCACCCCGCCGTTCCGGCCGCGACCGGTCCGGGCGCGCTCCAGACCGGCAGCCCGCCATTGATGCGCAGGTCGAGGTCCGAGGGGACGTCGGGGAGCTGGACCAGGAGCGCGTCGGCGAGGGCGGCGTCGCTCACCTTGCCCACCAGGTCGATCTGCAGCCGCTCGGTCTTGATCTCGGAGCTGAAGCTGGCAATGGCGCGGGCGGCGGGGTCGAGCGCCGGCGAATCAGCGGTCACCGTGAAGCGCCCGGTGTCGGAGATGCCCTGGTAGATGGCGTCCTGGGCGAAGGCGATGCCCGTCCAGGGCTTGACCTGGATGACCTGCAGGTTGAGCGCGTCCAGCACGCCCACGGCCGCCACCGTGCGCAGCACGCCGAAGTCCACGATCACGGTGGTGCGGGCCTGCGCGCTCCCGGACACGTCCTGCTGGCGCAGGCGGCCCACGTTGCTGGCGCGCGTCCAGTCGGCGCGCCCGGCATAGACCGTGGCCAGATAGGGCGGCTCGACCACGGCCGTGCGCGGGAGCTGCAGCAGGTGCTCGACGGAGGCCGCGCCGTTGACCGTGAGCTGCGGCAGCAGCATCAGGATCACCTGGTCGAAGACCAGCGAGGCCCGCACCGTCTGCTGCGCGCCGCCCGAAGTCCCGACGCCCACGCCCTTGGAACCGACCGCGATGGGCATGGCCGTTACTGGAACGCCTTGGCGTTCTTGAACGAGTCGAAGAGCGTGGCCGTCGATTTGGTGGCCACGGTGTCGTCCACGCTAACGCCGATGGTGCCAGCCTTCGCGATCAGCGTCGCCTTGTCCGCGTCGGTCAGGTCCGCCGCGCTCGCCTTCTGCAGGATGGGCGCGACCGCCGGGTCGGCGATGATGGGCAGCACGGACTCGATCGACATCGCCTTCAGGCCGTCGTGCACGTTGTCGAAGAGCGAGAAATCGATGTCCGAGACCGGGACCAGCACGATGTCGATGGGCGTGCCCTTGGCCACCATGGTGCCGGGCGCGATGCTCTGCGACACGCCCCGCGGAACCCGCACCCGCAGGATGGGCACGAGCCGGCCGATCAGGTCGTCCACCTTGCCCACGTTCAGCGGTGGCGCCGTCACCTCCTCGCCTCCGCGCACGATGGTGGGCGCGACCGGCTGGTCGCCCACCTGCACGATCTGGCTGAGCCCCAGGCGCGCGCCCAGGGCGGGGACGGCACTGGACGCGGCCGCGCTGCCCGCGAACTTCGAGGTCAGGCCGGCGGCCGCGGCGCCGCCCTGGGCGCTGGGCGCGCCCACGGTCCCGCCCG
>JADGQX010000381.1 GCA_017881445.1 Gemmatimonadota bacterium | reverse complement strand
AGCCTGGCCGGCATCGGCGCCGGGGCCGCGGCGGGCAATACCCTGCACGTGACGCCCGGCGCGGCCACGACCGTGAACTTCGCGGCGCTCTGGGGCACGGGTTACGGCGCGGCCGGGGCGGTGCTCCTGGGCGTGGACGGCGGCAATGGCGCGCTGGCCATGGCGCTCATCGGCGGCGACGCGGCGCTGCTCGGTGCGGCGCTGGCGGCGCCCCACTGGCGGCTCAGCCGCGAGCGCGCCCGGCTCATCAGCATCGCGGGGCTGGCCGGCGTGCTGGCCGGCGGGGGCGTCGACCTGATCCTGCAGCCGAACAACACCCAGGTGGGCGTGGGCATTCCCATGGCCGGTGGCACGATCGGCATGCTGCTGGGCGCGCAGGCCACCCGGGACATGCCCCCGGAGACGGCCGCCGCGGGCGGCGGCAGCGGCTCCCCCGGCGGTGCGCTGCTGCGCCTCGAGGGTGGCCGGGTCGGGCTGTCGCTGCCGGCGGTGGCGCCCATGGTGCGGAAGACCGGTGCCCGGCCGGGCGACGTCGCCCCGTCCATCTACGTTCCCATCTTCCACGCCCGCTTCTAGGCGGAGCAGAGGCCATGACGTTCGGGCGGTGGGTGGCAGGTTGCGGGCTGGCGCTCGGGGCCGCGGCGTGCGGGGGGGACGGAACGGGCCCGAACGCGTCGCCGGGCCGGATCTTCGTGGACTCGGACCCGCGTGGGGCCGCCGTCTACCTGGACGGCACGGCCACGGGGCTGCACACGCCCGACACACTGCGGCAGGTGGCGAGCGGGACGCGGCGGGTGGAGGTGCGACTGGACAGCGCCGGCGTCGCCTTCGCCACGGCCGGGGATGTGAACGTGACCGGCGGCGGCGTCGTCAGCGTGGTCATCCCGCTGCTGACGACCTGCAACGGCACGGGCAACTGCGTGGGCTCGACCGCTGTCTACCACGATGTCGCCTCGCTGCACTTCGCCACCAACCCCGCGGCCATGCCCTTCTTCAGCGGCGGCCGCGGCGACGGACTGCGATACCCGGGGGCGGCCGGCGACGCCTACGCCTCCGTGGGCGCGCCGGTCTTCACGGGCGTCCCGTCCGGCATCGGCGGGATCGTCGCGCTGGGCGTCTACCCGTTCAATTCCACCGTGCCGCCGCTCTGGGCCGGGCGCCCGGCGCCGCCGGACAGCACCACCAACGGCACCCTGGTGCTGCACCAGTCCACCTGGATCGTGCCGCCCGCGCTGCTGGTGCAGACGTCGGTGCCCCGCGGGCTGCAGGTGGACCAGCGCATCGTGGGACGCTCGGACGTGGACGGCGCCCTGTTCATCCGGGTGGTGTTCCGCAACATCAGCGCGACACCCGCCTACCGCTTCCTGGATCCCCCCGCACCCGCGGCAGGCATCACCTACACCGCGGCCTACGTGGGCTGGGGCGTGGACGCGGACATCGGCGCCGCCAGCACCCTGGACGACCTCTATACCTTCATACCAGCCCTGAACATGGCCGTCATGTACGACGCGCCCATGTCCGAGCCGGGGTTCAGTGGCCCGCCCGCGCTGGTGGGGCTGCGTATGATCCAGGGGCCGGCGGGCGCGAGCACGGTGTCGTTGGGCGCGTGGCCGGCCGCGGCCGACTGGCTCGGCACCGACCAGCCCGTGGGCTGGTTCGCGCTCACCAACAACGGCGACAAGAGCGGCAGCACCGTCTTCGCGCCCGAGCCCGTCTCGCCCGGCGACTACCGCATCTCCGTGGCGGCCGGGCCCATCACGCTGGCCCCGGGCGACAGCGTCGCCTTCACGGTGGCCGTGGTCCTGGCGCTGCCCGCGCCGAACACCTACACCCCCGGCACCGTGCTCCACCCCGGCGACCCCAACAACCCGGCACGGCCGTTCCAGGCCGTGGCCGCGCCCCTGATCCAGCGTGCGCGAGCCGCGGAGGCGCTGAGCACGCGCTGAGCGGCGCGCGCGCCTACTGCATCTTCCGCTTCAGCTCCTCCAGCCGCGCCTCCGCCTCCTTCTCCCGCGCCTCCCGGCGGATGCGCCGGAACTCCCGGTCCTGCGCGTCGCGCTCGTCGTCCGAGAGCCCCGAGCCGGGGGGCCAGGCGGGGCCATCGGAAGAGGGCTCGTCCAGCCCGAAGTCGCCCGGATCGCCCCGGCCGCCGCCCACCCCGTCCGAGACGTCGCCCGCGAAGCCGGCCGGGCCGTGCACGCCGGGCGCGCCCGCCTCGGTGCCCAGGGCGGCGGCGGCCGCGTCCACGGCCTTGCGCATCTCGGTGAGGTCCCGGGCCCGCAGCACGCGTTCCGCCTCGATGACCTCGGCCTTCCGCTCCAGCACGGCGGCGCGCTCGGCCGCCCGCTCGGCGAAAGTGACCGCGAGGCGGGCGGTCTCGGCGTCGCCAATGCCCTCCGCCATGGCCAGCCGCCGGCGGTTGGTCTCCACCTCGCGGCGCTCGCTCTCCACGGCGCTGCGGGTGCGGGCGAGGTCCGCGTCCAGCCGCTTCAGCTCGGCGTCGGCCGTACCCAGCTCGCGGCGCATGGCGGCCAGCTGCCGCCGGGGCGCGCCCTGGTGGCCGGGGTCGCCCTCGTCCTGCGCGTCCAGCTCGCGCCAGAAATTCTGGACGGCATCGTCCCACGCTTTTCTCAGGTCTTCGAACATGGGCGAAAAGTAATGCGCGGCCCGCTTTGCCGGTAGGACGGGCGCGGAGGAAACGGCCCGAACCTTGCCCCCCGAAGGGCTGACACGCCCGAGACGTCGGGCCGCGCCGGGCGGGCCCAGGGCCGCCCACGCGGCGTAGACGCACGGGCTCACGCAGGGAACTTCAACGGCAACTGCCATCTCCTGAGAAACAGACCTCATCACGCGGAGGCGCCGAGCACGCGGAGGGCGTCGGGCCGCCACTGCGGAGGACCGACGTCCCCGGGCGTCCGCAGCGATCTTCTTCTTGTGGGTAACGGCAACAACCTGTGGCACTTCGGACAGGGCGGTCCGCCGGGAGCCTGCCTGATGTAACCACAGAAACCCGATCTCGGCTGCCGCCGGCGGCGGCG
>JADGQX010000032.1 GCA_017881445.1 Gemmatimonadota bacterium | reverse complement strand
GGGTGGGGAGGCGGCGCCGGTGCGAATGGCGGAGGCGGACTCGCTCGGGCGCTACCGGCTGGCGGGACTGGCGCCGGGCCGCTACGCCCTGCGGGCTGAGCGGCTGGGCTATGCCGTCGCGCGGCGAACCGTGGAGGTGGGCGCGGGCGCGACCGTGCGAGCGGACTTCACGCTGGCGCCCGCGGCGCTGGAGATCGCTGCCATGAGCGTGGAGGTGACGCGGGAGCGGCAGGGCTTCTCCTCGGACGCGGGCGTCAGCGCGCGCCGGCTGGCGGCCAGCGACATCCGGCGGGTGCCGGGGCTGGCGGAGCCGGACGTGATCCGGGCGGTGCAGGTGCTGCCGGGAGTGATCACGACCTCGGACTTCTCCTCGGCGTTCCACGTGCGGGGCGGCTCGGCGGACGAGAACCTGATCCAGCTGGACGGCTTTCCGGTGTTCAACCCCTTCCACCTGGGCGGTCTTTTCGGGGTCTTCAACTCGGACATGGTAGGCGGGGCGGAGCTGCTGGCGGGCGGGTTTCCCGCGAGCTACGGCGGCCGGGTCTCGTCCATGCTGAACGTGGAGAGTGATGGGGGAGCGGCGGGTACCGGCTTCGACGGGGCGGGCGGGGTATCGCTGCTGGCGTCGCGGCTGGCGCTGGGGCAGGACCTGCCGGCGTCGGCGGCGCGGGCGCTGGGCCTGCGCAGGGGGCGAGGCCGGATCTCGTTCCGGCGCTCGTACTTCGACGCGCTGCTCAAGCCGGTCGCCGATTTCCCCTACCACCTGACGGACATGCAGGGCTACTTCGAGGGCTGGACCCCCGGGGGCGGGCGCCTGACGCTGACCGGCTACAGCGGCGGGGACGTGCTCGACTTCGGGCACGCGGACCCGGCCACCTTCCCGCTGCGCCTGACGATGGACTGGGGCAACACCATGGTGGGAGCGCACTGGACCGGTCCGCTGGGGGCGGGGCGGGTGCTTGACCTGCGGGCGGGCTACAGCCAGTTCGGCGCGGCCATCCGCTTCCCGGACTATAGCGACACGCGCTTCGACTCGCACATCCGGCAGGGGCTGGTGCGCGCGGACGTGCACCTGCCGGTGACGAGGGCGCTGGCGCTCGATCTGGGCGTCGGCGGCGACCGGCTCAGCTCGGGCAACGTCGCGCAGTCCGGCGGGACCAGCTTCCGCGACGAAGCCGACGCCGGCCGGCTGGCGTCGGCGTACGGGCAGGCGCGGTGGCGCAGCTCGCGCTGGCTGGTGGAGGCGGGGATGCGCGGGGACGGCTGGTATCCGGCCAGCACGCGTGCCACGTGGCTGGGCTCGCCCAGACTGGCGGTGAAACGGTTCGCGGCCGGTGGCGACGTCGCCTTCAAGATCGCGGTAGGACGGTTCACGCAGATCGTGCAGTCCACCCGGAACGAGGAGCTGCCGATCGGGATCGACCTCTGGCAGCTCGCGGGGGCGCGGGCACCCGCCGTGGTGTCGGACCAGGTCCAGGGGGGAATCGAGACGTACCGGCCCGCCGGCTGGCACGTGGTACTGGAGGCGTACGACCGTCGCTTCCGGGGAGTCGTGGCCGAAAACGAGGCGGCAGACCCGAACGATCCGAGCCAGGCGCTGATCGCGGGACGCGGCCGCTCCTACGGGGCGGACCTGCTGGTCAAGCGGGAGCGCGGCGCCGTGAACGGCTGGCTGTCCGCCTCCTGGCTGCACGCCACCCGGACTTTCCCGGACGTGCTGTCGGGGCTGGTGCCGGCTCCCGAGATCACCTATCCGCCGATCTTCGACCGGCGCCTCGACCTCGAGCTGGTGCTGCGCTACCCGCTGCCGCGGGCCATCGAGGGCGGGCTGCACGCCAGCTTCGGCACCGGGCTGCCGTACACGCGGCCGATCGCCGGGTACGAAATCTTCGACTACGGTCTGATCACGGGCCGGCACATGCGGCCGAACAGTCCGCGGGACTCGGCGGAGCTGGCGGTGGTGCTGGGACCGCGCAACGGGGCGCGCTACCCGGCCTACGTGCGCGTGGATGCCAACCTGCGCAAGACGATCCGCAAGCACTGGGGCGTGCTCGCGCCCTACCTGGACGTGCTCAACGTCACCAACCGCAAGAACGTGCTGTTCTACTTCTACCAGTACAACCGGAACCCACCGACGCGATCCGGCGTCTCGATGTTCCCGTTCCTGCCGAGCGTGGGCGTGGAGGCGACGTTCTGATGCGGGCGACCGGGGCGACCGGGGCGACGTGGGCGAGGGCGGTGCTCGGGCTGGCCGGTGGCGCCGCCATCGCCCTGGCGGGGTGCAGGCTGCAGGAGGTCACGCTGGCCGCGCCGGCGGACGTGGTGGTGGCCGAGGTGGTGCTGCAGGCTGGCGCGGCGCAGCAGTTCGGGCTGCTGCACCGGTCGGTGGGCGGCGCCACGCTGACCGTGCCGGGGGCGACGATGCAGCTGACGCTGCCCGGGGGCGGCGTGGTGTCGTTCGCGGCCGCGGCGGGGTCGAAGTGCGTGGATGCCAGCAGCGCGTTCTCGCCGGACACGGTCGGCAGCTGCTACGCCACGGTCGCCGGCGCGGCGGCGGTGGTGCCGGGCGCGACCTATGCGCTGAGCATCCGCATGGCGGATGGACGGCGGCTGTCCGGCACGACGACGGTGCCGGGGAGCTTCCGGCTGACGCGACCGCCGGGCCTCTCGCAATGCGCGCTGGCCGCGTTCACGCTGCTGCCCCTGGCCTGGACCCGGTCGGACGGGGCCTGGGTCTACCTGTCGGAGACCCGGCTGACGCACGTACGCCGCGCCCTGGACCCGGCGACGCTGGACGACCGGACCCTCGATGTGACGGGGCTCTCCATCTCGGCCGAGGACACCACCATCGTCTTCCCATCGGAGTTCGGGCTGTTCGACCGGGCGGACAGCGCGGACGCGGTCGTGCTCCGGGCGCTGCAACGGGGGCTGCCGACTGGCGTTACCGCCACGGTGAGCGTCGCGGCGGCGGACCGCAACTACGTGCAGTGGGTGCGGCGCAGCGGCTTCAACCCCTCGGGGGCGGTCCAGATTCCCAGCCTGGAGGGCGACGGCACGGGCGTGCTGGGCTCCCTCGTCCCGCTGCGGTTCGACCTGACCTCGTCCACGTCCACTCTCCCGCCCTGCACCTGACCCCCTGGATGGACGAAGCGGCGAAGCTGTTGCTCCGCCGCGTTCGCTCAGAGATGGAGGCGCCCGGCTCACTCGTCGAAGACGGGCTCGCCCAGCTCCGCCGGCGTGCGGCCCTGCAGGATCGAGCGGATCACCCGGCGGGCATACACCTCGGGGCGGACGGCCGCGTCACTGCCGCGGATATGCGCCAGGACCAGCCTCTCGCCGTTGGCGCACTCCAGCCCCACGTAGGCGGAAGGGTAGCTCTCGTCGCTCAGCTCGTCCTCGGAGTGGTGGGGCATGCCGGCCACGCCCAGACGGGCATCGCCGCTCTCGAGGGCCAGCTCCACGCGCTCCCAGGTCTCATCCAGCGGGAAACAGGTGGCCGCCAGCATGGTCGGCAGTCCGCCGATCAGCAGCGCCACATCCAGCTCCACGTTCGACTCCTCGTGATCGAGCCGAGCGCTGTGAACGACCGGGAACGGTCCGGCCAGGAAGACCGGGATCGCCGAGGAATCCATTTACTGCTCCCACTCCCACTCTTGCCGGCGTCGGCGTTCGGGAGCCCGGGACGGGCGAGCGCCTTCGCCTGCATCTGCTACACGGCAGCAACGCGGTGGTTTCAACGAGTTTGGAGCAAAGCTAATCTGGATCTCAGACAAGGTCCAGAATTCCGTTCAGCAGGCGAACGAATCCCAGGAGCTCCCGGACCAGCCCGAGCGGGCCGAGATCGGGCGTGGTCCCGCCCGAGTGGGAGAAGAGTGAAGTGATGCTCACGGCGCGAACTACGGAGGGCGGGAGCTGGCGTCCCAGCTGGATGCTCTCGCTGAACGGCACCAGCCGGTCGTCGCGGCCGTGGGCGACGAACGTGGGCGTGGGCACCCGCGGGAGATCCGGCGTCGGGTCCAGGAGCGGGTCCACGCGCAGGGCGGCCGCGGCCAGCTCCGGCGCCAGGGCGGCGGCGCGGGCGGGGTCGGGGTGCGGCCGGGTGGTGACCGGCGCGAAGAGGTCGAACAGGTCCTGCAGGCGCGAGGGCAACCCCGCCCGCAACGCCACTTTGACGGGGTCGAGCTTGGCGTCGGCGGCGTAGATGCCGGCCCGGCCGGCCTCCAGGGCCAGTCGGTGCAGCACGTCCGCCAGTGGCCCGGCGTCCTCGAATCCCGGAATCGCCGTCACGTAGTTGCCGCCCATCACCCAGCGGCCGTACGGGTCGGGGTCCGCATGATAGGCGACGCCGTCCAGCTCGTAGTCGCCGGTGATGCCGAAGCGGAAGAGGCGGTACGCGTCGGCATAGCCGCCCCAGGCGGCGATTCCGCACACCTGGGCCGAGACCTCCGGCTCGCGGGCCAGCGCCGTCAGCGCCTGGGTGGCGCCGAAGGAGAAGCCGATCACACCCACGCGGTCGGGCAGCACGTCCCGGCGCGCGCGCAGCGTCGCCGCGCCCGCCAGGATGCTGGCGCCCGTCACCCCCGGGGCGACGCGCAGCGTCTTCCATTCCGGGATGTCGGGGATGCAGACCGCCGTGCCGCTGGCGGCCACGGCCCGCGCGAACTTCAGCAGGGAGGGGTGCTCCTTGCCGTGGTAGGTCAGGCCATGCAGCACCACCCACCCCGGAAGGCGCCGGGGGGCGGCCGCGGGCCGGTAGATCGTCGCGGGCAGCGCCTCGGCGCCGCGCATGCAGACCGCGGCCTCCTCCACCACGGCGCCGGCGCGGGGACGGAGGTACTGGCGCAGGAACGACAGGGTCGAGGGCATGGCGAACATACTAAGACGACCACCGATCTCCGGCCACCGGCCTCGGTACAACTGTACACCGTACACCGGAAGCCGTACACCGGAAACCGTACACCGGAAACCGTGCACCGGAAACCGTACACGGGAAACCGTACACCGGAAACCGTACACCGGAAGCCGTACACCGGAAGCCGTACGCCGGTGGCCGTATACCGGTGGCCGGTCCGCGGTCACCGACTGCCGATTCGGGGCGTACTGCTGTCCTGGCGGGGAGAACGGCTTGCGGGGCGGGCGCGGGGGCTCGAACTTCGCGGGCATGAGCGATCGACGGGAGTTCCTGGGGTGGCTGGGCGCGGCGGCGGCGGCGGGGCTGGCCTGGCCGCGCTCGGTGGCGGCGCTCGAGAGAAGGCTGGGCGCGGGGGGCCTGCTTCCGTCCGCCGCCGCCGCCGCGGGCGTGGGCGCGAGGTCCGGCGCAGCGGGGTCTTTCGGGCCCGGGCCCGGGGATGACGACTTCTGGGAGCTGGTGCGGCAGGAGTTCCTGATCCCGAGCGACCGGCTCTACCTGAACGTGGGCACGCTGGGGCCGCAGCCGCGGGTGGTGCTGGACGCGGCCGTGGAGCACATGCGGCGCGTGGCCATGACTTATCCGCCGGGCGTGGACTGGAGCGGCCTGGAGCAGGCGCTGGGCGCGCTGCTGCACGCGCAGCCGGCGGGGTTCGCGTTCCCGAGGAACACCACGGAGGGGATGAGCTTCGTCGCCAACGGGCTGGAGCTGAAGGCGGGCGACGAGATCCTGACCACGACGCACGAGCACATCGGCGGGCTGTGCCCCTGGCAGCTGGTGGCGAAGCGGCACGGGCTGACGCTGCGCGAGCTGCCGCTGCCGGTGCCGCCGGCGGACGCGGGGCAGCTGGTGGACGTGTTCCGCAAGGCGGTGACGCGGCGGACGCGGGTCGTCTCCGTCTCGCACGTCACCTTCACCACCGGGCTGGTCATGCCGGTGCGGGAGCTGGTGGATCTGCTGCGGCCCCGCGGGATCGTGGTGGTGGTGGACGGCGCGCATCCGCCCGGCCTGATGCCCCTGGACCTGGGTGCCCTCGACCCCGATTTCTACGCGTCCTCGCCCCACAAATGGCTGCTGGCGCCGCAGGGCACGGGGTTCCTCTGGCTGCGCGAGGAATGGCGCACGCGCCTCTGGCCCAGCGTCGGCTCGGGCGACTGGGACAACCTCAAGCTGGGCGCGCAGCGCTTCAACCACCTGGGCACCCTCGACGAATCGCGGCTGGCCGGGCTCGCCGCGGCACTGGCCTTCCACCAGGCGATCGGCCCCGAGCGCGTCCACGCCCGCATCCGCGAGCTGCGTCGGCGGCTGGCGGAGGGGCTCGCCACCGTGCCGGGCGTGACCGTCGTCTCGCCCCCGGACGACGGGCTGGTCGCGGGCATGGTTGCCTTCACCACGGGCAGGGTGCCGGCGCTGGAGCTGCAGCAGCGGCTGGAGAAGTCCGCCAACATGCGCACGCGGGTCATCGGCGAGCACGGCTACGGCTGGATGCGCCTGTCGCCGCATATCTACAACTCGCCGGCCGAGATGGACCGTGCGGTCGAGCTGATCCGGAAGGAGCTGGCATGACGCGGCCAAAGGCAGGCGACGTCGTCGAGGTCAGGGTCACCTTCCTCGAGATGCTCCAGCCGCCGACGGATCCGGTGCCGCCGGCCCCGGCGGGCGTGTCGGTCCAGCACGTCGTCGCCCCGGCCGTGGAGCACTACCGCCGGCTGTACGACCGGGTGGGCCACGACTGGCACTGGGTGGACCGGCAGCGGCTATCGGACCCGGCGCTGGCGGAGCTGCTGGGCGATCCGCGAGTGGAAGTGCATGTCCTGCAAGTGGATGGGCAGGAGGCTGGCTTCGCGGAGCTGGACCGCGCCGAGCCGGGCGAGGTCCGGTTGATGTACTTCGGGCTGGCACCCGGATTCATCGGGCGGGGGTTGGGCCGCTGGTTCCTGGCCTGGGCGATCGGCCGCGCGTGGTCGTACGGGCCGAAGCGCGTCTGGTTGGACACCTGCACGCTCGACCATGCGCGCGCGCTCCCCAACTACGAGGCGGCGGGGTTCCGGACGTATGGCAGCCTGGTGCAGGAGTTCACGATCCCCTGGTGAGCGGAACCGGCGGGGGCGGGGCCCGGCGAATTCAGCGCTCCGGTCCCGGCGGGACAGGCGACATGGCGGGCAGCGTGGTCAGCTCGCGATCGACGATGGCGGCGATCTGCTCGGCCTCGCGCCAGTCGGCCTCGAGCTGCGAAACCTGTTCGCCCAGCAGCCGGCGCTCGACGTCGTCGTTGAGCGCGATCTCCAGGGCAACCGCCTGCGAGGCGAAGACGCCCCGGTGGAACTGGGCGATCCGCGGCCGCTGCCGGGCGACGTCGTCCACGAAGGCGGCGGCCGACCCCGCGTCGCCGACGCGGCCGCAGGCGTCGTCGATCTCCGACGGTCGGGCGCCGCCGAAGTTCTCGTAGGCGAGCGAGGTGCGCAGGATGCGGCCGGCCTCGGCCCCGGTCCAGAGCACGCCGCCGATGGCTCCCCTGGCGGCGCAATAGGCGCACTCGAGCCGGAGCGCGGGTGCGCCGTCTACGGTGCTCTCCAGGTAGAGCGACCGGACCTTGGCCATGGAGAGCGCGCCGGCGGCGGCGGAAGCGCCGCAATTGTCGCAGTAGCGGACGCCGGCCCAGGCGCCCGCGGAAAAGGCGATGCCGCGGGCGATGTCGTGGATGATGGGCGCCCCGACGGTGAGGGCGAGGGCCATGTCCAGCCAGGCGGTGCGCGCGCTGCGCTGGCGCCGCCGCACCAGCTCGTAGCCGTAGCGCCACCACGCCTCCTCCCGCAGGCGGGCGCGGCCGACCTTCACGACCTCCAGCCCCGGTGCCCGCAAGAGGGCGATGTTGTCGGTCTGCGCCAGCAGCCGCGACCGGTCGCGGGTCAGCTTCTCCAGCTCCTCCAGCGCTTCCCAGCGCTCCTCGATGGGCGCCAGGTTCCAGCGTGCGCATGCGGGGCAGACCGCCCAGAGCCGGCCGCGCGTCGGGTCGTACGCTACGCGCCGGCCGACGGGGAATTGCTCGAGGACGTCGTTGGGCGGCAGAGGGCCGTGGCAGAAGAGGCAGGCGCGAAGCATGAAGAACACTGCAACGGCCGCAAGCGCAAGCGCAAGCGCAATCGTTCGCGTCGCCTAGTAGGCGTGCAGCTGCTCGACCGCCCTGAGCACGTCCTCGGGGTTGGGCAGGATCGCCTCCTCCAGTTGGGGCGAGTAGGCGACCCAGGTGTCGAGGGACGCGACGCGGCGGACGGGGGCATCGAGCCAGGGGAAGAGCTCGTCGGCCACGCGGGCGGCGATCTCGGAGCCAATGCCCCAGGAGAGCGAGTCCTCGTGGGCGATGACGACCCGGTTGGTCTTCTTCACCGAGGCGGCGATGGCCTCCATGTCCAGGGGGGACAGGGAGCGGAGGTCCACGACCTCGACGTCGATGCCGCGCTGGGCGGCGCTGGCGGCGGCGTCGAGGGAGCGCTTCACCAGGGCCCCGCAGGCGAGGACGGTGACGTCCTTGCCCGGGCGCACCACCTTCGCCTTGCCGAAGGGGATCATGAAGTCGGGGCCGGGGTCGCGGCCCTTGTTGTAGACCTGGCGGTAGAGGTGCTTGTGCTCGAGGAAGATGACGGGGTCCTCGCAGCGGATGGCGGTGCGCAGCAAGCCGTTGGCGTCCAGGGCGTTGGACGGCAGGATGACGCGCAGGCCCGGGGTGTGGGCGAAGATGGACTCGCCGGTCTGCGAGTGATAGATCGACCCGCCCTTGAGGTAGCCGCCGTAGGTGACGCGGATCACGACGGGCGCCGCCCAGCTGCCGCCCGAGCGGTAGCGCATGGTGGCCAGCTCGTTGCGGATCTGCATCATGGCGGTCCAGATGTAGTCGAAGAACTGGATCTCCACGACGGGCTTGAGGCCGCGGGTGGCCATGCCGATGGCGCGGCCGACGATGTTGGCCTCGGCGAGCGGCGAGTTGAAGACGCGCACGGAGCCGTAGGTGCGCTGCAGTCCGTGGGTGACCTTGAAGACGCCGCCCTTGCCCTTGACCAGCTCCTGCTCCAGGTACTCCTCGCGCGAGCAGTCGGCCACGTCCTCGCCGAAGACCACGATGCGGGGGTCGCGGCGCATCTCGTCGCGCATGCAGGCGTTGAGCAGGTCCACCATGGTGGTCTCGCCACCGCGGAACTGGGGCGAGTCCTCCGTGTCGAACGCCTTCGACGTAGGGTCCACGTCTGGCGAGAACAGGAACTTCATGGCCGTGTCCCTGGCCGGCTGCGGCTGCTGCAGCGCCCGCTCCGAGGCATCGGTGACGGAGGCGACGACGTCGTCCTCGATGGCCTTCATCTCGGCCTCGGTCGCGATCTTCTGCTGGACCAGGAGCGTGCCCAGGCGGCGGATCGGGTCGCGCGCCGCGTCGGCGCTGCGCTCCGCCTCGGGCCGGTACAGGCGCTCGTCGTCGGAGAGCGAGTGCGAGTAAGGGCGGACGACGTGGGCGTGCAGCAGCGCCGGGCCCTTGCGCTCGCGGGCCCAGCGCACGGCGCGACCCGCCGCCTGGTAGCTCTCGATGACGTCCGTGCCGTCGAACTCCTCGATGTAGAGTCCCGGGAAGCCCTTGAGCAGCGCGCTGATGCTGCCGCCCGCGGTATTCACCTCGACCGGCACCGAGATGGCATAGCCGTTGTCCTCCACCAGGAAGACGACGGGGAGCTTCAGGTTGCAGGCGGTGTTCATGGCCTCCCAGAACTCGCCCTGGGAGGTGGTGCCGTCGCCGGTGGTGCAGAGGACGACCTCGTCCTCGGCGATCCTGCCGACCTGCGCCGCCAGCTCGGGGACGAGGCTGGCGCGCCAGCCCGCCTCGGCGCAGCCGACGGACTGCAGGAACTGCGTGCCCGTGGGCGACGAGCTGCTGACGATGCGGGCGTCCCTCTTGCCCCAATGCGCGGGCATCTGCCGGCCGCCGCTGGCGGGGTCGGACTCGGCGGCGACGGCCTGCAGCAGCTGCTCGTAGGAGGTCAGCCCGAGCGCCAGGGCGAGGGCGCGATCGCGGTAGTAGAAGTAGAACCAGTCCGAGCCGGCGCGCAGGTGCTCCGCCACCGCCACCTGCACCGCCTCGTGGCCGACGCCGTTGATCTGGAAGAAGATCTTGTTCTGCCGCTTGAGCAGGATCTCCTGGTCGTCGGTTCGCCGGGCCTCGAACATGGTGCGGTACAGGCGCAGCAGCGTGTCGCGGTCGAGTCCGCCCAGCTCGCCCCTGCGCTCGCCCCGCACGGCTCTCGCTTTTGTCGCCATGATCCTCGGGTCCTCAACGTGGCGCGCCCCGGACCTTGCGGCCTCGGGGCGCCAATGCCCGAACAGCGCGGCATTATACCGCGCCGGGCGAGAAGGGTGCCAGGGGCGGGCGCTGGCGGAACAAAGTGCACGCACGGTGCGGTACGAATGACGCCTCGCCCTTCGCGGCGGCAAGACCGCCGGCCCGGGCCTCCGGGTTACGGTCCTGGGCCAACCGCCGCCGCCGACGTAGCTTGAGAGCTGCGACGCGCGACACGGTCGCGCGAGGCGTCCTCCTTGTCGAGACCATGATGCGCCGAAGCCTGGTTGCGCGGTCCCTGCCGATCCGCGCGCTGGCGTGCGCCCTCGCGGCGTGCGCCCTCGCGGCGTGGGCCTGCGCGGCGCCGGCAGGGGCCCAGACGGTGAGCGGGCGCGTGGTAGAGCGGGAGACGGGCTCGGCGCTCACCGCGTCCCTGGTCGAGCTGCTGGACAGCGCAGGCGTGGTCCGCGCGGCGGTGCTGAGCGACTTCACGGGCGCGTTCGTGGTGCGGGCGACGGCGCCGGGGCGCTACCGCGTGCGCGCCGAGCACATCGGGCGGGAGACGGTCCGCAGCGAGGAGCTGCAGCTGGGGGTCGGCGCCGCGACCAGCGTGCGGCTGGCGGCGCCTATCGCGGCGATACTGTTGCAGCCGCTGGTGGTCACGGGCCGCAATCGCTGCAAGCTGCGCCCCGATGCGGCCGAGGCCACGGCCCGGCTCTGGGAGGAGGCACGTAAGGCGCTGCGGGTGGCGCGGCTGGCGCGGCGCTCAAAGGCGTTCGCCGTGCGGCGGTTCGAGCACATCCTGAGCCCACGCACTTTCCTGCTGATGAAAGAGTCCGGCGCCGATCTGCCCGGCGCGAGCGTGCGGCCCATCGCCTCGACCACCGAGGTCGAGCTGGACAGTCTCGGCTACGTGCACAAGGAGTACGATGCCTGGGTATTCTGGGCGCCGGACGAGGAGGTGCTGCTCTCGGATGGCTTCCTCGACCACCACTGCATCGAGCTGCGCAACGGCGGCCGGCAGCGGCCGGGTCTCATCGGCCTGGCGTTCAAGCCGGTGCGCCGCCATCGCCGTGACATCCAGGGGACCGCATGGCTCAACGCATCGACGGCAGAGCTGAAATATGTGGAATTCGAGTTCACGAACCTGCCCTGGGACGTCCCGGCGGAAGCCCGTAGTGGACTGGTGCAATTCCGGCAGTTGCCCTCGGGTGGCATCGTCATCGGCTACTGGTACGTGCGCATGCCCGTCATGACCCTGCTGAGCTACAGCGGCCCGCTCATCCCGGGCGGCAGGACCCCGGCGCCCAGAGATATCCTGGCGTGGGTCGTGGAGAGCGGCGCCGAGCTGCTGAACTCCGACATGAGCCCGATCGGGTCACCGAAATGAGCGACCGCGGGATGGTGGTCGGGGGGCTTCCCCGGGCACGGCGCGCCGCGCCATCGATTCTGCTGGCGCTCCTGCTGGGAGCCGGCGGGTGGCTGGCGCTGCCCGGCCAGGCGGCCGCCCAGACGGTAGCGGGGCGACTGACGGAGCAGGAGACGGGCGGACCGCTCTCGGCGGCGGTGGTCATGCTGGTGGACTCGGCGGGACGGCAGCGGACGGCGGTGCTGAGCGACTCGACGGGCGCGTTCCTGCTGCGGGCGCCGGCGGCGGGCCGCTACCGGGTGCGGGCGGAGCACATCGGCCGGGAGACGGTGTCCAGCGATCTGCTCTCCCTGGGCGCCGGCGCCAGCGTGAGCGTGCGCCTGGAGGCGCCCATCGCGGCGGTGCTGCTGCGGCCGCTGTCCGTGGAGGTCCGCTCGCGCTGCGAGCTGCATGCGGTGACGGCCGAGACCACGCAGCGGCTGTGGGAGGAGGCGCGCAAGGCGTTCCGGGTCTCGGTGCTGGCGCGCAAGAGCCAGCCCTTCGTGCTACGCCTCTTCGACCGCGACCTGGATCCGAAGAACTTCCGGGTGCTGCGGGAACGACAGGGCGAGAAGGCCGGCTTCGGCGGGCGCCCCTTCGGCGCCGAGTCCGAGTCGCTGCTGGACAGCCTGGGCTACGTCCAGAAGGTCTCGGACGCCTTGGACGAGCTGGTCGAGCAGTGGGCGTTCTGGGCGCCAGACGAGGAGGTGCTGGTCTCGGACGGCTTCATCCAGCACCACTGCCTGAGCATGCAGGAGGGTGGGCGAAGGCACCGGGGCCTGGTGGGCATCGACTTCGAGCCGGTCCGCCCGCTGGGACGCGACATCCGCGGAACGGTCTGGCTGGACGCCCGCAGCGCCGAGCTGCGCGCGGTCGAGTTCCAGTTCACGAACCTGCCGTGGGTGGTACCGGACAAGGCACAGGGCGGCCAGGTCGAGTTCCAGCGCCTGCCCTCGGGCGTCGTCATCATGCGCTCGTGGTACGTGCGCATGCCCATCGTGCGCACCGAGAGCGCCGGCCAGGGCGGCGTGCTGACGCAGCAGTACCTGGCCGGCGTGATCGAGAGCGGCGGCGAGCTGGAGGGGCCGCCCCCGGCCAAGGGTCCGCCCCCGGCTCAGGCTCCACCTCCGGGTCAGACCTTGCCGCCGCCGCCGGGACCGCCGCCGCCGGGGGGGCCTCAGGCGCTTTCGTGGCTCTTACGCCGCGGACCGCCGGGCGGTATCTTCGGAATGGGTCCTTCCCGGGCACTTTCCCCGACTCCAACGTGGTCTACGCCAAGCTGATCCTGCGTCTCGTGGCGCGACTGGCCCCGCACCCGCTGCGGGCCGCCCGCGCCGTTCGGGCCGGCTGGCGGTTCCGGGCGCGCGGCTGGATGCGCCGCGCGCCGTTCCTGCCGCTGCCCCCGCTGGAGTACATGGAATGGCGGTTGCACACCGCCTACGGTGCCGGGCGCCTGCCGGCACCCGAGGAAGTGGAGCGGTACCTTCGCTGGGTCGATCGGATGGCCAAAGAACGTCGCTGAGCAGGAGTTGCCCCATGGCCAAGTTCATTCTCTACCTCGTGGTCGCGCTGGGGGCGGCGTACTCGATCCCACCCATCCGGGAGCGCATCGATGCCCCCAGCGCCCGCGCCTGGGCGCAGATCACGCCCCACTTCAGGTTCATCACCGATCGCGTGCGGGGGAGGCTGGCCGAGCGCGAGGAAACGGCCATCGTGACCTTCCTGCGGGACGAGCACGCCCTGGGTCATGCGCTGCCCGAGGCGGACGGGTTCCAGGCCTGGATGCAGCAGCACGTTTCGGTCGGCCGGGACCCCTGGGACAGCCAGTACTTCCTGGTCACAAAGGAAAATGGATCGCTGGCCGTCGGCTCGAGCGGACCGGATGGCAAGAGGGGCACGCCCGACGATATCCTGACGCCCTGCCCCTTTTGACGCTCTACCGCGTGGGGCTGACGGGCAACATCGCCAGCGGCAAGTCGGCGGTGGCGCAGGTGTGGCGGCGGCTGGGCGCGACCGTGGTGGATGCGGACGCGCTGGCGCGGGAGGCCGTGGCGCTGGGCACGCCCGGTCTGCGCGCGGTGGCCGACGCCTTCGGCGCCGGCATCCTCGAGCCCTCGGGCGCGCTGGACCGGGCGGCGCTGCGCGGCATCGTCTTCCGGGACCCCGAGGCGCGACGTCGCCTGGAGGCCATCGTGCACCCGGAAGTGGCGCGGCTGCGCCGGGAAGCCGAGGAGCGGCTCGATCAGGCCGGCGCCCGCATCGTCGTCCACGACATTCCCCTGCTGTACGAGGTGGGCGCGGAGCGTGACCTCGACCTGGTCGTGCTGGTGGACGCCCCCGAGGCGACCCGGCTCCGGCGGCTGCTGGCCGACCGCGGCTTGCCCCCGGACGAGGCCCGTGCCATGATCGCGGCGCAGCTGCCGGCCGCGGAGAAGCGGCGCCGGGCTGACATCGTCATCGACAACGACGGCACCCTCGGGGAGCTGGCGGCGAGCGCGGAAGAGGCATGGGAGCAGATCCTGGGCAGGCTGGGCGGGGCGGCGGGGGCGGACGGGGCGGACGGGGCGACGGAGTCCGCGTAGACATGCACATGCACACCCGTCGCTCGGGGGATTGCCTGAGCGACGGCGAAGCGGTGGTCCGTGCGGCGCTCGGCCGCGGGGTCCACCGCGTCTGCATCACGGACCACGACGAGATCGCCGCGGCGCTCGAGCTCAAGGCCCGCTTCCCCCAGCACGTCATCGTGGGCGAGGAAGTGAAGACGGCCGAAAAGGTGGACATCATCGGCCTGTACATCCGGGAGCGCATCCCCGGGGGCACGCCGGCCCGGGAGAGCTGCGAGCGCATCCGGGCGCAGGGCGGCCTGGTGTACGTGCCGCACCCGTATGCGCCCGGCAAGGGCGGCAATGGCGCCATCCTGGACGTGGTCGAGGATCTCGTGGACGCGGTCGAGGGCTTCAACGGCCGCATCCACAAGCCCGAGCTGAACCGGCGGGCGGTAGCCTGGGCGCAGGCCCGCGGCAAGGCGCTGGGGGCCGGCTCCGACGCGCACGCCCTCTTCGAGGTGGGGCGCACCTGGGTCGAGGTGCCGCCCTTCGAGGACACGCCCGCCGCCTTCCTGGAGGCGCTCCGCCAGGGCACGTTGCACGGCTTCTACTCGTCGCGCGCCGTGCACCTGATCTCCACCTGGGCCAAGGTGCGAAAGGCACTGCCGGGCGGCCAGGCCGCTTGACACGCCCGCGCCGCGGCCCGCAATCTGCCCGGCTGGCGGATCCCGGGCGCGCGGCGTCACCTGGCCGCCCCACCGCGAAAGCCGAGGCGATGTCCGACACGCTTGCCGTACCCGAGTCCCGCCGCGAGCCGCTCCGGCGCATCGCCGAGCTGCTGCTCGGCGCCCGCTGCATCGTGCTCAGCACGCACGTGAACGCGGATGGCGACGGCGCGGGCTCGGAGGCCGCCCTGGCGATCTGGCTGCGGGGCCGCGGCAAGGACGTGCGCATCGCCAATCCGACGGCGTTCCCGGACAGCTTCCGCTACCTGCTCCCCGATCCCGATTCCGGCATCGTGTACGACCCGGGCGAGGGGCGGAGCGCGGCGGCGGGGGAGGGGGCGGACCTGCTGGCGGTGGTGGATACCAGCGAGGCGAAGCGGATCGGTCGCGTGGCGTCGCTGCTGGACCGCGCCGGCGGCCGGCGCGTCGTCGTCATCGACCACCACCCGAAGGGCGAGAATGGGATCGAGGCCGACGCCGCGCTGCAGGACCCGGCCGCCTGCGCCACGGGCGAGCTGATCTACGACCTGCTCACCGTGGCCCAGGGCGACGCCGCCTGGGAGGAGGGCATTGCCCGCGCGCTCTACGCGGCCATCGTCACGGACACGGGCTCGTTCCGCTTCTCCAACACCACGCCCCGCGCCCACGCCATTGCGGCCGAGCTGCTGCGCAAGGGCGTGGACCCCGAGGTCGAGTACCGCCGGCTCTTCGGCCGCATGCCCTACCGGCGAGTGCACCTGTTGCGGGCGGCCCTCGAGCACCTCGAGGTCGACCCGGAGCTGCCCATCGCCTGGATCAGCATCCCCCGCAGCGTGATGGACGAGACCGAGGCCACCTCCGAGGACCTGGAGGGCATCGTCGACTACGCCCGCGACATCGAGGGCACCGAGGTGGCGTTGCTCTTCCGCGAGACCGTCGAGGGCGGCACCAAGGTCTCGCTCCGCTCCAACGGCCGGGTGAACGTGAACGCCATCGCCCGCCAGTTCGGCGGGGGCGGGCACGTCAAGGCGTCGGGCCTGCTCGTGGGCGCGCCCCTCGAGCTCGCCCGGGCGCAGGTGCTCGAGGCCACCCGCCTGGCCCTGCGCCAGATCGCCCCGCTCGCTCCCGGCGCCGCCGGGGTGGGCACGCCGCCGGGCGCGCCCTAGATTCCCGCCCATGACCGATAGCTACCGCGCGCCCGACTTCTCCGACGCCGAGCTGCTGGCGGCACCCGACGCGCGCTTCGCGCCCGCGCCCGCGGACGGCGTGCTCCCCGAGGGCTTCTTCTGCACCACCAACCTGCCGACCTACGTGAAGATCGGCGGCCAGTGGCGGCTGCCGCGCACGCCCCGGATGGACGCGGCCATCGTGCTCGAGGACGACGGCGACGCCCGCATTCTCGAGGGCCGCCACGTCCGCCGCGGCCAGCCCGTGGCCCTGGGCGAGTCCGAGGACGGCAGCGAGGGCATCCTCGTGAACGCCACGGGCTTCGTGGCGGCCGAGGAAGGCGAGAGCGCGTTCGCCTTCATGAGGAGTGCGGTCTCCCGCGAGAAGCCCGTCGACTACGCCGAGATCGCGCGCCTGCTGCGCGAGGAGCGCGACCGCGGCGGCCACATCGTCTGGGTGCTGGGACCCGCGGTTCTGCACTCCCGCGGCCGCGAGATCGTGACCTGGTTCATCGAGAACGGCTACGCCGGCGCCGTGCTGGGCGGCAACGCCATCGCCGTGCACGACATCGAGCAGGCCATCCTCGGCACCACCCTCGGCATGGACCACTGGGGGCGCCCGGTGCAGGGCGGGCACGCCTACCACATGCGCGTCATCAACCGGATCCGCGCCGCCGGCTCCATCGCCGCGGCCGTGGAGCGGGGAATCCTCACCGAAGGCATCATGCACGCCTGCGTCCGGAAGGGCGTGCCCTTCGTGCTCGCCGGCTCGATCCGCGACGACGGGCCGCTGCCGGACACCGTGCCCGACGCGCTCCAGGCCCAGGAGCTCATGCGCGAGCACGCCCAACGCTGCACCTTCGCCGTCATGATCGCCACGGCGCTGCACTCCATCGCCTTCGGCAACATGCTGCCGGCCTACACCATCGACGCCGCCAGCGGCCAGCCGCGCCAGATCCCCACGGTGGCCGTGGACTCCTTCGAGTTCGTCGTCTCCAAGCTCCGCGACCGCGGCACGCACCAGGCCTTCGGCGTCATTACCAACGCTCAGGACTTCCTGCACGTGCTCCGCCACTTCGTCCAGGAAGCCGCCTCGTGAGCGACGTCGCCCCCGCCGATCCCACCACCACCGCCGGGCTGCTCGAGGCCCTCGCCCGCGCCCTGCCGCCCGCCACCATCGACGAGCTGTGGATCTTCCCGGCACGTCGCATCGGCCCCGGACAGAGCACCATCGTCGTCGCCTCCGTCTTCGGCGACGACGCCGACTCCGATCGACGCCGCGTCTTCACCGCCCGCTTCACCGTCGCCCGCGATGCCCGCGGACGCCCCGAGCTGCGCCAGGAGATGACCGAGGATGGCGCCGCGCCCGCCGGACGCGTGTCCCGCGTCGTGGATGGCGTGCTGCGCCGCCTCACCGACGAGCCCGCCCCGCCGCGGCACGCCCGCCTCCAGGGCGACGCCGATCGCTGGGCGGAGCTGCTCCGCGCCGTCGCCGCCGGCGAGCCGGTCTGACCGCCGCCGGCGGTCATCGCCGTTGCGCCGTTGCGCCCGAGCGGTTATCAATAATCATTGTTGATTCCCATTCTCAGTGCTGGGGGCGCCGGCCGGCCCGGCCGGTCGTGGTCCGCGCGCTGGGAAACAGGTGGCTCGGGGAGGGATGATGTCGTTCGTGCACCTGTTTCGCCGCTTCCTGCGCGACCAGGGTCTGCCGGTCACGCAGCAGCGGGAGACGATCGCGGAGGTGGTCTTCGGGACCGACGGGCACCTGTCGGTGGAGGAGATCGAGGCGGAGCTGCGCCAGAGGGGCGAACGCATCGGCAAGGCAACGATCTACCGCACGCTGGAGATGCTGGTGAAGAGCGGGCTGGTGGCGGAGCATGACTTCGGGGAGGGGTTCAAGCGGTACGAGCACCTCTTCGGGCAGTCGCCGATCCACGAGCACCTGATCTGCACGGAGTGCGGGGCGGTGGAGAAGATCGAGAGCCCGGAGCTGGCGCGGCTGCAGGAGGAGCAGGCGCGGCGGGTGGGCTTCCTGCCGGCGCGCTACCGCCTGGAGATCTACGGCCTGTGCGCGGGCTGCCAGGCGGAAGGGCGGACGCTGGAGTGGGAAGGGCTGAGGTGCCCGGTGGAGATGATGTAGACGCGGCCCCCGGCCGCGTCCCCTTCTGCTCCTGCTCCTGTTTGCCCTTCCCCCTGACCTTCGACGCTGTCCCCTTCGAGCCCGGCTGAAATCAGCCGGGCTCTCTTGCAGGGAGGAGAGACAGAGAGCGAAGGGTCAAGATCAGGGGAAGCAGGAGCAGGAGCAGGAGGTTAAGGGAGCGGTGTTCCCTCCTGCTCCTGCACCGTCCACTGCCCGCGCTCCGACCGTCCCTCCGCTTTCCCCCCTCCCGCGATCCCGGTACCTTATCCGGCTCTTGAACATGCACCGGCACTGGAGCGCGCGAGCGGAATGACCTGGACTCTCGACGACGCCAAGCGGCTGTACAACATCGAGGGGTGGGGGATCGGCTACTTCGGGGTGAACGACGAGGGGCACGTCACGGTGCACCCGACGCGGGACCCGGCGGATGGGCTGGATCTCTTCGACCTGGCGATGGACCTGGAGGCGCAGGGAGTGGGTCTGCCGCTGCTGCTGCGTTTTTCGGACATCCTGCGCACGCGCATCGAGGCGCTGTCGGACCGGTTCCAGACGGCGATCCGGGAGTTCGAGTACCAGAGCACGTACACCACGGTCTTCCCGATCAAGGTGAACCAGCAGCGGCACGTGGTGGAGGAGATCGCGGCGTATGGTGCGCCGCTAGGGGCCGGGCTGGAGGTGGGGAGCAAGCCGGAGCTGCAGGCGGCGCTCGCGCTCACCGAGCGGACGGACTACCTGATCATCTGCAACGGCTACAAGGACGAGGAGTTCCTGCGTCTGGCGCTGATGGGTCAGAAGCTCGGTCACAAGGTGATGACGGTGATCGAGAAGAGCGGCGAGGTGGACACGCTGCTGCGGGTGGCGCAGGAAATGGACGTGACGCCGGTGGCCGGCGTGCGGGTGAAGCTGTCCACGACCGGAGCCGGTCGGTGGTCGGAGACGGCGGGGGAGCGGAGCAAGTTCGGCCTGAACTCGTCGGAGCTGGTGCGACTGCTGGACAAGCTGAAGGCGGCGGACAAGCTGGACATCCTGCGCATGGTGCACTTCCACCTGGGCTCGCAGATCCCGGACATCCGCACGATCAAGCAGGCCATGCAGGAGGTTTCGCGCTTCTACGTGGAGCTGCGGCAGCTGGGTGTGCCGATCGAGTACGTGGACGTGGGCGGCGGGCTGGGAGTGGACTACGAGGGCTCGCGCTCCACGGCGTCGGCCAGCGTGAACTACTCCATGCAGGAGTATGCCAACGACATCGTGTGGTCGCTGGGCGAGGCGTGCCGGGAGAACGATCTGCCCATGCCGCACATCATCAGCGAGTCGGGGCGGGCGCTCACGGCGCACCACGCGCTCCTGCTGGTGAACGTGATCGACCTGGAGACGCAGATCGTGGAGCCGCCGGGGGAGATCCCGGAGGATGCGCACTCGCTGCTGCACGAGCTGGCCGCGACCTACCGGGAGATCGACGAGCGGGGGCTGCGGGAGGTGTACCACGACACGGCCTTCGCCAAGGAGCAGGCCCACAACCACTTCAACAGCGGCACCATAACGTTGCGGGAGCGGGCGGAGGCCGAGCGCATCATCCTGGCGATCATGAACCGGGTCTCGGACCTGGCGGAGCGCGACCCGGAGGAGTACGCGGATATCCTGCCGGAGGTGAACGCGCTGCTGGTGGACCGCTATTTCTGCAATTTCTCGGTCTTCCAGTCGCTGCCGGACTCGTGGGCCATCGACCAGCTCTTCCCGATCATGCCCATCCACCGGCTCAACGAGGAGCCGACGCGGGAGGCGACGCTGCAGGACGTGACCTGCGATTCGGACGGCAAGATCGACACTTTCGTCGGCTATCGCAAACCCAAGTCGAGCCTGGAGCTGCACACGTTCAGCCCGGACCAGCCCTACATCCTGGGCATCTTCCTGACGGGGGCCTACCAGGAGATCCTGGGTGACATGCACAACCTGTTCGGCGATACCAACGCCGTGCACATCAAGCGCACGCTGAACGGCTACGAGGTGGGCGACCTGGTGCACGGCGACACCGTGACCGAGGTGCTGAACTACGTGCAGTACAGCGCGCAGGACCTGATCGCGACCTTCCGGCGCAAGGTGCAGAACGCGACCCGGCTCTCGCGCGCCGAGGCCAATGCCTTCATCGCGGACTACATCGCCGGGCTGGCGGGCTACACGTACCTCGAGCAGTGAACGGCGGAGTGGGAGAGCGGGAGAGCGGGAGATGAACCCTGCGGCCCCTGCCTCGCGCCGATTGATGGCATGGTCGTCCGAGGACGCCCGCGGATGGCTCCCGCTGTCCCGCTGTCCCGCTCTCCCGCTCTGACCTGGAGCGGCTGGGCGCATCCGAAGGAGCGAGAGCTACATGCGCTTACCCGAACGCCTGCGCGACCTCGGCTGGGAGCTGCCGCGCAACTTCCTGGGGCTGGACGAGGCGACGTCGGATTTCGAGACGGCGCGCGCCCTCATCCTGCCCGTGCCCTACGAGGCCACGGTGAGCTATGGCGCCGGGACCCGCAACGGGCCGGCGGCCATCCTGGCGGCGTCGCGCTACATCGAGCTCTACGACCAGGAGCTGGACGCCGAGTCCTACCGGGCGGGCGTGGCGACGCTGCCGGAGCTGCATCTCACCGGTGCGGGGCCGGAGGCGGCGGTGCGCGAGCTGCGCCAGGCGTACGAGGCGCTGCTGGACAGCGGGCCGGGCAAGTTCGTGGTACTGCTGGGCGGTGAACACTCCGTGTCCAGCGCCCCCGTGCTGGCCTGGGCCGACCGGCTGGCCGCGCGGGAAAAGCGGCTGAGCGTGCTGCAGCTGGACGCGCACACGGACCTGCGCCCCGAGTACGAGGGCTCGTCCTACTCCCACGCGGCGGTGATGCACCGCGTCCACGAGGCGGTGGATCTGGTGGCCGTGGGCATCCGCTCGCTGACCCGGGAGGAGATGGAGCTGGCCCGCGGCTCCGAGCACATCCACCTCTTCCTGGCCGACGACATCCACGAGGGCGACGCCTGGATCGACCGGGTGCTGGAGCGCCTCGGCCCCGACGTCTACCTCACCTTCGACGTGGACGCCTTCGACCCCTCGATCGTGCCCGCGACGGGGACGCCGGAGCCGGGCGGGCTGCAGTGGTACCCGGTGCTGAAGCTGCTGCGTCGCGTGTTCCGGGAGCGGACGGTCCATGCCGCCGACGTGGTGGAGCTGGCGCCCATTCCCGGGTTCCACGCGCCGGACTTCCTCGTGGCCAAGCTCGTCTACAAGCTGATCGGCTACCGGTTCGAGAACGGCTGAGTGGGCTCACGCGGAGGCGCTGAGCGCGCGGAGGGGCATCCGTTCGCGTAGCCGAGCCCACGGCGACAGCCGACGTCCTGGCGCCCTCCTCTCCGAAGTCCGGTAGGGTGTTGCCGTTAGACAAAAGAAGAAATCGCGAGGTTCAGCGGTGCCGGAGGATGTCTCCGGGTTCCCGAGCGGCCATCTCTGCGTGCTTCGCGCCTCTGCGTGAACCGCTGTTGCCCTACTGCTGCGCGATGGTGAGGACGCCGCGCAGGGGGATGGACGCGGCCAGCGGCTCCTTGCGCCGGAGGGTCACCACGCGCTCGGGGGCGAGGGTGTCGGCGGTGGCGTAGCTGATGGCGTAGCGGCCCGGGGGCAGGCCGGCCACGGCCAGGTTCCCGCGATGCCCGGCCTTCACCACCACCACGAAGCGGCCGTTGGCGTTCCGGAACGCCAGCGGCGCCATACCCGGATCCGAGGTGCTCGCGCCCAGGCGGAGCGCCCCGGCCCGGATGTAGTGGAAGTACTGGCGCAGGTAACGGGTCCGGCTGCCCATGGTCACGGTGGGCGCGCCCGCGCCGGAGGTGCCGATGACGAAGTACTGCGCGCCGTTGTCGCGCGCGGCGTAGGCCAGCACGAACTGCTGCCAGGCCGAGACGCCGCCAATGGTGATGTCGCGGTAGAGGTCGTCCTGGTCGCTGCCAATGTGCTCCAGCATGGCGCTGGCGACGTGGTAGCGGGCGGCGCTCGCGGCAATGGCCCGCAGCGCGGGCTCGCCCGCGTCGCGGTAGCGGTGGTAGGACAGCTCGCTCACATACTCGAGCGCGCCTGGCACCTGCGCCAGCTCGTCGAAGTAGGGCGCCGCCGCCCCCATGCTGGTTGTGGAGGGCGCGATGAAGCGCGGGGTGAAGCCCTCCGCTTTCAGCCGCCGCGCCGTCGCCACGATGGCGCGACCGAGCTGCTCGCCTCGCCAGAAGGGCGTGTTGTCCGGCTCCAGCATGACCTCCCACGCGTCCGGTACCAGGCCGTACTTCGTTCGCAGGTGCAGTGACGCGGCCAGCATGAACTCGGCGTACTCCTCCGGGTCGGTGTGGATGTAGGGCACGTTCGGGCACTGCCGGTAGAAGGCGACGTAGTTCAGGTTCACGAACAGGTGCTCGCCCCGGGCCTCCAGTCGCCGCTTCAGCGGCAGCACGATCTGCTCGACCGACTCGTCGAGGTCCCCGAACTTGAAGCCATTCCAGTTGATGACGTTCGGATCGGCGTTGTCGTTCACCGTGGCGTAGCGCACGCAGCGCCAGTTCTCCGCCAGCCGGCCCGCCCGCATCTCCGCCCAGTAATCGCGCGAGTTCTCCTCGCCGCTGCGCACCTGCAGCCGCACGCGGTCGATGCCCAGGCTGTCCGCCGCCAGCTCGAGCAGCCGGTCCCGGTAGCGCGGGAAGTCCCGCTGGTCCTGGCCGGCCTGCGTCGTCGCCTCCCAGCCGGTCATCCGCTGATAGTGGCTGCTCGAGTCCAGGAGGATCTGCGCGGCCACGCCCTGGCTGGCGCCCTCGCCACCGCACCCGACCGTGGCTACGACGAGCGCGGCGGTCGCGGCGAGGCGGATCGCAGGGCCAGGGTGGTGCGACATGCGGTGGTCCATCATGGGCGGTCGTGGGCAAGGTGAGTCGCGGCGGCAAGCGCTGATGCTAGCGGCCGTGTGACCGTGTGGGAAGAGCAGTCGCGGCCGTGGCCGAGGGCGGCCGACCGGGGGGCCGTCTGTTGTCTCTCCGCGGCAGCCGTCCGGCACGTGCGACTGTCGACGCGGCGCTACAAGAGGTCTAAGTCATTGTGGGGAAACGTAATCCGTGCGGCGGGTCGGTCGGATCGACTCTTGCACGCGGCCGAGGCGCGGACGCGGGTGCCGGTAACGGGCCCGGTTCGTCTCAGCTGTCAATCCGATTCGCACCCTGAACGATTCCTCGTCCCCCGGGAGGAGCTGGCCATGACCGCGACCGTCGCGACGCGGCGCAAGCGCGCCCGCCTCCGGCCGCAGTCGATCGACGTTAGCGGTCCCCCCCGCGACCGCGCGCCCTGGCTGCTCGGACTGGCGGCGCTCGTCGTCTACGGCATCGCCTCCTGGTGGGGTCTTCCCCACGCCAGCAACGCACTCACGATCCACGGCTGGGACGTGGATGGCGTGGGCGGTATCGCGGTGTTATCGGAGCTGCACAGCCTGCTGGTGAAGGCCAGTCCCGGCTGGTACAGGGCCTACCCCGTCCTGCACTACCTCGTGCTGGCGGTTCTGTACGGCCCGTATATGGTGTACCTGAAGCTGACGGGGGGGCTGAGCGCGCCGGCGGCGGCCTACCCGTTCGGGCTGGCCGATCCGGTGGGCGCGCTCAGGACGCTGGCGCTCATCGCGCGCGGCCTCACGCTGGGCATGGCCGCGGGTGTGGTGGTGGCGACGTACCTCACGGCGCGGGAGCTGTGGGGCCGGCGTGCCGGCGTGCTCGCGGCGCTCTTCGTGTTGCTGCTGGGCCCGATGGTCTTCTACGCCCGCACGACCAACCTGGACGTCCCCACGCAGTTCTGGTCGGCGCTCGCGGCCCTGGTGGCGGTCCGGGCGCTGCGCACGGAGCTGACCATCCGGCGGGCGCTGCTGCTGGGCACGCTGGCGGCGCTGTCCGTGACGACCAAGGACCAGGCGTACGGCCCCTGGACGCTTGGCCTCGGCTACATGGCACTGCGTTGCCTGCTGGACCAGCGCGGCACCCCCGCCCAGCGCCGTCGGACGGCTCTGGTGTTGCTGGGCGCGGCGGCGGGCGTGTACGCCCTGGCCAGCGGCATCCCCATGTGGCCGGGGCGCTTCGTGGCCCACGTGGAGTATGTGATCGGCTACGACCACACCTTCTTCAACCTGCAGCACGCCAACGCGCTCACCACGCTTCGGCCGTCCACGCCGGCGGGCTACCTGGCGCTGCTCGGGGACGTGCTGCTGGCCTGCACCGCGGCGCTGGGGCCGGTGCTGGTGCTCGCGGGCGCGGCCGGGCTGGGCATCGCCTGGCGGCGCACGCCTGAGAGCCGCGTGCTGGCCTGGCTGGCGATCGGCTTCGTCCTGCTGACGCTCCTTCCCGTCCATCACATGCAGTACCGGTACGCGATGCTGCCCGCGTCGGTGCTGGCCTGCTTCGCCGCGTACCTGTTGTCTGAGGGGCTGCGGCACCCGCGTCTGCGGGCGGGGGCGCTCCTGGTGCTGGTGGCGGGGCTGGGCTGGCAGGTGCTGGGCGCGGTGGACCTGACCTATCAGATGCTCTTCGATGCGCGCTACGCCGCCGGCACGTGGCTGGGGGGACGCGTCGTCGCGGGGGACAGGGTCGGCTACTTCGGCGCGGCGCACCAGCTTCCGCCGCTCCCGCTGGGCGTGGTACCGGTGACGCTCGACCGGCTGCCGGCCCCGGAGCAGGCGCTGCGTCAGGGATCGGTCGAGTGGGTGGTGGTCGCGCCGGACTACTTCAGCGACCCGGCGCGCGAGCACAGCGTGTTCCTGCCCGACTCGACCTACCGTCGGCTGCGTGATGGGTCGCTGGGGTACCGGCGGGTGGCGTCCTTCGCCACGGCGCCCCTGACCGGGAGGCCGCTGCCCTACCTGCCCTATGTCAATCCGCGCGTGCAGCTCTTCCAGCGGGTGCGGCCGCGGTCCGACTGAGCGGGCGCAGAGGGCGGGCAGGAACCGGCAGGGGCGGTGTCGCGCAGGCGACGCCGCCCCTCGTGCATCAGCGCTCCGGGGCCGGGGGCGCGGGTGACTCCAGCACGCGGAAAGGCGAACCGGGGCCGCCGGGCCGGCCGATCACCCAGAGGGCGCGACCGGGGAAGGCCGCGGCCAGGCGGGCGCGGCCGGCGGGCCCGAGGTCCCGGGCGAAGAGGTCGCCGCGCTCCCCCAGCTCGGGGGGATTGAGGGCGAAGGCGGCCTGGTAGTCGGCCCGTTCCTCCCCCCGCACCAGCACGAGTGCGTCGGCGATGCCGCGCGCGCGGACCAGCTCGCGGACCTCGCCTCCCACGCCCCGGTAGCGATAGTACTTGGTGGCGGCGCGCCAGGGCATGACCGTGAGCAGCGCGGCCAGGGTGGCGGCGGCGGCCGCCATGCCCAGGCGCGATCCGGCTCGGTCGCCCAGCGCAGCGGGCAGGTGCTCCCGCAGACGCTGCAGCCCGCGCACGCTCAGGGCGCAGAGCGGCACGATGGCCAGGTACCAGTAGCGCGCGCCCAGGTCGGGCCCACCGGGGAACCAGTAGAAGCTGTTGCCGATGCCGATGGCGAGCAGGGCCGCCCAGGCGGTGCGGTCGCCCCGGGTCGTGGTCGCGCGCCCGCCCAGCAGCAGCGCCGCCAGCACCAGCACCAGCGAGCCGCAGGCCCAGCCGAACAGCTCGAAGTCGACCATGAACAGGTTCTTGTTGGCGTTCAGCACCACGTCGGCCAGGCCGTGGCCCGGGAGCGGGTCGAGGTTGGGCCAGTCCGGTATGCCCACGTGGGGGCCGAAGCCGAGCACGTCCACGCCCGGTCCGTAGCGCAGGTCGGACCAGAGGGTGAAGGGCGGGTAGGTGGCGCGGCCCGTCATCAGCCGGTTGTAGGCCAGCATGGGCAGCGCGGTCAGGGCCGCGCCGGCCAGGGCCAGCGCCAGGGCGCGGACGGCGGGCCGCCGGCGCGGGGGCAGCAGCACCTGGAGAGCGCCAATGGCGCCCACGATCACGCCCTCGAGGGGCCGCGCCAGGAAGACCGCGCCGGCGGCCAGCCCGGCCAGCACGAACCAGGAGGAGCGCTCCTCCTCGAAGCCGCGCTCCAGCGCCACCAGCGCCGCCAGCGCGAGCGCCAGCGAGAGCGGATGCGCCATGAGCGCGGCCGAGGTGAAGACCAGCCAGGGCGAGAGCGCCAGCAGCAGGATCGTGGCATTGGCCAGGCCGCGGTCGAACAGCCGACGCACCCAGGCGTGGGCCAGCAGCACGCCAATCCCGCCCAGCAGGGGATTCACCAGCCAGGTGGCGCCGACCGGCACCCCCAGCGCCAGCACCAGGGGCCAGCCCGGGAAATACTTGGAGAACCAGCGGCCGCCGTGGACGAGCACGTATTCCGCCGGGAACGCCGCCGTGTCGGGCGGTACCGGCAGCCAGAGCCGGCCGCGGGCGAGGTACTTCGCCTGAAAGAGGTAGGCGACTTCGTCGTCGATGTGGGGCAGGTGCTCGAAGACGAAGTAGCTCGCCAGTGCCGCCGCCACCACGGTCGCGAGGGCCACGTAGAGCGGGAAGCGCCGGTCCCAGCGCCGCTCCGCCGGGGCGGCGCCGGGCAGCGTCAGGCGCAGGTCGAGCCAGGCCGCCAGGCGGGCGAGCGGCTGCGCGGGCAGGGCCCGCGCCAGCAGCACCAGGTTGAGCGCGGCCGCGGCCGCCGCCAGGCCGGTGACGAGCGCCTCGACCCCGAAGCGCACCACGCTCTGGGTGGGCACGGCCAGCATGGCGGCCGCGGCCACGGCCAGCAGCGCC
>JADGQX010000380.1 GCA_017881445.1 Gemmatimonadota bacterium | reverse complement strand
TCACGCCGTGGCCGGCCTGATCGACGACGAGCTGGCCCGCATCCGCAACCGCGAGATCGGCTTCGTCTTCCAGACCTTCAACCTGCTGCCCCGGGCCACAGCGCTGCACAACGTGGAGCTGCCGCTGATCTACGCGGGCGTGCCGGCCAGGGAGCGGAAGGAGCGGGCGGAGGCGATGCTGGGCAAGGTGGGGCTGGGGGACCGCATGACGCACAAGCCGGCCGAGCTGTCGGGCGGGCAGCGGCAGCGGGTGGCAGTGGCGCGGGCGCTGGTGAACGGCCCCGCGATCCTGCTGGCGGACGAGCCCACGGGGAACCTGGACAGTGTCACGGGCGACGAGATCATGAACCTCTTCGACGCACTGTTCGACCAGGGGCAGACGATCGTGCTGGTGACGCACGAGCACGACATCGCGGCCCGGGCACACCGGCAGATCTACCTGAAGGACGGAATTGTCGCACGTGACGAACGAAGCCAAGTCCCCGCGGGAGCGGGGCTCGAGGGAGGTGTAGCGTGAGGAAGATCGGAATCCGGCTACTGGCCGGCGCGGCGCCGCTCGCGGCCCTGGTGCTCAGCGGCTGCGGCGCGGCGGCGCCAGCCATCAAGGACCCCGCCTTCGAGGCGGTGGCGGTGGAGCAGCGGCCGCTCGACGTCAAGGTGGAGGCCTCGGGCACGCTGCAGCCGCCGCTCATCGTGGAGGTGAAGTCGAAGGCGTCGGGGCAGGTGCTGAAGCTGTTCGCCCAGACGGGCGACGAGGTGAAGCAGGGCCAGCTGCTGGCCAACATCGACCCGCGCGACGTGCGCAATGCCTACGCGCAGGCGGCGGCCGACCTGGACGTGGCCAAGGCGCAGCTCAGCACGGCCGTCGAGCAGCGCAAGCGCTCGGAGGCGCTGCACAAGAGCAACGTCATCACGTCGCAGGAGTATGAGGCCGCGGTGCTGTCGGAAGCGAGCGCGAAATCGCAGCTGGTGAAGGGGCAGGTGAACCTGGAGCTGGCGCAGCAGAAGCTGAGCGACGTGACCATCGAGGCGCCGGCAAACGCCACCGTGATCGAGAAGACGGTGGAGGTCGGGACGATCATCGCCTCCGCCTCCCAGACGGTGTCGGGCGGCACGACACTGTTCAAGATCGCCAACACCGATACCATGCAGGTGAAGGCGCTGGTGGACGAGACCGACATCGGCCGGGTCCTGGCGGGCCAGTCCGTGGCCGTCACCGTGGAGGCGTATCCTGGCCGGACCTTCGCCGGTCACGTGCTGAAGATCGAGCCCCAGGCGACCATCGACCAGAACGTCACCATGTTCCCGGTCATCGTCGTGATCGACAACGGCGAGAAGCTGCTCAAGACGGGGATGAACGCCGACGTGCAGATCCAGGTGGCGCGGCGCGAGAACGCGCTGGTGGTCCCGAACGACGCGGTGGTCAGCACGCGCGAGGCGGTGTCCGTGGGCACGGCGCTGGGCCTCGCCGAGGAGCAGGTGCAGAAGGTGCTCGATGGCCCCATGGCCGGCGACGCCGCCGCTCCGGCGACGCCGGGCGCCCCGGGCGCGGTTGCGGGTGCCGCCAACGCCGCCGGCGGGCTGGCGGCGCAGTGCCAGGCACTGCGGGCCAAGTTCCGCTCCGGCGGCGGCCCCGGCAGCCTGACCGCGGAGGACCGGGCGACGATGGGCAAGTGCCGCGCGCTGTTCATGGCGGCCATGGGTGGTGGCCAGGGCGGCCAGGGCGGGCCGGGCGGCCGGGCGCGCGGCGGCCAGGCGCGGCCGGGCATCGTGTTCGTGCAGAATACGGCCGGCGCTGCCGAGCCGCGTCGCGTGATGCTGGGCGTCAACGACTGGGACTACACCGAGGTGGTTCGCGGTCTCAAGGTGGGCGACAAGGTGATCCTGGCGTCGGTCGCGCGCATCCAGCAGGCGACGTCGGACATGCAGAACCAGATCCGCCAGCGTTCCAGCCCGCTGAAGGGCAGCGGTCCGGGCGGCGGTGGTCGGGGACCGGGAGGCCGCTGATGGTATACGGCGAGGTCCTGAAGGTCGCGTTCGGCGCGATCCGGGCGAACAAGCTGCGGTCGATGCTGACCATGCTGGGCATCATCATCGGCATTGGCGCAGTGATCGCGATGGTGGCCCTGGGCCAGGGCGCGCAGCGCTCGGTCCAGGACCGGCTGTCGCAGCTGGGCACCAACGTGCTGACCGTGCGGCCCGGGCAGCAGTTCATGGGCGGTGTGGACCGCGGCGACAAGCGCTTGACCGTGAAGGATGCGGAGGAGGTCGAGAAGGCGCAGCGCTACGTGCTGGCGATCTCTCCGGAGATGCAGCGCCGGTTCCAGGTGACGGCGGGCAACTCCAACGCGCAGCTGCAGATCGTGGGCGCGTGGCCGGCGTACTTCTCGATCAACAACAACAAGCTCACTGCGGGACGGATCTTCACGCGGGAGGAGGACCGGGGCCGGCGCCGGGTGGCGATCCTGGGCGCGAGCGTGGGCGACCGGCTGGGGGGCAAGCCGACCAAGTCCTTCATCGGCCAGTCGATCCAGTTGAAGGGCATCCCCTTCGAGATCATCGGCGTGCTGGACACGAAGGGCGAGCAGGGCTGGATGAACCCGGATGAGATCGTCTACATCCCGCTCGCTACGGCGCAGTTCCGGGTTTTCGGCACGGAGTACGTGCAGCAGCTCGATGTCCAGGCGGTGAACGAGAAGTCCATGGACCTGGCCGCGGCGGAGGTGGACCGCGCGGTCCGGCGCACGCACCGGATCCGGCCCGGCGAGCAGAGCGACTTCAGCGTGCGCAACCAGACAGCGTTGCTGGAGACGTTCCAGGAGACCACCAAGACCTTCACCATGCTGCTCGCGGGTATTGCCCTCGTCTCGCTGCTGGTGGGCGGTATCGGCATCATGAACATCATGCTGGTCTCGGTCACGGAGCGGACGCGGGAGATCGGGGTGCGCAAGGCGCTGGGCGCGCGGCGCCGCGACATCCTGCTGCAGTTCCTGATCGAGGCGCTCGTGCTCTGCACCGCCGGCGGCGCCATCGGGCTGGCCGTGGGCATCGGCGCCGCCCACATCATGCACTCGGTCGCCCAG
>JADGQX010000154.1 GCA_017881445.1 Gemmatimonadota bacterium | reverse complement strand
GCCGCGCCGCCAGGGCCGCGGCCAGGGCCAGGGCCGCCGCGAGCGCGAGCCGCCGGGCGCGCCTCACCGGGGCGGGGGCTGGTCGAAGGTGATGAAGGGAAAGCCGAAGGGCGGCGACTCGGCGCCCGGCGCGTCGTAGGCCAGGTGCAGCGCGGCGGAGACGTGGCGGGGCGAGAGCGAGCGGCCGCGCCCGGCCAGGTCCGCGGCTCGACCGGCGTAGAACAGCCCCAGGGCGGCCGCCTCCCGGGCGGGCGCACCCGCGGCCAGCAGCGCCGTGATGGTGCCACCCAGCTGGTCGCCCATGCCGGCGGCCGCCACATCGGAGGAGCCGGTGCTGTTCACCAGCACGGGCAGGCCGGGCGCGGCCACGACCGAGGGCTGGCCCTTGAGCAGCACTACGCAGTCGCTGGCGGCGGCCAGCTCCCGGGCCGTCTCGATGGGATGGGCCCGGATCTGGTCGATGGTGAGCCCGGTCAGGCGCTGCATCTCGCCCGGGTGGGGAGTCAGCACCAGCGCCCGGTCACGGGCGAGGTCGCGCAGCAGCGCCGGGCGGGCGGCCAGCCAGGTGAGGGCGTCGGCGTCCAGCACCGAGGGCAGGCCGCCGGTACGCTCCAGCGCCCGCTCCAGCACGGCGCTCCCCTCGGCGTCCTCCGCGCCCACGCCCGGCCCCAGCAGCATGGCCTCCACGCCGGCCGCGCTCAGCGCGCCCTGGGCGGCGCGGTCGCGGAAGATGGCCTCGGGCACCGCCGACTGCAGGACCACGCGATTGTCCGCGGCCGAGGCGACGTGCACCAGCCCCGCGCCCGCCCGCGCGGCGGCCTCGGCCGCGATGACCGCGGCACCCGCCATGCCGGCGCGACCGGCGACGATCAGCACGCGGCCGGCGCTGCCCTTGTGCGCGGTGGCGCCCCGCACCGGCAGGCGCGCCTGCGCCCAGGCCGGCGTCACCAGCTCCGCGCCGGCCGCGCCCGGGTCGAGCGGCGGGAAGCCGATCTCCAGCGCCAGCAGCCGGCCGCAGTACGCCCGGGCCGGGTGCAGCATCAGGCCGACCTTGGGCCAGCCGAAGCTGAGCGTCACCGCCGCCCGCACGGCGTCGCCCGGCACCGCGCCGCTGGTCGCATCCACCCCGGAAGGCAGGTCCAGCGCCACGACCGGGCGCCCGCAGGCGTTCAGGGCGCGAATGAGCGCGGCCGTCGAATCCCGCGGCGCGCCGCTGCTGCCCGTGCCCAGCAGGCCGTCCACCAGCACGTCCGCACCAGCCAGCGCCAGCTCCGCCCCTTCGGCGGGCAGCTCCGGCAGATCGAAGCCATGCATGGGCGCCGGCTCGGGCAGGCGGCCCGCCCTCACGAAGGCCACTTCCCTGCCCCACGCCCGCAGGTTGCGCAGCAGCACCAGAGCGTCGCCGCCATTGTGGCCGGAACCGACCAGCGCCAGCACCCGCCCCGAGGGGTAGAGCCGGTGCAGCAGCATGGCCGCGGAGCGACCGGCATCCTCCATGAGCACCCGCTCCGGGATGCCCCAGCGCTCGCGGGCCGCGCGGTCCAGCGCCGACGACTCCGCCGCCGTCGGCAGCGCCACGGTCTCACGACCGAACACGTCGCGGCGCCTCACGGTATGGCTCCGCGAGGCGCACGCAGTGCGGCGCCGTCCGTGATCTGGTTGCGGATGGGGATGCCTGCTCGGCGACTACTTGTAGCTCTGGCCGATGGTGCGGCCGAAGCTGATTTCACCGTTGTCGATGCGGATGTTGAAGCCACATTCCGGATTGGAGCAGACCCACGCCTTGTACGTGATGGGCGCGCCGTCCCGACCGTAGTCCGAGAGCGGCAGCAGCTGGCCGCGGTCGCACTTGCGGCACTCCGGCAGCTGCACAGTGATATCGGCCACCATCCGTCTCCCCTCCCCTCAGCTGGGCTCCCGTCCCCCGCCCCCCTAGCCCGGGACGCCGAACCATAGGTCAGAATGTCCGACGCAAGGCACGTTCCAACACGAAGCCACACGGAGCGCCGCGAGGCGCAGGGACGGCCGGCGCGACGCGGAGCAGCGAATCGGGGTGCACCGCCGAAGCGGACGCGAAGTGGCTCCATGCGCGTGACGTGACCGAGAGCGTGTCGGCGGCACCGCGGTCATCTGCGGCCGTGTCCCGTCGAGTGCAGCGCCATGATAACGAACGCGGGCGGAGCGGGCGAGTCCGGCGACGTGAATCAGAGATCGACGCCCCACGGATAGTCCTGATTGAACGCCTCGTCGAAGCTGAAGACATCGGCGAAGTCGGCGAGGTCGTCCTCCTCCTGCTTGATCAGGATGCTGCATTCGACCAGGGCGAAGACCAGATGTCCGACGTCGGCGGTGGACTGGATGCCCCAGTGCTCGAGGACGGTGCGGGCCATGGGCCCGAAGCGGTCGATGGCGAGGTCGCGCACGCCCTCGGCGAGCTCGCGGCCGGAGATGTGGCGGGGCTGGTCGAGGCGCTCGAGCACGAAGTGCAGCGCGGACAGCACGAAGATGTACGCCGTCTCGTGGTAGCGCGGGTAGCGCTCCCGGAGGCGGTCGAGAACATCTTCGTCGAGGATCATACCCGTGGCCATGTCGTGCGCGCGGTGGTGAAAGTCCTGGTCGCGGAATCGCTCCGGCGGGATCGGGGGCCATGCCCGGAAACCGCGTCGACAGACGAATCTGCCCGCCCATGGGCGCGTACGCCAGAGCGATGGCGGCGCGGACCTCACCAGCCGGGGCCGCCGATTCCGAGGCGGCGCATGCTTGCCTCGTCGCGCAGCGCCTCGAGCACGCGCTCCAGGCGCCGGGCGACCTGGCGCTCCTCCAGCAGGGCCTGCTTCTCCTCGGCGGGAATCGACAGGTTCGACGCCCCGATGTCCGCCAGCTGCGACAGGTCGGTGAGGCGGGCAATGGACGCGCGCGCGCCTTCCGGCTCGTCGGCGGCCAGGTCCAGCAGCTCCTCCAGCGCGCGCACGATGGCGGCGCGCAGCAGCACGGCGCTGCCGCCCCGGGCCGGGATCTCGGCGCGGGCACGGGCGGCCGCGCTCCAGATGTCGTCGTCGCGGCGGGTCTCGGCGACATCGACGCGGGTCAGCCCCTGGATCAGCGCGCGCAGCGAGCCGTCGTCGGCGCGCAGCACCTGGAGGATGCGGGCGAGGGTGCCGACGTCGTAGAAGGGCGAGGCGGCGGGTGCGTCCATCCCCTCCCGCGGCAGCCGGCCCGGCCGGAGCGAGAGCAGGACGGCCAGTCGCCCGCCCCGCAGCGCCGCCTGTACCGCCCGGACGAGGGGCGGGTCGTTCAGCGAAAGCGGGATGAGCGCCGTGGGGAAGACGACCGTCCCGCCGACGGGGATGATGGGGAGCCGGTCGTCGAGTCGCGCGGACTCGGGCCGCACGGGGTCCTCCGGTCCTGCCATGCTGGGATGGTTCATCGGGACCTTTGGGCGATTCGGGGTCATTCCTCCCGGACACGACGAGAGCCGGCAGCGCCGGCTCCCATCCGTGCAAGACCCTCGCCGCGGCTCAGGCCCTTACGCGCGGGTACTCGGTGTAGATGGGGAAACAGCCCGTCAGGTCGGCAACCTGGTCGCGGACGGCGGCGATGCCGTCCTCGTCCGCGGGGTCGTCCAGCACGTCGGCGATCCACTCGCCGATGCGCCGCATCTCCTCCTCGGCCATGCCCCGGGTGGTGAGCGCCGCGGTGCCGATGCGGATCCCCGAGGTGACGAAGGGGGAGCGCGTCTCGCCGGGCACGGTGTTCTTGTTGACCGTGATGAGCGCGTCGTGGAGCGCGGCCTCCGCCGCCTTGCCCGTGAGATCGCTCTTGTTGCGCAGGTCCACCAGCATGAGGTGGTTGTCGGTACCGCCGCTGACCAGGTCGAAGCCACGGGCGACGAGGGTCTCCGCCAGCGCCCGGGCGTTGGCGATGACCTGGCGCGCGTACCCCTTGAATGAGGGCTGAAGCGCCTCCCCGAAGGCGACCGCCTTGGCGGCAATGACGTGCATGAGCGGACCGCCCTGCATGCCGGGAAAGACTTCCTTGTCGATGGGGCGGGCCAGCTCCTCGCGGCAGAGGATGAAGCCGCCGCGGGGGCCTCGCAGCGTCTTGTGCGCGGTGGATGTGACGATGTCCGAATACGGCACGGGGCTGGGATGCTCGCCCGCGGCGACCAGCCCGGCGATGTGCGCCATGTCCACGATCAGGCGCGCACCGACCTCGTGCGCGATCTGGGCGAAGGCGGCGAAATCGATCACGCGCGGATAGGCGCTGGCCCCGGCCACGATCACCTTGGGCCGCTCCCGCCGCGCGACATCCCTCACCTCGTCGTAGTCGATCCGGCCGGTGTCCTCGCGCACGCCGTACGCCACCACGCGGTAGAGCTTGCCGCTGAAGTTCACGGGCGAGCCGTGGGTCAGGTGGCCGCCATGCGTGAGGCTCATGCCCAGCAGGGTGTCGCCGGGCTGGAGCACGGCGAAGTAGGCGGCCATGTTGGCCTGCGCGCCGCTGTGGGGCTGCACGTTGGCGTGGTCCGCGCCGAAGAGCTGGCGGGCGCGGTCGCGCGCCAGCTCCTCCGCCACGTCCACGAACTCGCAGCCGCCGTAGTAGCGCTTGCCCGGGTAGCCCTCGGCGTACTTGTTGGTGAGCACCGAGCCCATGGCCTCCAGCACGGCGCGCGAGACGAAGTTCTCGCTGGCGATCAGCTCGAGAAACTCGTTCTGGCGCTTGGCCTCGTGCAGGAGCGAGGCGTAGACCTCGGGGTCCGCCGCCTGCAGGGTGGAGAGAAAGTCCGACATACGGTTTTTACCTTTTGTCTAGCAGGATGCTGGGACGGCTACAACCAGGTTCGGTGAAGCTCGCCCACGGCGTGGATCCGGCGCTCGGCCAGCTTGTCGGCGGCCACGTGCGTGGGCACGCCCTGCTCCTGCGTGATCTCGAAGAGCTGCAGCAGCGTCTCGTAGATCTCGCCCGCCTTGCGCATGGCCCGCTCCGACGTCCACTCGTTCAGCTCGCCATACACGTTGATCAGGCCGCCTGCGTTGATCACGTAGTCCGGGGCATAGAGGATCCCGCGCTTCTGCAGCTCGTCGCCGTGGCGATCCTCGGCCAGCTGGTTGTTGGCGGCGCCGGCGATGACCTGGAACTTGAACTGCGGGATCGTCTGGTCGTTGACCACGGCGCCCAGGGCGCAGGGCGCGAAGATCTCGGCGTCCACCGCGTAGATCCGCTCCGCGGCCACAGGCTGCGCATCGAAATCGTTCGCCACCCGCTGGACGCGCTCCGGGTCGATGTCGGTGACGACCAGCTTCGCTCCCTCCTTCGCCAGGTTCTGGCAGAGGTAGTAGCCCACGTGGCCGAGCCCCTGGACGGCCACCCGCATGCCCGCGAGGGAGTCGTCGCCGAATTTCTGCTTTGCGGCCGCCTTGATGCCCCGGTACACGCCGAAGGCCGTCACCGGCGACGGATCCCCCGAGCCGCTGCCGATCCCGGCCACGAACTCCGTCTCCATGTGCACGTAGTCCATGTCCTCGACGTTGGTGCCCACGTCCTCCGCCGTGATGTAGCGGCCCTTGAGCGAGTCCACGGCCCGGCCGTGGGCGCGGAAGATCATCTCCCGCCGCGGCGTGCGCGGATCGCCGATGATCACGGCCTTGCCGCCACCCAGGTTCAGCCCCGCGACCGCGGCCTTGTAGGTCATGCCCCGCGCGAGGCGGAGCGCATCTACCAGAGCCTCCAGGTCGCTCTTGTAGTTCCAGAAGCGGGTACCGCCCAGGGCCGGACCGAGCATGGTGTTGTGGATGGCGATGATGCCCTTGTAGCCCACCGCCGGCTCGTTCCAGAAGACGACCTGCTCGTGTTCGTGCTCGCCAATGAGATCGAAGATCTCCATGCCGTGGCGCTCCTGTCAGGCGTGCCGGTAGAGGTCGCGTGCGATGGCCAGCCTCTGCATCTCGTTGGTGCTCTCGTAGATCTCCGTCGCCTTGGCGTCGCGCATCAGCTTCTCCACCGGGTAGTCGCGCATGTAGCCGTAGCCGCCGAAGATCTGCACGGCCTGCGTCGCGCACCACATGGCCGTCTCGCTGGCGAAGAGCTTGGCCATGGCGGCCAGTCTCCCGCCCGGGTGCGCGGCCGCATGCATGAGCAGGGCGCGCGCCGCCTCGGTGCGCGTGGCCATGTCCGCCAGCTTGTACTGCACGCCCTCGAACTCGCGCAGGCGCGCGCCGAACTGCTCGCGCTGGTCGGCGTAGGCCAGGGCATGGTCGAGGGCGGCGCGGGCGATACCGACCGCCTGCGCCGCCATGCCAAGCCGCGCCAGGTCCATGCCCTCGTGGATCTCCTCGGCGCCGCCCGTGGCATCGCCCAGCACGGCGTCCGCCCCCAGGCGAACGCCCGCGAAATCGACCTGGGCGAAGGGCAATGGACGCAGCCCCATGGTGTCCTCCCGCGCCCCCACGGTCACGCCCTCCGCGTCCAGCGGCACGATGAACACACCCACCGCGCCATGACCGGCCTGTCCAGCCGGCGCCGTCCGCGCCACCACGAAGGCCAGGTTGGCGAGCCCCGCCCCGCTCACCCACTGCTTGCGACCGGTCAGCACCCAGCCGTCGCCGTCCGCCACGGCGCGGGTATGCATGGCGGTCAGGTCGGTCCCCGCCCCGGGCTCCGACAGCGCCAGGCAGGCGATGCGCTCGCCCGTGGACAGGACCGGCAGCCACTTCTGCTGCTGGGCGGGCGTGCCGTGGATCAGCAGCGGTCGGACACCGAACGCCGTGTGCATGGCCAGCACCAGCGCCACCGTGGGCTCGCCCCAGGCCAGCGCCTCCAGCGCCGCCACGTAAGCCGGCACGCCGAAGGCCATGCCGCCCACGGACTCCGGCGCCACCATCCCGAAGAAGCCGAGCTCGGCCAGCTCCTCCAGGATGCGCCGGTCGAGCGATCCCTCGGCGTCCCAGCGCTGGACGTTCGGGCGCAGCTCCGCCTCCGCGAACTGCTGCGCCAGCTCGCTGACCTGCTCGACCTCGTCGCTGATCACGTGCATGCGCCTACCCCCGCGTGCTCAGTACTCGTAAAAGCCCCGCCCGGTCTTCCGGCCCAGCCGACCGGCCGCGACGTACTTCCTCAGCAACGGGCAGGGTCGGTACTTGTCGTCGCCCAGGTCCCGCTGCAGCACTTCCATGATCGACAGGCACGTGTCCAGGCCGATCAGGTCGGCCAGCGCGAGCGGGCCCATGGGATGATTCATGCCCAGCTTCATGACCGTGTCGATCGCCTCCTCCGTCGCCACCCCTTCCATGAGGCAGAAGACCGCCTCGTTGATCATCGGCATCAGCACCCGGTTGGCCACGAACCCCGGGAAGTCGTTCACCTCGACCGGCGTCTTCTCCAGGGCGCGGGCCAGCTCCATGACCTGCGACGTCGTCTCGTCCGACGTCGCCAGCCCCCGTATGACCTCTACAAGCTTCATCACCGGCACCGGGTTCATGAAGTGCATGCCGATGAACCGGTCCGGCCTGCGCGTGTGGGCCGCCAGCACGGTGATGGAGATCGAGGACGTGTTCGATGCCAGGATCGCCTCCGGCGCGAGCACCTCGTCCAGCCGGGCGAAGATCGGCAGCTTCAGCGCCAGCGTCTCCGGCACCGCCTCCACTGCCAGCAGCGCCGCGGCGGCCGCGTCCAGCGACGTCGCCGTCGCGATCCGGTCCAGCGTCTGCGCCCGCGCCTCCTCGGCCAGCAGCCCCTTCTTCACCTGCCGGTCCAGGTTGGCGCCGATCGTCTTCACCGCCGCCGCCAGGCGCTGCGCGTCCACGTCCACCAGCGTCACGGCGTGCCCGAACTGCGCCAGAACGTGGGCGATGCCGTTGCCCATCGTCCCGGCGCCGATTACGGCCACGGGCGCGTGTGTCTGCATTGCCATCACCTCGCCAGACGTGAGTCCACGAGGGGCCGGAGCTCCCTCATTCGATCGGATTCCCTGAGCGGCAGGACCATCACCCCCAGGAGCGCGAGCCCGAACGCCACCGTCGCGGCCAGCCCGCCCTCCGGTCCGAACGCGCCCCCGGTGAGCCAGCCCGGGCCGCCGGGGTGCCCATCATACAGCGGCGTGTCGATCAGCACGAGGCCACTCACCGGCAGGGCCAGCACCGTGCCCATCATCCAGTTCCAGCCCAGGTGAACCGCCGTCGCGAACCAGAGGCTGCGGGTCCGCAGGTAGGCCACCGACAGGAGCACGCCGGCCAGGAAGATGTTTACCAGCGCCAGGGTGTCCACGTGGGGATTGCCGCGGTGGGCGAGGGCGAAACCCGCGCTGCACAAAAGCGTCGCCGGGGCCGCGCCCACCCCCTGCACCAGGACCTGGAAGGCATAGCCGCGGAAGAGCGCCTCCTCCGCCGCCGCGGCCACGCCCCAGAGCAGCAGGTCCCGGCCCAGCTCGCCCGCGTACCCGAGGGGCGTGCCCGCGTCCGGCGTCCAGGCCACCCGGCCCAGGAGCGCCAGGATGGCGATCACCAGGGCGAGGGCGCCGCCGGCCAGGGCGATGCCGAGCGCGATCTCCGCCGGCGTTCGCCGAGTCCAGGCGAAGCCGAGCGCCCCGACACTCCGGCGGTCGATGGACGCCAACAGCAGCATCCCTCCCGCCAGGGCGCCCAGCAGCAGGCCGGCGGCGCCCACGGCGACCCCCACCAGGCCCGGCCTGGACGCAACCGGGGCCAGCACTCCGCGGAAAACCGCCGCCGCGATGAGGAAGACCGGCGCGAACAGGAGAACACGCCAGAGAGAGCGCATCTCCCCTGCCTGATTGACGAACAGCCGCGCGATCGCGGCGCTCACAATCGAAAAACCCCCGGGCTCAGAAGAGCCCGAGGGTGCGCGACCGCAGCCGTCCAGCTGCGAGCAACGTAAGGCACAGCTTCACGCCGTCCCCCGCGAGGAACGGAAGCACGCCCAGCTCCAGGGCGGGCAGCGGTCCACCCACCAGCAGCGACAGCCGCGCTGCGCCGCTCAGCAGGATTACCGAACTGCCCAATGCGGCACCGGCGGCCAGGCGCAGCCACCCGAGCGCACCCGTGCGTGCCGGTCCCGCCACCCGTCCCGCCAGCCACGCGCCCGCGGGGAAGGCCAGCAGGTAGCCGCCCGTCGGACCCACGAGCGCAAGCGGCCCCAGGCCGCCCGCGAACACGGGCGCGCCCATGAGTCCCACGGCGATGTACGTCGCTTGCGATGCCGCCCCCAGCCACGGCCCCAGCAGCAGCCCGGACAGCACCACGAACAGGGTCTGCAACGTCACGGGGACGATCGTACCCGGCAGCGGCACGGCGACATAGGCTCCAAAGGCCGTGGCCGCGGCAAACGCCAGCACGCCCAGCACCCGGCGAGCGGCCAGGCTCGGCACCACGTCCACGCCGGCCAGCCGGCGAACCTGCGAAACCCCGTTCATCAGATACGCTCCACGGAAAGGGCCACGGCGTCGCCGCCGCCGAGACACAGCGTCGCCAGACCAGTGCGCAACCCCCGCTCCCTCAATGCGTGCAGCAGCGTCACCAGCACCCGCGCCCCCGATGCGCCGATCGGGTGGCCGAGCGCCACCGCGCCGCCGTTCACGTTGACCCGGTCCCAGTCCCAGCCCAGCTCCCGCCCATCGGCCAGCGCCTGCACGGCGAATGCCTCGTTCGCCTCGATCAGGTCGTAGTCGCCGATGCTCTTCCCCTCCTTCTCCATCACCCGCCGCACCGCCAGCACGGGTGCGAAAAAGAGCTCCCGCGGCGACACGGCTCCCGTGGCGTACGCGTTGATCCGCGCCATGATCGACAGCCCGTGCGCCTCCGCATACTCCTGGCTGGTCACCACCAGCGCCGCCGCACCGTCGTTCAGCCCCGGCGCGTTCCCCGCCGTCACGATCGGCGTCGTTACCTCCGGCGGCTTGTCCTTCACGAACGCGGGCGGAAGCTTCGCCAGCGCCTCCAGCGTGGTCTCTCGCCGCGGCGACTCGTCCGTATCCACCACGGTCGCTCCCTTGCGGGACTTCAGCTCGACCGGGACGATCTCCTCCTTGAACCTGCCCGCGTCGATCGCGGCAATCGCCTTCCGGTGCGAATTCACGGAGAACTCGTCTGCCTCCGCGCGCGTGAGCCCCGCCTTGAGCGCCGTGTACTCCGCGTGACCGCCCATGTGGCAGTCATGGAAGCCGCACCACAGGCCGTCGTGGACCAGACCGTCCTCCAACTGCTGATCCCCGAACTTCACGCCGCCGCGATGCCCCCGCAGGTAGTACGGCGCGTTCGACATCGATTCCATGCCGCCGGCGACGTATACGGCCCCGTCGCCTGCCTTGATCCCCTGGGCGGAGAGCATCACCGCCATCAACCCCGAGCCGCAGACACGGCTGACCGCCATGGCGCCCACGCTCTCCGGCACGCCAGCCTTGATGGCCGCCTGGCGCGCTGGCGCCTGTCCCAGCCCCGCCGACACCACGTTGCCGAAAATCACGTCATTGATGTCGTTGGCGTCGATGCCGCTGCGCTCGAGCGCGGCGCGAATGGCGATGCCCCCCAGCTCCGGCGCCGACAACGGACTCAGCCCCCCCAGGAATCTCCCGATGGGCGTGCGCGCGCCGCTGACGATCACCGGGGTGCGACGCGGATCGGCCATACCGCGCTCCTTGTTCGACTGTTTCGCCTGCCGGGCGGAAGCGCCCCCGCAGAGACATGCAAACATACCCGCGAGCACCGGAACCGGCCAGCCGTTCTGCCCCCCCGCCCGCCGCCCCCGCCCCGCCCGCGGCCCGGAGGAGGCCCCGGCCCGGCGGGGGGGGGCCGGGTGGGCCGGGCTGAGGTCGC
>JADGQX010000153.1 GCA_017881445.1 Gemmatimonadota bacterium | reverse complement strand
CGGCTTCTCCGCTTCCGCTCGAAATCGCAGGCAGGACTCCGCCGCTGCTCAGGCAGGCGGCCGGCCACGGGCATGTCCGGCCGGCGCTGGAGGCGCGTGGAGTGCAACTGGAGTAGAAGCGCGATGCAAGAGCGTCAAACGAGCGCGATCGGAGCCGCCGGATCGATCCGGGCAGCTCCGGGCGCTGCCGGGCCGGGGCGGAACGGCGCGGCGCAGGGGGAGCGCGGCGCCGGTCCGGCGGCGGGCGGTCCGGGCGCGCGCGGCTCCGGGCGGGGCACGCCTTCGGCGGGCTTCTGGATCAGCAAGGCGCTGCACCGGCTGTCCCGGGCGCGGCGCCAGGCGCTGCTGTTCCTGGCGGTGCTGGGGCCCGGCCTCATCACCATGGTGGCGGACAACGACGCGGGCGGCATCTCGACCTACGCCGTCACCGGCGCGCAGTACGGCTTCAGCCTGCTCTGGGTGCTCATCCTGCTGCTGCCCATCGCGTACTACGTGCAGGAGATGACGCTCCGCCTGGGCGCGGTGACCAAGCGCGGTCACGCCGAGGTGATCTTCGAGGGCTTCGGTCGGTCCTGGGGCTGGTTCTCGGTCTTCGACCTGGCCGTGGTCAACTGGCTCACGCTGGTCACCGAGTACATCGGCATGACGGCGGCGCTCAGCATCTTCGGCATGCCGGAGTGGATCACCTACCTGGGCGTGACGGTCGTGCTGACCCTGGTCGTGATGACCGGCCGCTACTGGACCTTCGAGAAGCTGACGCTGCTCTTCTGCGCCTTCAACCTGGTCTACATCCCCGCGGCCTTCTGGGCCATGCGCAGCCCGACGGTGCCGGGATGGAGCGCCGTGGCCGACGGCTTCCTGCGGCCGGCGTTCCTGGGCGGAATGACCCCCGGGCTGCTCTTCGTCATCCTGGCCAACATCGGCACCACCATCACGCCCTGGCAGATCTACTTCCAGCAGAGCTCCGTGGTGGACAAGGGGCTGGACATCAAGCACATCAAGTTCGGCAGGTGGGACACGTTCGTGGGCTCGTTCGTGACCTGCCTGGTGGCGGCCTTCATCATCATCGCCACCGGCGCCGCCTTCCATTTCCACGTGCCGCCCGTCATCGTGGAGGACGCGAAGCAGACCGCCGAGGCCATTGCCCCGCTCATCCCGGGCCACGGCCGGCTGGCGCAGACGCTCTTCGCCATCGGCCTCTTCGACGCCGGCTTCCTGGGGGCGCTCTGCATCTCGCTCTCCTCCTCCTGGGCGGTGGGCGAGCTGTTCGGCTGGGCGCACTCGCTCAACAAGGGCGTCCGGGATGCGCCCTGGTTCTACGTGGCCTACGTGGCCATGCTGCTCAGCAGCGGCGCCGTGGTCCTGATCCCGGGCGCACCCCTGGTCCAGATCACCATGTACGTGCAGATCGTGGCCGTGACGCTGCTGCCGGCGTCACTGCTCTTCCTCATCCTGGTCCTGAACGACGAGGGCTTCATGGGGGAGTATCGCAACACGCGCTGGCAGAACGTGGTCAACTGGTCGATCATCGTGGCATTGATCGTCATTTCCACGGTTTTCGCCGCCAGCACGCTGTTCCCCAACCTGCTCTCGAAGCTCTAGGCGGGAGGTGCCCATGGAAACCGCCGTCATCAACTCCGGCAAGAGCACGGGCGAGTTCACGTTCCACTACTTCAGCGAGCTGTTCCACCGGCGGCTGCGCACGACCGACGGCCGGAAGATCGGCCGCGTGGACGACATCGTCTTCGAGATGAAGCAGCCCTACCCCGTGGCCCTCGGCATCGTGGTGGAGCACGGCATCGGCCAGGACGCCGAACTGGTACCCTGGTCGCACGTCCGCACGATCGGACCGAAGACGGTGGAAGTCGCGCCCCCCGAGTCCGGCGACCGGTTCCCGCCCTTCGTGGACCAGCCCGGGTGGGTGCTCATCGACAAGCACCTCATGGGGCGCACCGTGCTGGACCTCGACGGGCGGCGCATCGAGGCGGTCAACGACGTGCACCTGCTCGAGAGCCACGGGCGCATGGTGCTGGCCCACGTGGACACCTCCTTCAACGGCTTCCTGCGCAAGTGGCACATCGGCGGCGGGCTGCTCAAGGAGCGGCTCATCTCCTGGAAGTACGTGCAGCCGCTGAGCCTCGAGGACGCCGTCGCCACCGACAGCGTCTCGCTCTCCGTGGAGCACGAGCAGCTCGCCGAACTGCCCGCCGAGGACCTGGCCGACGCCCTGGAGGAGCTCTCGGGCGACGAGCAGCAGGCGCTCTTCTCCGCCCTCGACTCCGAGAAGGCCGCGGAAACCCTCATCGAGTCCGAGCCGCGCGCGCAACGCCAGCTCATCGCCTCGCTGCGGAAGGAGGAGGCCGGCGCCATCCTCTCCGAGCTGTCCGTGCCCCAGCTGGCGGCCCTCTTCTCCGTGCTGCCCTACGACCATCGCACCGAGCTGCTGCAGACCCTGCCCCCGGACGAGGCCGCCCGCGTCGAGGCCATCCTGGGCGAGCGCGAGGTCACGGCCGGGGCACTGGCCACCTCGGACTTCGTGCGCATGGGCAAGGACGCGACCGTGGGCGAAGTGCTGCGGGAGCTGCGCGCCTCCGGCCGGGAGACCCACGAGATCTCCTACATCTACATCGTCGCCGGCGATGTGCTCCTGGGCGTCGTCGACCTGCGCGAACTCGTCCTCGCCCCTGACGAGGCCATTCTCGACGACATCATGACCGCCCCCGTCGTCTCCGTGGAGCAGGACGACGTCCGCGACGACCTGCACCGTCTCTTTGCCAAGTACCACTTCCGCATGCTGCCCGTGGTCGATGCCAGCGACCGCATCCTGGGCGTCATCCGCTACCAGGACATCATGAAGGGCCTCGAGGGCCGCGTGAGGTGATGCCATGCCACCCGTGAAGATGACCCGGACCACCCGCGCCGCCCTGATCTTCCTGCGCGTCTACCTGCTGCTCCTGCTGGGACTGCTGGTGTTCCGGTTCGTCTGGCACCGGTGAAACGGCAGCAGGAGCAGGAGCAGGAGGGCATGGGTAAAGGGGGTCCGGACGGACGGGCGGCCCGGTGGGGACGCGGCGCCCTCGTCCTGGCGCTCGCGCTCGCTTGGGCCATCGCCGTGCCCTTCATGTGGAAGGCCGTAACCACCGTGCCCTCCGCGGCCCGCCTGCAGGAGATGCAGGCGAAGATCCTGCACGTGCCCACACCCGGCACCTTCCTGCGCACGACCGCGCAGAGCTTCGCCGAGCTGGCCGCCCTCGCCGCCCTGCTCTGGCCAGGGTGGCGGCGCTTCTGGCTGGCGCGGCTGGCGCTGGCGTTCCTGCTGCTGGCCGCATGGGCCGTCTACACCATGCCCCTCGAGCAGACCGAGCTGGAGTGGGTGCACCACCGCTGGATGGTGGGCGCGGACCTGCTGCTGCTGGCGGCGTTCGCGACCACCGTGATCGCACGCCTGGCGGAAGCTGTTCGGAAGGGGGTACTAGGCGGTCGGGGATGAGGCGTCCCGGGCTTCGACCTGCCAACCACTCCGACTCGAATGCGCCACTCCCTAGCCGGCGGCCGAGCTGCTCTCGCCGATCACGCTCCGCTCCGCCCACGCGGCGATACGCGAAACCGTGTGCTCGAACACCTCCAGAAACTCCCTGCCGTGGACGTACGCTCCCTGCGCGGGCGTCGCTTCCGCATGTCTGATCACGCTGGCATGCGCCGAAGCCACATCCCGGGCCCGACTACTCGCCACGTAGTCACTCCACCCTGCCTCAATCCACATGCTTGCCCAGCGTTCCGCTGCCGCCAGGAACGAGAACACACCCGCCCAATAGTGCCAGGGCGGAATCGCCGGCATCCTGGCACCAGTATCCTCCAAGCGGAACACGTGAAATGCGCTTACCCACGCGGCCGAATCGGCACGGTATCCTACCGGGGTGCCTTCAACCCGTTCGATGAACTCAGCGAGGACCAGGTCGTCTGCTGCGGTCCGGATCGTCCGCTTCGTATAGCCCAGCGCGGCCGCTATCGCCCTCACCTCGGCCACCGCGCGGATACCTAGAAGGTACGCGAGTACGTCCGCCTTGCCATTCAGCCCGAACCCCGCACGGAGCCTGAGCATCAACGCCGACCCCTCGATCAGCCGCAAGCTGCCCAGGTCCTTCCGGCGATCCGCCCTTCCGACTGGCGGCCCGCCAGCGAACACCTTCCACTGCTTGAAGCCAGCCTCCACGGCAGCCGCCGCCACCAGTGACAACGACTCGCGCGCGTCAGCCGGAAAGAGGCCGACGAGCCGCTTCATTCGGGTTACACTTAGCAGCGAACCTCCCGCCCGTCCGAAACCCGCCGCCAGGTCCACCAGTCGCCGTTCTGATCGCTGAAACGCCAGAGACGCAAGCACCAACGCTTCCGGGTCCACAATGGTCCAGGCGCGCCGCTCTCCCGCCGGCACGGCTGCAGCCGTGAGGCTTGACCATTGCGTCCAGATCGTTGCCACCGCGGCGGAAGCCGCGCGGGCGCGGACCCTACTCGCGACGTTCTCGGACATGCTCCACCACCTCCCAGACCATGCGCTCGAAGTCCGGCGATCCGTCCTGTGAGATCACCCAGGGAGCCACGTCCTGAAACTCGTCGTCGGTCCCACTGCCAAACCAGCGAATTGCCGCCATTCGATGTCGTCTACCAGCCACGGCGGTAGCCCTACGTCCCACTGACCCGCCACCGTCGCGTTCATCCAGTTCTCCGGCAACCCGAAATCACGAGCGACCGTGTCGATCGCCCGCCGGAGGACCGCCGGGAACGGAAGTGGCCGTTCGAGATGCAGATCGCCGCCAGCGTCGGCATGCGCACGGGCGATCACGTCGACGTCGCCCGTGGTACGCTGCACCAGGCCGAGCAGGTTCAACGTTGCCCCGCCGACCACGACGATGGCCTCGGTCTCGCCCTCCGCCGCCAGCAGTTCCCCCACGGCACCCAGCGCTTCGTTCAATGGCACTGCTCCCATCGAGCCGGCCCCCTGTGAAGATAAGCTACCCCGTTCGTATAGATTAACTACCTCAGTAGAGAAGATAATCTTTACTAAGCCCTCGTACAAGATCGGATCGGCATCCATCGCAAACGTAGCGCATACGACGCCCGGCGTGGGGCGTCAGCCGGGCACGAGCCGCACGGCCGTGCCCCACGGATCCCGGGCGATCCAGCCGGACCCGTCACGGGCGACGTCGTAGCCGGCGGCGGCGATGCTCTCGGCCGCGGCCGCGGCCGCCTCCGGCGGCAGGTCGATCTCCCAGCTCAGCAGCCTGGCATCGGCCTCGCCCGCAGTGGGAGCGCCGGCCGCCCAGGTGTTCACGCCCAGGTGATGGTGGTAGCCGCCGGCGGCCAGGAAGAGCGCGCCGGGGTAGCTCCAGACCGTGCGATCCAGCCCCAGCGCGGCATGGTAGAAGGCGGCGGCGCGCTCCAGGTCGCCCACGTGCAGGTGCACGTGGCCGATGCGCGTGCCCGCCGGCATGCCGCGCCACTCCTCGCCGATGCCTGCGGCGAACAGGTCGCGCGCGTTCAGCGGCAGCGTCTCCATGACGATCTCGCGGCCGTCGTAGCGCCAGGCGGAACGCGGCCTGTCCGCGTAGACCTCGATGCCCAGGCCATCGGGGTCGCGCAGGTAGATGGCCTCGCTCACCAAGTGGTCGGACATGCCCGCCCGCGCGCCGATGGAGCCCAGGTGCGTGAGGAAGCGCCCCAGCGCCGCCCGCTCCGGCAGCAGGATGGCGAAGTGATAGAGGCCGAGCCGCCCCGCCTGCGGCACCGGCGCCGCGCCGGGCCGGGCGTGCAGCTCGACCAGGGGCGTGTTCGCCCCGTCGTCCCCGGTCGCGCCGCCCGCGCCCAGTGCCGCGTCCGTCTCCGTGCGCGAGATCAGCCTCAGCCCCAGCACCTGCTGGTAGTACGCCAGCGAGCGCTCGAGCTCCGCCACCTGGAACCGGACGCGGCCCAGGCGGGTGGCCGCCGGCAGCCGGAACCCCGGCGGGGCGATGCCGCGCGCCGTCTCGCCGGACGTCGCGGACGCCGTCGTCGCCTGCCCGGTAAGTTCCTGCATGATCAGACCTCCCGCGCTCATGCGTACCTGAGAAGCCGCCCCGTCTCGTGGCGGTGATGGGGAGAGCCTTCCTCCGTGCCGTGGCCGATGGCCACGAGTGCGGGGATGCGGGCACTGGCGGGAAGGCCCAGCAGCTCCTTCACCGCCGCGGGGTCGAACCCCGCCATGGGCGAGGTCTGGTAGCCGTGCGCCTCGGCGGCCAGCAGCAGGTAGCCCAGGGCGATATGGCCCTGACCGGCAGCCCACGCCTCCCGCTCCGCCTCAGCCTGCGAGCCGAAGAGGCCCAGCACCGTCTGCCGGGCCCGCGCCCGCGCCGCCGCGTCCATCTCCGGGTGGATCGTCTCGTCCACCGTCGCCAGCACGTCCGCCATGTCCGTGTAGAGCACGATCACCGCGGGCGCCGAACGGACCTGCCGCTGACCGTTGGCCGCGGCCGCCAGCCGCTCCTTCAGCTCCGGCGTCTCCACCACCACGAAGCGCCACGGCTGCAAGTTGAAGGCGGACGGCGCCAGGCGCGCCACGTCCAGGATCTCCTCCAGCTCCTCGTGCGGAATCGGCACCTGCTCGTACGCCCGGATCGACCGCCGTTGCCGCGCCGCGTCCTGCACGCTCAGAATCCCCATCGTCGTGCTCATGTTCAGTCCCCCTCTTCTATGTCACGCGCAGCCCGCGGAACATCGTGTCACGCGAAGCCGCGAAGACTCTTTCCACGCGGAGCCGCCGAGTCCGCGGAGGTACTGCGTCCGGCCTGGTCCCGGCGCACCCGAAGCTCCAGGGTCCGGCCGGGTCCATTTTTTTGGGTTAACAACACACCGTGACCACTGAGTTGCCCGGCCCAGGCAGGCAGCCGGAACCCCGCTTGATGTAAACCAACAAAGAAGATCCTTGTCGGGCCGGCGGTTATCGGTCCGCCGGCCCGTCGTCCTCCGCGATCTCCGCGGCTCCGCGTGAGATGGAAGTTGCCTTGCGTGCCGGGCTCAGGCCGCGCGCTCGCTCCGGGCCGGCTTCGGCGCCGACCGCGAAACGGGCTCCGCGTCGCGGCCGAACAGGACGTTGTCCAGCGCCAGCGCGCCCGGGCCGGCCAGCACGATCGCCGCCAAAGCCGCCAGCAGCGTGAAGGGGTACTCGAAGCCGGTAGGCGCGAAGAAGCCGTTCCTCAGGTGCACGAACGCGATCGCGCCCAGCATGTCGATCGCCAGCGGCAGAGCCGCCAGGCGCGTCAGCAGCCCCAGCACCAGCGCCAGCCCGCCCAGGAACTCCACCAGCGCCACCAGCGGGCCCGTCACCCCCGGGAAGGGGATGCCCATCTGCCCGAATGCAGCCGTCACACCCGGCAGCCCGAACACCAGCAGCTTCTGCGCACCATGCGCCACGAAAGCCGCGCCTACCGCCACCCGCAGCACGGTCAGCCCGGCGGCAACGCGTCCCTGCGAGGTCGATCCGTTGAAAGCGCTCATTGTACATTCTCCGATTAATGTTTCGTCGTTCATCGTTGCAACAGATATCGTGCCAGGAAAACGCGGCACCGAAACGCCGCGCGGTCCGCCAACCGCTCAGGCGCGCTCGGAGCGCGCCTCCTCGACCAGCGCCAGCAACGCCTTCAGCTTCTCGGCGCCCAGGTGGGCGAGCTGGCTCTGGTGCAGCTGCGAGATGGGCTCGTCCAGCGTGGCCAGGAGCTGCAGCCCCGCGGGTGTGATGCGCGTGGTCACGATGCGCCGGTCCTCGCTCTCCCTCACCCGGGACACCAGGCCTCGCCTCTCCAGCCGGTCCAGCAGCCGGGTCATGTCGGGGTCCCTGGCGATGAGCCGGTCGGCAATCTCGCCGCAGGCCAGGCCGGGGCCGCCCGCACCGCGCAGGATGCGCAGCACGTTGTACTGCGGCCCGCTGAGCGAGGCTTCTTTGAGCAGCTCCGCGACGCCCTGGCTCAGGTCGCTGGCCAGGCGCTGGATGGCGAGGAAAGCCGCGTGCTCGAGCGCCAGGGCATGGGTCGGGTTCGGCCGTTCCTGCGTGAGCATGGCGTCGTTTCCCCGTGTGTGTGGTGGAGCCAGGTCTGTCGTCACGCACAAACGATAATCGTTCTAACAGATATTGTCAAGAGGCCGGGGGGACGTGAGGGGTATCGCGTTGGCGGGATGCGACTTACCTGGCAGGCCGATCCGTGGTGCCGTACGCGCGCCTGGGCAGCGCAGCGGTGGGGGAGGCGATCGGGGCGACGGGGCTGGGCCGGGTCCGCTTCCTGGTGGACGTGGCGGTGCTGGCCGGCCTGATCCTGCCCCCGGCGACCTGGCTGCAGCTCGCCGGCTGGCTGCCGGGGGTGACGCTCCTTTTCGCGCTGGGGCCGGGGCGGGCGCAATCCCGCCCGGCGCCCTGATGGGCGGCGCCGGCGACTAGTTCGCGCGCTTGGTCGTGATCAGGACCACGCCGTTGGCACCCTGGGAACCGTAGATGGCCGTCGCGGCCGCGTCCTTCAGGATGTCGATGCGAGCGACGTCGCGCGGGTTCACCCCCGACATGGCGTCCGAGAAGGAGCCAGCCTGCACGGTGGTGCCGTCGATGACGTAGAGCGGCTCGGTGCTGGACGTGAGGCTGTTGGTGCCGCGGATGCGCAGCGAGACCCGCCCGCTGCCGTCGCGCAGGATCTCCACCCCGGCCACGCGGCCCTCGATGAGCTGCTCCAGGGAGATCGCGGCGCTGTTGTCGCGCTCGTCAGGCCTGATCGAGCTCACGGCCGTGCTGACGTTGCGCGGGTCCTGCTGGCCGTAGCCGACCGAAACGCTGTCCACGGGAGCCTTCGCGCTGCGGTGATGCAGCGCCGGTGCGCAGGCTCCCGTGGCGGTGGAGAACGCGATGAGCGCGCCCGCAAGGACGCGACCGGACGTCGATGGAAAAGCCATGTGGACCCCCTGGAGACGGATCTTCCAAGGATAGCGCGCGCGTCGGCGCGGGAGAAGTAGCGGAGGGGGCACCCCGCTCTCATGGGATGCCCCCTCCGTGGTGCGTCAGCCCGGCTCGCGTGCTGGACGCGCCATCACCAGCCCGGGTTCTGATCCGTGATGAGCGGGTTCAGCTGCTTCACCCGGGTCGGGATCGGGAACAGCTTGTACTTGTCCGCGATGGGCGAGGCGTCGACCTTGGGCACGCTGCTGGTCAGGGGCGACTTGTTGAGCGTCGGGCCCAGCTTCATGTTGGCCTCGACCCGGCCCATGGCCCAGCTCCAGTTGCGCTGGTTGTCGAAGAAGCCCTGGCCTTCCGCGAAGAATTCGTAGCGCCGTTCGAGGAAGACCGCGTTCTTGAAGTCGGTCTTGCTGAGCCCGGCCGCCAGCGCGGTCAGGCCGGCACGGGCCCGCACCTGGTTGACGGCATCGTACGCCTCGGCCGTCGGGCCGCTGGCCTCGTTGATGGCCTCGGCCAGCATGAGCTGCACGTCGGCGTAGCGCAGCACCACGTAGTCGCAGCCGTCCATGCCCGAGCCCTGGCTGTTGATGTCCACGAACTTCCGGGGCACGGGACCCGTGGAGCCGTAGGCGGTGACCAGCGTGCTGGTCGTGCCCCAGGCGACGGTCTTGCCGCTCTTGTCCACCCAGGAGAGCAGCAGCGAGCCCGCCTTGCGCTTGTCGGTGTCCGGCCAGCTGTTGAAGAACGGGATCTCGATCTGGAACGCGTTCTGGCCGGTGGCGCCGCCATAGGGCCACTTGGAGCCGACCATGTACTTGCCCAGCTGGCCGCCGGCGCCGGCGATGGGCGCGTTCTGGATGGCGAAGATGATCTCCGGGCTGGCCTCGTTGGTACCGTCGAACAGGCTGCCGAAGTTCGCGTCCAGCGAATAGATGCCCAGGTTCTTCACCAGCCTGAGGTTGTCCGCGGCGCTGGTGAAGTCGGCGGCCGTACCCACGCCGGTCGCGCCCCGCTGCAGGTAGACCTTGGCCAGCAGCGTGAGGGCCGCACCCTTGGTGGCGCGACCACGATCCACCGAGCCGTAGCTCACGGGCAGAACGGCGGCCGCTTCCTGCAGGTCCTGGATGATCTGGGCATAGGTCGCCGCCACGGTAGCCCGGGGCAGCTGCAGGCTGTCCAGCCCGGCCGTCTCGTGCAGCTTGAGCGGCACGCCGCCGAAGAAGCGGGCCAGGTTGAAGTAGTGCAGCGCGCGCAGGAACTTGGCCTCGCCCACCACCCGGTCGCGCAGCCCCGTGTCCGACATGTCGATGCCGGGCACGTGGTCGATCACGGCGTTGGCCTTGTTGATGTCGAAGTAGGCCACCCGCCAGAGGTTGTAGAGGTAGACGTGGTCGGCGGTCCAGCCGTAGAAGTCGATGAGCGAGCGCTCGTTGGTCGCGCCCAGACGGTTGGTCATCGTCTCGGTGGGCAGCTCCGTGAGCAGGTAGTAGTTGCGACCGTAATAGTCGTCACCGCTCATGGGAGAAGGCACGAGCACGAAGCCGGCGTAGGCCGCGTTGACCGCGGCCACGGCGTCCCCGGCGTTGCGGTAGAAGTTCACCGGTCCCACGAAGTCCTGCGGGACCTCGGTCAGGAAACTGTCGCTGCATCCCAGCGCCATCAGGAGCGTGGCGGAGAGCGCGACGACCGCGATTCGCTTGTTCATGTGAGTCCTCATCGCGAGTAGGTCGGCGCCGGTCCGGCCGCGGGCGTGGCCCGCGGCCGGCGCCGCCAGGTCAATAGGTCACGCTCACTCCGAACGTCACGCTGCGCGCCAGCGGATAGGCGCCGATGTCCACGCCCCGGTTCATGTTGCCCACCCCCAGGCTGCTCACGTCCGGGTTGAAGCCGCTGTA
>JADGQX010000379.1 GCA_017881445.1 Gemmatimonadota bacterium | reverse complement strand
GGCGGGCATCCAGATCCTGGGCGCGTATCCACGGCTCTACTGGAACGACAACTCGACGCCGGGCACGGAGTGGCTCAAGTTCCCCAAGCGACCCATCCCCACCGACCGACCCTGGACTGCCCTCGAGCAGGAGCGGGACGTCTCGGCGTGGCTGGGCCAGCCGGGCGGCAACAACCTCGGCCTGGGGCGCCATTGGCACTTCTCCGCCGCGATGTTCTGGGTCCTCAACGGCGTGGTCTACGTGGTTCTCCTCTTCGCGACCGGAGAGTGGCAGCGGCTCATCCCCACCTCGTGGTCGATCTTCCCCGACGCGTGGCAGACGCTCTTGACGTACCTGAGCCTCCACCAGCCGCCCCCGAGCCCGGGGGTGCCGTACGATCCGCTGCAGCAGCTCGCCTACGCCGCCGTCGTCTTCCTGCTGGCGCCGTTCCTGATCCTGACCGGTGCGGCCCAGTCACCCGGCATCGAGGCGCAGTTCCCGAGATACGCGAAGCTGTTCGGGGGCCGCCAGGGGGCGCGCAGCCTCCACTTCCTCGGCCTGCTTGCGTTTGTCGCGTTTATCGTCATGCATACGTTCATGGTGGTCGTGACCGGTTTCTCCAGGAACATGGGCGACATCATCCTGGGGCAGCACCAGACCGACCAGGGCGCGGCGGTTCTCATCGGGCTGGCCCTCATCGCGTCCATCCTGGCGATCTACGCCGTCACGTCGTGGAGCTCGCGGCGCTGGCCTCGTACCGCCCAGCACGTCCTCGGGCGGATCATCCGCCCGATCATGCGGGCACTGGCCGTGCGCACCCGCTCCCGCCAGCACTATCCGGCGAGCAGCATCTCGCCGCAGTTCCTGGTCAACGGGACACCGCCCGATACGTCCGAGTACGCGCACCTGGCGACGGACGGCTTCACCGACTGGCGCCTCGAGGTCGGCGGGCTGGTGGAAACGCCGCTCAGCCTGACGCTCGCCGACCTCCACGAGATGCCCGCGCAGACGCAGATCACGAAACACCATTGCATCCAGGGCTGGTGCGGCATCGCCGAATGGGGCGGTGTCCCGCTGGGCGCCATCCTCGACGCCTGCCGTCCATTGCCGGCGGCCCGCTTCCTCATCTTCCACTCGTACCAGCTGGACCTGTCGGGCCAACCCTTCTACGAGTCGGTCGACATCTGCCTGGCGCGCCATCCCCAGACGATCCTGGCCGACCAGATGAACGGCCAGCCGTTGCCTGTCCCGTACGGCGCACCACTGCGCCTGCGCGTGGAGACCGAGCTTGGCTTCAAGATGGTCAAGTGGCTGCGGCGAATCGAGTTCGTGGCCGACTACCGGAACCTGGGCGCCGGCCAGGGCGGCTCGCGGGAGGACAACATGTACTACGAGCAGGCGGCGGGCATCTGAGCCACGGATCCCTGTCGCTCGGCGCGTCTGGGCCGGGAAGGCTCCAGGACGCCGAGGGCGGTTCCTCATTCCGCGTGACACCGCTAGGACCGACGGCTTGTCGCCTCCGCAGGGGACCTCCTGGGGTCAGCGACGTTCCACGGATGATGGGCGGTGCACGGCGACCCAGGCATCGACCAGCGCAGGGAGATCGGCGTCGAAGCGTCGGATCTCCTCGGCGGAGACCGGATCGTCGGCGATGGCGCGCGGCTCTACCGGCTCCGCCCGGAAGGCGGCATTGCGCAGGTCAGGTCCCGGCTCGAGCCGGGCGAGGGTGACCTGCTGACCACGCCACGTGTCGAGATTGAGGGCGTGCCCGTCGTGGCTCAAGGTGGGCCGGTCGACCGGGGTATGTCCGAAGACGACCTGGCTGATCCCGGCCCTCCGGTACGTCGCCCACGACTCCGCGTCCGGGAAGGGCTCCGGTGAGGCAAAGAACCCGTCGCGAATCCACAGCCGGTCCGCGCTCCGCTCGAATCGATCGAGATCCTGGAACGGCACAGGCCCGGCGTGGACGAACAGCACGTCCCGCCAGCGCGCGTACGGCGCGAACGTCCACAGCGTCGGCACGAGGTCGGGGGCCAGCTCGTCCACGCGAGCGGCGATCTCGGCGGACGAGCGGCCCTTCCACTCGTCCGGGCGTAGCCCGGCGGACCGCAGCGTCGCCCCGCCGCCGAACGTCATCAGCGCCCGGAAGATCTCAGGCTCGCCTCCGATCCCGCCCAGGACCTGCGCCTCGTGGTTGCCCTCGAGGATCGCGACCAGCCCGCCGGCGTGCCCGGCCTGCGCGCGGAGCGAGGCGAGACGCCGGACGAGCCGCAGCGAATCGGGACCCCGGTCCACCACGTCGCCGGTCACGACGAACGCCGTCCCGGCCGGCGCGGTCCACCGATCCGCGCCGTCGGTCAGGCCGGCCGCGCCGAGCAGCCGGTCGACGGCGCCGAGCTGGCCGTGCAGGTCGCTGGCAGCCCAGACGGTGAACTCGTCGGGGATCCGGATCGGCGGGACATCGAGTGCAGCCATGGGCGGCCGAGGCTACCACCGCTCGGTCAGATCGGCGGTGGTCGCCACGCCAGAACGCGGATTGCATCTGGTCCACGTATGCTCCGGGTCCCCGAATCTCGCCGCCGATCCGGCCGCTGCGGAGGGCATCGTGATCGCGACGGTCCTTGTTGCCGAGGATGTCGCGTCGGCGCCGAAGGAACGGGCGGACACCAGGCGCGGGTCGCTGGGATCGTGTTCGCGTTCAAGTACGCCGGGGCCGCCGCCGAGCGGGGCGATGCCCTCGACGCGGTCGCCGACACCGCGCGCCACGCCCTTGAGAACACGCGATCGATGGAGCCTTTCGGCCCACGAGCTCTACCGGCGCAGCAGAATGTCGGCAGCCGCCTGATTCCAACAGTCCGGGTCTCCTCCGAAGCCAGGGCGGTTCACTCCGGAGGTCGGACGATGGCTGACTGGCTCAAGACCGACCCTCCGCAGACGCGCCCGGATGGCGCAGCCGGTAGTCGCCCAGTGGCGGGAGCCAGCGGCACGCGCCTATCTGCCTCCCTCACCGTGCCAGTGGGGCGTACCTGCACGCACGGTGCGCGCAGGTACCATTCACTCGTCGGAGTTGGACGTTCAAGTCACTGGCTCCGCCGATCGTGGCGAGCCAGGCGTAGGTGAAGGA
>JADGQX010000152.1 GCA_017881445.1 Gemmatimonadota bacterium | reverse complement strand
GGCGCATTGGCGGCTCGGCGGCGGAAGGCATCGCGCGTCAGCCGGAGGCGGCAGGGAACATCCAGACGGCGGCGATCATTCTCGCCGTGCTGATCGAAGGCGTGACGCTGTTCGCGCTCGTGATCGAGCTGCTGTTCAAGCTGCTGTAGAGAGCGCGCGGGCCGCGCGGCGCCGGAGCGATCCGGCGCCGGCACGGCCCCAGGCCTGAAGGCAAGGGACGAAACGGATGAACATTCTGGGTGTGATGCTCCAGGAGGGCGGGGCCGAGACCAGCCCGTTCTTCAGCCTGAACGCCGGCGTGATGATCTGGACGGTCATCATCTTCCTGGGGCTACTGATCGTGCTCGGGCGCTACGCCTGGAAGCCGATCCTCGGGACGCTGGAGGCGCGGGAGAAGCGCATCCGCGACATCCTGGAGGCGGCGGCCCAGGACCGGGCGGAGGCGACGAAGGCGCTGGAGGAGCATCGTCGCCAGCTGGCGGAGGCGCGGCAGCAGGCGCAGCAGATCATGGCGGAGGGCCGGCTGGGTGCCGAGCACATCCGCCAGGAGATGCTGGAGACGGCCCGGCGCCAGCAGGAAGAGCTGCTGGCCCGTGCCCGCGACGACATCCGCCGGGAGCAGGAGGTGGCGATCGGCCAGCTGCGGCGTGAGGCGGTGGATCTCTCGCTGGCGGCGGCGTCCCGGCTGGTGGAGAAGCGGCTGGACAGCGCCGAGGACCGGCGGCTGGTGCAGCAGTACCTGGCGCGCATCAGCCCCGAGCAGGACGGCACGGGCGCGGGAGTGCGCTGACGTGAGAGACACGACGATCGCCCACAGTTACGCCGAGGCGCTGTTCGAGCTGGGCGAGCGCCACACGGCGCACGACGCCTTCGCGGCGGCGTTCCATGAGCTCACGGCCCTGATCGAGCAGGAGCCGCTCGTGCGGCTCTTCCTGGAGACGCCGCAGATCGAGACGGCCGAGCGCAAAGCAGTGCTCGAGCGCGCCCTGGGCGGCCGCGTGCCGCGGCTGTTCCTGAACTTCGTGCTGGTGGTGCTGGACAAGCGCCGGCAGCGGCTCCTGCCGGAAATCGGCCGGGAATACGACGCGCTGGTGGATGAGCACCTCGGCCGCGTGCACGTGGACGTGACCCTCGCCCGCGAGTCGGACGAGCGCACGGAGGAGGAGGTGCAGGCCGAGTTGTCGCGCATCCTCGGCCTTACCGTGATCGCCCACATCGCCGTGGACCCACGCATCCTGGGCGGGCTGATCGTGCGCTGGGGCGACAAGGTGCTGGACGGCTCGCTCAAGCGACGGCTGGCCGGCATGCGGCGCCGGATGCTGGAGGCGGAGATCCCGGCGCGTTGAGCCGGGTGGCCCATCGGCGGGCCTGGACCGGAGTAGACACCCGCGGACGAGCGAAAGCTCTTTGAACTGAACGGATTATGGCGAGCACAGAGGCACAGCTTCGCGCGAGCGAGATCAAGGGCGTCCTCCTGGAGCAGATCGAGCATTACCAGGAGCAGCTCGAGGTCGAGGAAGTCGGCGAGCTGCTGGAGGTCAAGGACGGCGTCGCCCGCATCTACGGCCTGACCGGGGCCATGTCGAGCGAGATGCTCGAGATTCACTCCCACAAGACCGGCGAAGCCGTCATGTCGCTGGCGCTGAACCTCGAGGAGGACAACATCGGCGCCGTGATCCTGGGCGACTGGACGTCGCTGCAGGAGGGCGACACCGTGCGCCGCACGGGGCGGGTGCTGGACATCCCCGTGGGCGCCGGCTACGTCGGCCGCGTGGTCACGGCGCTGGGCGAGCCGATCGATGGCAAAGGCCCGATCGAGCCGATTGAGGACCGCCGCCACATCGACGTGGTGGCGCCCGGCATCGTGCTGCGGCAGCCCGTGAAGGAGCCGCTGCAGACGGGGCTCAAGGCCATCGATTCCATGATCCCCATCGGCCGCGGCCAGCGCGAGCTCATCATCGGCGACCGGGGCACGGGCAAGACCGCCGTCGCCATCGACACCATCCTGAACCAGACGGCCGGCGACGTCATCTGCGTGTACTGCGCCATCGGCCAGCGCGCGGGCAAGGTCGCCACGGTGGTGGAGCAGCTGCGCGAGGCCGGCGCCATGGCCTACACCATCGTGGTCGCGGCCAATGCGTCGGACCCGGCGCCCATGCAGTACATCGCGCCCTACGCCGCCACGGCGCTGGCCGAGCATTTCATGTGGCAGGGCAAGGCCACGCTCTGCATCTACGACGACCTCTCCAAGCAGGCGACGGCCTACCGCCAGCTCTCGCTGGTGCTGCGCCGGCCGCCGGGGCGCGAGGCGTATCCGGGCGACGTCTTCTACCTGCACTCGCGGCTGCTGGAGCGGGCGGCGAAGCTGAGCGAGGCCGCGGGCGGCGGCTCGCTGACGGCCCTGCCCATCATCGAAACGCAGGCCGGCGACGTCTCCGCCTACATCCCCACCAACGTCATCTCGATCACGGACGGGCAGATCTTCCTGGAGTCCGACCTCTTCTACGCGGGGCAGCGCCCGGCCGTGAACGTCGGCATCTCCGTGTCGCGCGTGGGCGGAAACGCGCAGACCAAGGCCATGAAGAAGGTGGCCGGACGCCTGCGCCTGGACCTCGCCCAGTACCGCGAGCTGGAGGCGTTCTCCCAGTTCGGCACCGACCTGGACGCGGCCACGCAGAAGCAGCTCGCCCGCGGCGCCCGCACGGTCGAGGTGCTGAAGCAGCCGCAGTACGTGCCGATTCCGTTCGAGGAGCAGGTCATGATCATCTACGCCGTGACCAACGGCTACCTCGACGACATCGACGTGGCGAAGATCCGCGCCTTCGAGCGCGAGTTCAGGGATTTCATGCGGGCGTCCCGGCCGGCGGTCGGGCTGGCGATCCGCGACGACAGGGACCTCAAGGACACCACGGCCCAGCAGCTGGTGTCGGCCATCGACGAGTTCAAGCGCGTCTTCGGGACCGGGACCGGAGCCTGAGATGGCCAAGACGCGCGAGATCCGCCGGCGCATCCGCTCGATCGAGAAGACGCGCCAGATCACCAAGACCATGGAGATGATCGCCACGTCCAAGCTGAAGCGGGCGAGCGATCGGGTCGCCGCCGCGCGCCCCTACGCGCAGCGGCTGGCGGAGGTGATCGGGCGGCTCCTCGACCCCGAGCTGCGCGAGCGCTACCCGCTGCTGCGCCAGCCGGTGCAGCAGCGGCGGGCGGCGGTCATCCTGCTCACGTCCAACCGCGGCCAGGCCGGCGCCTTCAACGTCAACCTCACGCGCGAGACCCGCACGCTGCTGGCACGGCTGCGGCAGGAGGGCGTGGAGCCGGAGCTGCACGTGGTCGGGCGCAAGGGCATCGCGTTCTTCCGCTTCCACAAGGTGCCCGCGGCGCTGACGCGCACCGACATCACGGACCGGCCCACGGCGGCGGACGCCAGCTCGCTGGTCGAGCCGCTGGTCGCGCGCTTCGAGGCGGGGGAAATCGACGCCGTGCACGTGGTCTACGCCCAGTATCGGTCGGCGCTCTTCACACCGCCGGCCGTGCTGACCGTGCTGCCCATCCCCGAGCCCGCGGACCAGCAGGGGGGCCGCGCGCTGAACTACATCCTCTCGCCCTCCGCGGACGAGATCCTGAACCGGCTGCTCCCGCTCTACGTGCGCAACATGGTATACCGCGCCCTGGTGGAGACCGCGGCCGCCGAGCAGGGCGCGCGCCGCACGGCCATGAAGAATGCCACCGACAATGCCGGAGACGTGCTCGACACGCTGCGCCGGAAGTACAACCGCCTGCGCCAGGCGGTGATCACGCAGGAGATCGCCGAGATCGTGGGCGGCGCGGCGGCGCTGGAGTAGACAGAACCGGGCCCGAGCGGCTCGTGGAACTTGAGGAGAGCTACATGCCCAATATCGGCAAAGTGGTCCAGGTGATCGGCCCCGTTCTGGACGTGCAATTCCAGCCGGAGCAGCTGCCCGACATCTACAACGCCCTGGAGATCACCTTCTCCATGGAGGGCGGCAAGCCGACGCGCCTGGTGGCCGAGGTCCAGCAGCACGTGGGCCGGGACCAGGTGCGCGCCGTCGCCATGTCGTCCACCGATGGCGTGGTCCGGGGCATGGACGCGGTGGACACGGGCCGCGCCATCTCGATCCCGGTGGGCGAGGCGGCGCTCGGCCGGATCCTGAACGTGGTCGGCGACCCCGTGGACGAGCAGGGCGATCTGCCGGCGGACGTGCTGCGCTGGGAGATCCACCGCGATCCGCCCAAGTTCACGGCGCTGGAGCCCAAGACGGAGATCTTCGAGACCGGCATCAAGGTCGTCGACCTGATCGCGCCCTACGTCAAGGGCGGCAAGACCGGCCTGTTCGGTGGCGCCGGTGTGGGCAAGACGGTCGTGATCATGGAGCTGATCAACAACATCGCGCAGCATCACGGCGGTCGCTCCGTGTTCTGCGGCGTGGGGGAGCGGACCCGCGAGGGCAACGATCTCTGGCTGGACATGAAGGAGAGCGGCGTGCTCGACAACGTCGCCCTGGTTTACGGCCAGATGAACGAGCCGCCGGGCGCGCGCCTGCGCGTGGGGCTGTCCGGTCTGACCGTCGCCGAGTACTTCCGCGACGTGGACAAGCAGGACGTGCTGCTCTTCATCGACAACATCTTCCGCTTCACCCAGGCGGGGTCCGAGGTGTCGGCGCTCCTCGGCCGCATGCCCTCGGCCGTCGGCTACCAGCCGACGCTCGCCTCGGAGATGGGGGATCTGCAGGAGCGGATCACCTCCACCCGCGATGGCTCCATCACCTCGGTGCAGGCGATCTACGTCCCGGCCGACGACCTCACCGATCCCGCGCCGGCCACGGCTTTCGCGCACCTCGACGCCACCACGGTGCTGAGCCGCGCGCTCACGGAGATCGGGATCTACCCCGCCGTGGACCCGCTGGACTCGAGCTCGCGCATCATGGACCCGCAGTTCATCGGGGAGCGCCATTACAACGTGGCGACGTCGGTGCAGCGGATCCTGCAGCGCTACAATGAGCTGAAGGACATCATCGCCATCCTGGGCATGGAGGAGCTGTCCGAGGAGGACAAGGTGCTGGTCGCTCGCGCCCGGCGCATCCAGCGCTTCCTCTCACAGCCCTTCTCCGTCGCTTCCCAGTTCACCGGGCGCGAGGGCCGCTACGTGAAGCTCGAGGACACCATCGAGTCCTTCGAGCGCGTGGCCGCCGGCGAGTTCGACCACCTGCCCGAGCAGGCCTTCTACATGGTCGGCGGCATCGAGGAAGTGGTGGAGCAGGGCAAGTCCATGGGCGTGGGGGCCTGACATGGCCGAGCGGCTGTCCGTCTCGGTGATCAGCCCGGAGCGCACGGTCTTCGAGGGCGTGGCCGACATGGTGGTCGCGACCGCCTGGGACGGCGAGGTCGGAATCCTGCGCCATCACGCGCCCATGCTGGCGCTCCTGGGCGAGGGCGAGCTGCGCATCCGTGCCGGCACCCAGGAGCAGCGGTTCTTCGTGGCCGGCGGGTTCCTGCAGGTCGTTGACGACCGGGTGACCATCCTCAGCGAGCGCGCCCAGGCGGACTGATCGGCGGGTCCGGCGAGCGACGCTGGCGCGTCCGGCGGGTCGGCGCCGTCCCGTCGCGATCGCGCAAACGCTGACTGGCCCTCCTCTTGCTACCGGCTGGCCGGCGTTTCGCCGTTTCGGCCACCTGAGCTTTCAGTCGCCCGGCCCGCACGACGATCTGGGAGTTGTACTTCATCCGGCCGAAGGATACGGATTGGGGAATCGCAGCGACCTGACGCCAGAGCGGCGGCCTGAACCTCGGCATCCGGGGCGAGTACGTCCAGATTCTCTCGGGCGTCAGCCGCTGGGGCTTCGGCGCCGAGGCCAAGGGCGGGCTCGGTCCGGTGGCCCCGCCACTGGCGTTCAACTGGACGGCCGGCGTGGGGACCCTCTTCGGCAGCGGGGCGACGGTGCTGAGTGTTCCGGTCGGCCTCACGCTCGGCCTGCACCTGACCGGCGGGGGATTGGCGGTGACGCCCCACGTGCACCCGCGCGTCGCCCTCGCCATCATCTCGCCGGACCACGGCGACAAGACCACCGAGTTCCGCTTCGACACCGACCTGGGCGCGGACCTGGACGTCACGCCGACCCTCATCCTGCGTGTGGGTGGGAGCTTCGGGGATCAGCCGGCCTTCGGCGCGGGCGTGGCCTTCCGGTCGGCGCGGCGCTGCCCCAACGACCTGGCGGCAGCCCGAGCGCGGCCGCCCCGGCGCCGCGCGTCGCGCGGCCGGGCCAACCGTCTCCCACCGGCTGAGGGGCGGCCGTGCGCGTCGACCTGCACCTGCACTCCACCGCCTCCGACGGCATGCTCTCGCCCGGAGGGCTGGTCGTGGCCGCGGCCGGCCGGCTCGACCTCATCGCCCTCACGGACCACGACACGGTGGCGGGCATCCCGGCGGCCCTCGCCGCCGCCGCCGGACGCATCGAGGTCGTGCCGGGGATCGAGCTGTCCACCACGCACGACGGCCGCGAGCTCCACATCCTGGGCTACGACGTGGACCCCCTGGCGCCGGAGCTGCTCGAGTTCAGCCGCCACGCGGCCCTGCGCCGGCAGGACCGCATGGGCCACATGATCGGCCGCCTGCGCGAGCTCGGCATCAGTGTCACGTACGACGAGGTCGTTCGCCTGGCGGGCTCCGAGGCGAACGTGGGCCGTCCCCACCTCGCCCGGGTCATGGTCCTGCACGGGCACGTCCGCACCTTCGGCGAGGCGTTCGAGCGCTTCATCGGCGACCGGGGACCGGCTTTCTTCCCCGTGCAGCTGCTCGACCCCGGCGAGGCCGTGCGCATGGTTCACCGCGGCGGCGGCGCGGCCGTGTGGGCACATCCGCCCATGGACCTCGTGCGCAGCGACCTGGAGACGCTGGTCGCGCTCGGGCTCGACGGAGTCGAGGCCTACCGGCCGCGCAACCTGGCCGCGGAGACCGAGGAGATCCTGGCCGCCGCCGCCGTCCACGGACTGCTGGTCACGGGAGGCTCGGACTGGCACGGCGAGTGGAGTGGACCGATCGGGGATTTCGCCGTCAGCCCCGACGAGATCTCGGGCTTTCTCGCGCGGCGCGGAACCTAAGAGCGGCCGGGCCGGCGGGCGGCGGCTGTTCCCGACGGGATGTCGTCGCTAGGGCATGGCCTGCAGCACCGCCCCCTTCAGGTAACCGCTCTCCGGGATCTGCAGCAGCTCCGGGTGGTCCGCCGACTGGCCCCGCGCCTCGATCCAGCGAACGGGACGTCCCGAGTCCACAGCGGCCGAGCGCAGCATCTCGCGGAAGCTCGCCGTGTCCACGTGGAACGAGCAACTGAACGTGCACAGGTGGCCTCCGGGCGTAAGTAACCGCAGGGCCCGCAGATTCACTTCCTTGTAGGCCCGCAGCGCCTGCGGCAGCGCGTCGCGCCGCTTGGAGAAGGCGGGCGGGTCCAGCACCACGATGTCGTAGCGCTCCCCCGCCGACTCCTGCGCCCGCAGGAAGTCGAACACGTTCGCCTCCACCGCCCGCACGTGCTCGAAACCGTTCAGCGCCGCGTTCTCCGACGCGCGCGCCAGCGCCGGCGCCGAGGAGTCCACGGCCACGACCTCCGCGGCGCCCGTCGCCAGGTGCAGCGCGAACGAGCCGTGATACGAGAAGCAGTCCAGCGCCCGGCCGCGGCTCAGCTCGCCCGCTCGCCCCCGGTTCTCCCGCTGGTCCAGGAACGCCCCCGTCTTCTGACCCGTCCAGGGCGCCACCCGGTACCGCACACGCCCTTCCCGCACCTCCAGCTCCTCCGGCACCGAGCCCGCCAGCAACTCCACCGAGCGATCCAGCTGCTCGTGGCTCCGCACGGGCACGTCGTTGCGCGCCAGCATCCCCGCGGGCTGGAATCGCTCCTGCAGCGCGGACACGATCTCGCCCCGAAACGCCTCCAGCCCTGCCGACAGCAGCTGCACCACCAGGTGCTCGCCGTAGCGATCCACCACCAGCGACGGCGCCCCGTCCGCCTCGCCGTGCATCAGCCGGTAGGCCGTCGCGTCCGGCGCCAGCGACTCCCGGAAGCGCGCCGCCGCGTCCACTCGTTCGCGCCAGAAACCGAAGTCGATCTCCCGCTCCTCGCGCGTCAGCAGCCGCAGCGAGATCGTGGATGCCGGGCTCCACAGGGCAATGCCGAGGAAGGCGCCACCTTCGGCCACGACTCGCACCGCGCCCGCCGGCCCCGCCGGCGGGCGCGTCACGTCGCTCCGATAGATCCACGGGTGACCCTGTGCCCAGCGATCTCCACCCCGCCGCGACACGCGTGCCGTCTCCAATCCGCCTCCGGGTCATGGGATCAGCCAAGGGTAGGCCGCAGCCGTTTCCCACGCAATCCGGCGAGGAATGCCCCGTCGAGCGTCCAGCGGCGATTCTCCGGGTGTCGAGCATCGGGGAGCACCGAGCATCGGAGCACGGGTTCCCCGCCAGCACGCGGGTGCTCGAATCCGGAGGATCGACTCTCGATTCCCGCTACCCGCGTCCGGGTCCTCGATCCTCGGCGCCAGGCCGTTTCCGGGGGTTGACGGGCGGGGGCTAGGCGGGCTACCATTCAAAGCTCGGCATTGCAGTAGGCCGAGCGAGCACGGCCGTCCCCAGGGCGCCTTCCCCTCTTACGCGGGGTTGACGAACCGGGACGGAAGCTGTAATCTTCAGGGCTGCGGTCACCCAACACGAACCGCATATGCTTTTTGACAACTTGGGTGAGGGGAAGGAAGTAGAGCGCTTTAGGTGCTTAGAGCTGGGTGAGGCTGGTCTTGTGTTATCTGCTCTGCATGGGGCAGGGTAACAGGGAACTGGTCAAGCGCGGTAAGGGCACACGGGGGATGCCTAGGCGCGGGCAGGCGAGGAAGGACGCGGCAAGCTGCGAAAAGCCATGGGGAGTCGCACGCAGGCGTTGATCCATGGGTGTCCGAATGGGGAAACCCGGCGGGGGTCATGCTCCGTCACCCCTTAGGGGGAGCCAACCCGGGGAACTGAAACATCTCAGTACCCGGAGGAGAAGAAATCAAGCGAGATTCCCTGAGTAGCGGCGAGCGAAAGGGGAAGAGCCCAAACCGACCTCCTAGTGGGGTCGGGGTTGAGGGGCTGGTGCGGGGTTATCCCGCCTCATGTGGATCCGTGACTCGAAGCGGCCTGGAACGGCCCGCCGCAGAAGGTGAGAGTCCTGTAGGGGAAGCGGAGACGCAGGGGTGGCACCGGTACCCGAGTAGGCCGGAGGAATCGAGGAGCTCTGGCTGAATCTGGGGGGACCACCCTCCAAGGCTAAATACTCGCCCGCGACCGATAGTGCACGAGTACCGTGAGGGAAAGGTGAAAAGAACGCCGGGAGGCGAGTGAAATAGAACCTGAAACCGTGTGCCTACAAGCGGTAGGAGCCTTTCTAGCCCCCTCGGGGGTTGGAGGGGTGACTGCGTGCCTTTTGCATTATGATCCGGCGAGTTGCTCCTCGCGGGCGAGGCTAAGGCGTTTAGCGCCGGAGCCGGAGCGAAAGCGAGTCTGAACAGGGCGTTGAGTCCGCGGGGGCAGACCCGAAACCTTTGCGATCTACCCATGGCCAGGTTGAAGCCCGGGTAACACCGGGTGGAGGACCGAACCGATGTGGGTTGAAAACCGCTCGGATGAGCTGTGGGTAGGGGTGAAAGGCCAATCAAGCTGGGAGATAGCTGGTTCTCTCCGAAACGTATTTAGGTACGGCCTCGAGTGGTCTCTCTGGGGGGTAGAGCACTGCATGGACGAGGGGGTCTCACAGCCTGCCGACTCCAAGCAAACTCCGAATACCCGTGAGAGTGAGCTCGGGAGACAGGGTACGTGCGATAATGTGCGTACGCGAGAGGGTAAGAACCCAGACCGTCGGCTAAGGTCCCGGAGTGTGGACTTAGTGGTCAACAAAGGATGTGAATTCGCTCAGACAGCTGGGAGGTTGGCTTAGAAGCAGCCACTCCTTTAAAGAGTGCGTAATAGCTCACCAGTCGAGTGGATTTGCGCCGAAAATGGTCGGGACTGAAGTCCGCCACCGAAGCCACGGATGGTACCCCTCTTCGGGGGGGTGTCATGGTAGGAGAGCGTCCCCACTGCGAGGAAGCGTTGCTGGAAGGCGGCGTGGAGGGGTGGGGAGTGCAGATGCCGGAATGAGTACGCGCTAAGCGGGGGGAGGATCCCCGCCACCGAAAGCCTAAGGGTTCCGGAGCCAGGGTCATCCGCTCCGGGTTAGCCGGCCCCTAAGCCGAGGCCGAGAGGCGTAGGTGATGGGAAACGGGTAAAAATTCCCGTGCCGGAGAGTATGCGTTCGACCGCAAGGGGGGACGCGGAAGCAGAAGAGCCGTCGGGTTTGGTAGTCCCGATGCAACGGCGTAGCCTGGGTGGGGAGGCAAATCCCTCTGCCTAAAGGTGAGACCGGATGCCGAGTGCGGACTTGTCCGTCAAGGGCTCTCGACGCAGGCCGCCAAGAAAAGCCTCGTGCGGGAGTATGCTTTCCGACCGTACCGCAAACCGACACAGGTAGGCGAGGCGAGTAGCCTAAGGTGCTCGAGTGATCCGTGGAGAAGGAACTCGGCAAAATGTCCCCGTAACTTCGGGAGAAGGGGAGCCTGCCGAGGTGAGGGTCCCACGCGGACCCTAGCTTTGGGAGGCCGCAGAGAATCGGCCCAAGCGACTGTTTAGCAAAAACACAGGTGGCTGCGAAGTCGAGCAAGACGCGGTATAGCCACTGACGCCTGCCCGGTGCCGGAAGGTTAAGGGGAGGGGTTAGGGTCCTTCGGGACTCGAAGCTCTGAACCGAAGCCCCGGTAAACGGCGGCCGTAACTATAACGGTCCTAAGGTAGCGAAATTCCTTGTCGGGTAAGTTCCGACCTGCACGAATGGCGTAACG
>JADGQX010000378.1 GCA_017881445.1 Gemmatimonadota bacterium | reverse complement strand
CACCGGAACCAAGTGCCGCCGTCCGGGGCATCAGGGAGAGGGTGGACGCGCGGGCATTGTTCTCGCATCATCGAGGCGCGCACCGGAACACTCACTGGGAAAGCGATGCACCTCGATATAGGCCGTCAGCGCGCGCCGAATTGGCGATGCCGTGCGCCGCAGGGCGGGGCCGCAGCACTGCTGCTCGCGCCCCTGCTGTGCCTGGCGGCGAGCGCGAGCGCGGCGCCGCTGCGGGGGCCGGGCCCGGCCCGACCGCCGGTCGAGGCGGCCGGCGGCCCTGACGGGCCGCGGGTGACCTTCCCCTCGGGAACGCAGCTGCCGATCCGCTTCGTGCACAGGCTGGTGGGCGGGCGGGACCGGGCGGGCACGCTGGTGCTGGTGCAGACGCTGGGTGCGCTGGTGAGCGACAACTGCGTGGTGGTGGAGCCGTTCACGCAGCTGCTGGGGCGGGTGACGCGCTCGCGGAGCGGGGGTCGGTTCGGCCGGCCGGGGGAGCTGGGACTGGCCTTCGACTCGCTGGAGGTGGCGCCGCACCGGTGGCAGCCGGTGAGCGCGGTGCTGGACAGCATGGAATACGGCGCGCGCGACGATCTGTCGGGCTCGGGCGAGCTGGCGGGCGGCCAGCACCCGGGCCGGGGGCGGCTGCTGCGCACGGGCGCCATCATGGGCGTGAGCGCGCTGGCGGAGGAGGCGGAGGCGATCCCGGTGGCGCTGCTGGCGGGGTGGCGCCTGATCCGGCGAGGCCCGCGGGCGGCGATCCTGGCGGGGGAGGTCGCGCAGGTGCGCCTGACGGAGCCGCTGGTCGTCACGCGCGCCGCGGAGTGCGTGGCGGCGGACGCGCATCCGGACCTGGTGGCCGCTCCCACGCTGCCGGCGTTCCTCTCCCGGACCGGCGACGACCGCGCCGGCCGGCGTCCGGGGGACCCCATCAACATCGTGCTGCTCGGGTCGCGGGCCGCCATCGACACGACGTTCGCGCGCGCCGGCTGGGTCCACGCGCAGGAGCCGTCGCTGCGCTCGCTGGCGCGGGCCGTGACCGCGGCCGTGGTCGAGGGCTCGGCCGTGGGCGCGCCGGTCAGCACGCAGTACTTCGAGGGACGTCGCCAGGACCTGGTGTTCGAGCTGTCGGGGCCGAACGCGCGCTTCCGCCACCACCTGCGCATCTGGCTGCTGGACGACACCACGCAGACCTGGGTGGCGGCCGCGGACCAGGACGTGGGACTGGTGGTGAATCCATTGCGCCGCACGGCCACGCACCGCGTCGCCCGCGACGTGGACATCGAGCGCGACGTGGTGGTGCGGGAGCTGGAGGCCACGGGCTGCGCCGACCTGCTGCAGTACGTGTCGCCCCCGGGCGCGGCCCGCGCCGGGCGGAACGCCTCCGGCCAGTACTTCGAGACCGACGGCCGGGCCGCCGTCATCCGGCTGAAGCCCTGCAGCTGAGCGGCGCGCCGGCGCCACCCATCGCCCGAATCGCAACGGAATCCGCGCAGCCGCCGGAACGCGCCTCACTGACGAGCCTGACGGGCCGCGGCGGCCGTGGGCGCGGCGGCGCCAGCGCGCCGCAGCTCGAGGACGGCCGCGCCACCGGCGGGCAGCTCGAGCGAAAGGGGAACCGGACCACCACTGAACCGGGCCATGGTGGTCTCCTGCTTCCCGTCGATGCGGACGACGCGGCCGGAGCCGGCGACGCCGTACGTCCGCGGGCTCACTTCGAAGCTCACGGTCTGCGGCCTGTCCACGATGCTCGCGATGGCGATGGCGACCCGGCCGTCCGGAGCGCGCCAGGCGCCCGCGATCGCCGCCGGGAACGTCCCCGTCGAGGTCGTGGGTCCACCTTGTTGTGCCGCATAGATGGAGAGGAGCGAGAGCTCGACCTGCGCTTCCTCCACCTTCAAGGTGGGCGGCCGCAGGAATCTTCCGTGGATGAAATACTGCGGCAGCCGGGCCCTGAGCCGGGCTAGCCGCAGCATGTACGCGGTCTCGTCCGGTCGCTCGGTGAGCTGCAGCGCCAGGAAGTTGGCGATCGTGGGCTGCAGTCCCCAGACGAACGCCCGTGCCTGCTCCAGATAGAACTGGCTGCGGAAGCGCCTGTCCAGCAGGGCCAGCGGCTGCTTTGGCGCGGTGGCCGCGGGCCACAGGTCGTCATATGGCGGCATGCTGAGCGACGAATAGGTGCCGTAGGTCAGGCCGAACGGGTGATAGACGGCCTGCCATAGCGGGATCGGGTCCCAGCCGCTGCCCGGGTCCGAGTAGCGCTCCTGGCTGACCTGGAGCGTGAGCATGAGGTCCAGCTCCGGCAGCCAGGTCTCGCCTGCGCCCTCCCCCGCCAGCATCCGCCCCGGCGCGTCCGCCACGCGCTCGCGGATCCCGCGCTCGAGCAGGCGGAACCCCTCCATCCAGTAGTTGCCGCCACCGAGGGGGTGGGTGTGCGTCGTGTCCCAGCACACCAGTGACTGGACCGCCTGGTCCATGTACACGCCGTCCACGCCGTACTGATGGACCACCGTGTCCGCCATGCCCGCGTACTTCGCGCGCCAGAACGGCGTGGTCACGTCCATGGTCGCGCACTTCTGCGGGTCGAAGACGTTGTAGACTTCCTCGCGCACCCGCCCGTCCTTTTCCTTCACGGCCCAGCGCGCCGCACCGGTCGCGCTCCACGTGGGCGTGCCCGTGCACCACAGCCGCTGGTTCATGTAGACCATGGCGTGCAGGCCCGCGGCATGGGCGGTAGCAACCGCGGCGCGGAAGGAGTCCACGCCCTCCCGGGGCGGGAGGTAGTCCGGGAAGCTCGTGTCGTAGGGGCCATGGTGCCACCAGTGCCAGTAGATGCTCACCGGCAGCCCCAGCGCCTGCTGCAGCGCCAGCGCGGGCGGTACCACGCCAGGCGAACGCCCGCGGTTCCAGATCCACATTGCCGTACCGGTCAGCCACGCCGGGACGCGGCCGTTGGTGAGGCGGGCGTTCCGCGCCCACGGCTGGCGGCTGCCCCAGTCACGGTACCGCTCGGCGGCCGTGATCCAATCGCCGGTGAATGTGCCTACCACCCCGGCGTACGGCATGATCCAGCCGGACTTCGGCGTCCGCGGGTTCTCCAGCAGTGTGGACATCTCATAGCCCAGGACAGCAGCGCGGGG
>JADGQX010000151.1 GCA_017881445.1 Gemmatimonadota bacterium | reverse complement strand
GGCGAAGGGCGAGGCGTCGGCGATGGTGACCTGGCCGACATCGACATCGGGCTGAACGCCCAGCTTGAAGACGCGGCCGAAGAAGTCGTCCACGGCGGGCGGGCCTTGCGGTCGTCGGCCATGGACCCTATCCCGCGCCCAGGGCGCCGGCGAGCAGCGCGCCGAAGCCGCCGGGGTCCACCCGGCGGACGACCACCTCGGGCGTGCCGTGCCAGGCGGCGCAGGCGCCCAGCGCGCCGGCGACGTCCGCGGCGAGGCGGCCGGTGACACGCACGCCATCCTCCAGCCAGAGCCCCTTCACCTCGAAGGTGCCGGCGGCGCGGTGCGCCTTGGCGTCGAGCCGGCCCACGAGGGAGCCCCGGCGCAGGATCGGCAGCACGAAGTAGCCCCAACGGCGCTTGTGGGCCGGCGTGTAGCACTCGAGGGCATAGTCGAAGTCGAAGAGCTCCCGGCAGCGCTTCCGGTCCCAGACCAGCGGGTCGAAGGGAGACAGCAGCGTGGTGTACGTTGGCGTCAGTGCCTCGCCGGCCGCGCGCTCGAGCAGTGCGGCGTTGTCCGGGTGCACGAAGCCGGGGTCCTTCCAGCCGTCCACGCGCACGGTCACGAGCGCGCCCTCGTCTGCCAGCGCGCGCACGAGCGGCGCCGTGCTCCTGCGGTCGGTGCGGAAGTAGTCGGCCACCCAGCCGGCCCGGGCGACGCCGAGCGCCCGCACGGCGCGCAGCGCCAGCTCCCTCGCGGCCTCTTCCCGGGCCGGCAGGGCCGAGTCGTCCCAGGTCGGCAACACCCGTTCGCGCAGGTCGTAGAGGCGCTGGAAGTTCTGGCGCCCCGCGATCATAACCTCGCCTGCAGTAAAGAGATACTCAAGGATACGCTTCTCGGTCTTCCAGCCCCACCAGCCGCCACCCTTCGTTCCCTGCGGGTGCTCGAAGTCCGAGCTGCGCAGCGGGCCCGCCGCGCGCAGGTGCTCGCGCACGGCCTGCGTCTCCGCGGTGTGCTTCGCCATGAAGTCGCCGCGATAATGCCAGCCCTGGCACTCCGGCTCGAGCATGCGCCAGCGGAAGAGCGGGTAGTCCTCGATGGGGAGGAAGCACGCCTCGTGGGCCCAGTACTCGAAGATCTCGCGCCGGGCGAGGAGCTGCTCGAGCCAGGCATTCTGAAAGTCGCCCAGGCGACTCCAGAGCACGAGGTAGGGGCTGCGGGCGACGACGTGGATGGTGTCGATCTGGAGCGCGCCCATGCGACGGATGGCCGCCAGCACGTCCGTGATGCGGGCACGCCGGCGCGGCCGCTGGTCGAGCCCCTGTGCGGCAACGGCGAGGGCGCGGGCGGCGGGGCGCGTCAGCGCGAGGGGCGCGCTCACGGCTCGGGGAAGAGCTCCGCCTGCCCGGCCCCGGAGGCGGCCCGCGCACCGGCGCCCGCGCGCCTGGCCGCGGGAGTGCGCGCCGATTCCCGCACGCGCGGTGCATGGGGGTAGGCCAGCGCATCCGGCACGAGAGCGCCCTCGAGCACGAGCAGCTTGGCCTTGTAGGAGAGCCCCGCGGCGTAGCCCGTCAGGGTGCCATCGGCGCCGATCACGCGGTGACAGGGGACGATGATGGCGATCGGGTTCGTGGCGTTGGCCTGTCCCACGGCCCGGGCGGCGGTGGCGCTGCTCTTCCCCACCCGCTCGGCCAGCTCGCCGTAGCTGACGGTACGGCCGAAGGGAATGCGGCGGAGCTCGTCCCAGACCCGGCGCTGGAACTCGCTACCGCGGGGCGCCAGCGGCAGGTCGAAGTCCTTGCGCTCGCCCCGGAAGTACTCGTCCAGTTGGGCGACGACGGCGCCCCCGCGGGTGTCGTCCCAGGTCACGGCCTCATCGCGCTCCGCCACGGACGCGACCGCATCGGCGGCGCTGCGGCTGCTGCAGAACTCGAGCGCTATCAGAGCGTCGCTCTCGTCCAGCGCGAGCGCCATCTCCCCGAGCGGCGTGCCAATGCGGCGGGCATATAGCGCCATAGGGCCTCGTGGCGGGTCAGGGGTACAGCGCCAAGATAGCGGGCCCGCGGGAAAATGGAGATGGGGCGAGGGGGCGATGGGGGGCAACACCGTGCGAACGGCGCGGGCGTCCCCGGGGCGTCCTCCGGGTCTCCGGGCGGATTCCGGCATTCGGGGCGACCGCGGCAACGGCGGGACAGACGCAGACGCAGACGTCCACGGGTTCGTCGCCGTGCACGTGCCCGCCTGCATCTGCGTTTGCGGATGTGGCGGTTGATGTTGCGCCCCATCTGCCTGAATGCGCCTGGGCGGAGGCGAATCCGCGCCCGGGCCGAGCCATGGATGTTTCGCCCCCTCAGCCTTCAGGAGTCGGCGCGCAGGAGCTCCAGGAACGCCGCACCATACCGGGCCAGCTTGGCCGGTCCGACGCCGGAGATCTCGAGCAGCTCGTCGTCCGTGGCTGGGCGACGCTCGGCCATCTCGCGCAGCGCCCGGTCGTTGAAGACGATGTAGGCGGGGATGCCGCGGGCGTCGGCCAGGCGCTTGCGCAGCGCCTTGAGGGCGAGGAAAAGGTGCTCGGCGCCGGGGTCCTCCACTGTGGGATCCGCGCTCCATTCCGGGACGTCGAAGTCGGCGGGTGCCCGGGCTCCCCGCGGTTTCCGGCCACCACGGTCCGGGCGCAGGGCGGCGGCCCCGGCGACGAGGTCCTCGAGCGACTCGCCGAGACAGACATCGCAGGAGGTGCCGCAGTCGTCGATCTCCTCGTCGAAATGGGCGAGGATGGAGCGGTGGCGGCAGCGACCGGATTCGAGCACCTCGAAGAGGCGGACGGTGCCGGCATGCTTCGCCCGGCGCTGGTCGGGATCGGCGATGTCGTCCAGGAAGCGCTCGTGCATCTTCACGTCGGCCCAGGAATAGAACACGTAGCAGCGGGCCGGCTCGCCGTCGCGGCCGGCCCGGCCGATCTCCTGGTACCAGGACTCGACATCCTTGGGCATGTCGCGGTGGATGACGAAGCGCACGTTGGACTTGTCGATGCCCATGCCGAAGGCGATGGTGGCGACGATGACGTCCGCGTCGTCGCGGGCGAACGCATCCTGTGCGGCGTGCCGCTCGGCGTCCGGCAGCCCCGCGTGGTAGGCCAGGGCCCGTACGCCCTTCGAGCGCAGGAACTCCGCCGTCTGCTCGACCCCGGCCCGCGAGAGGCAGTACACGATGCCGCTCTCGCCGGCATGCCGCCGCACCAGCGCCAGGATCTCCTTCCGGGTGTTGCCGCCCTGGCCCTTCTTGCGGGCGTAGATGTGCAGGTTGGAGCGCAGGAAGGAGCCCTTATAGCCCGCGGGCCGGTGCATGCCGAGCTGCTTGAGGATGTCCTTGGCCACGGTGCGGGTGGCGGTGGCGGTGAGGGCGAGGACCGGGATGTCCAGGTCCTGCTTGAGGTTGGACAGCCGGCGATAGGACGGCCGGAAATCGTGTCCCCACTGCGAGATGCAGTGCGCCTCGTCCACGACGAGCAGCGCGACGGGGCAGCCGCGCACGAAGTCGCGCAGCGAGCCATCCAGCGCCTCCGGCGCCAGGTACACCAGCTCGTACTCCCCGCGGCGGAAGGCCGCCAGCCGCTCGCGGCGCGTGGCGACATCCAGCGTCGAGTTGATGGTCGTCGCCCGGAAGCCGAGCGATTCCAGCGCGTCGACCTGGTCCTTCATGAGGGAGATGAGCGGCGAGATGACCAGCACGGTGCCGGGGAGCAGCTTGGCGGGGAGCTGGTACGTCAGCGACTTGCCCGCACCCGTGGGCAGGATGCCGATGCAGTCGCGGCCATCGAGGACGGCCCGGATGATCTCCTCCTGTCCGGGGCGGAACTCGTGGAAGCCGAAGACGTCGCGGAGGACGCTGCGAGGATCGCCCGGGCCGGCGGGCGGAGCCGCTTCGAATAGGTGCTGCTGCATGGGAGGAATCTAGCACACCGGAACGACGGGTGCTCTCCGGCTTACCTCTTGATCGGGGGCGACCCGACACTCATTTCAAACGAAGTGGCGAGGACTGCCGAAGCCATCCAATCCGCGGCCGCGGGCGTCGGGGACACCCGGCTTTTTCGGGCGACTTAAGGTACGGTTTTGTTGTTCAACTGCAACATCATCCGTTCTTCGCGACTTGTGGGGAGTGGACGCGCGCCGGGCGCCCGCAGAGGTGCGGACGCCCGGCTTGGTGGCTTCGTATGTGAGATGAGCGCTGGGCCGCCCGTTGAGCCGGCTAACGCTCCCTGTGCCTCGAGTGCGGGATGGTGACCGCCATGCCGAGGTGCCAGAGCACGAAGTTGGCGTCGGAGCGGGTGGGATTGATCCGCACCGTACCGTCGGCATTGTCGGTGATGCCCGTGCCCCTGCGCAGGTACGAGGCCTCGCCGTTCTGCTGGTAGCGGGCGCCGAGGTCGACGGCCACGGGCACGCGGCTGATGGCGAAGGGGAGCCTGAGCCCGCCGCCGCCGGTCCAGGCGAAAACGCCGTCGTGGTAGTTCTGGCTGGTGGCGAAGGCCTCGCTGGCGGTCCCGGAGAGCGAGGAAGTGGTGAAGAAGTAGCCGAAGCCGGCGCCGGCACGGACGTACGGCCGGACGGGGCCGGTGGGCACCTCGAGCTGGGGACCGATGAAGCCGGAGGCGATCTGGTTGTTGGTGTCCAGATTGAAGCGGACGCGGCAGGTGCCGGCGGCGCAGATGTCGCCACGGCGCTCGTGCCCGTAGATCAGGTAATTACCCTCGGCCCGGAGTGAGAAGGCCGGAGTGACGTGGTAGGCGCCGTGGATCGTGAGCCCGCCCGCGGCGCCGACCTCGTCGGCGAAGGCGCCCACGGGCTGCGCCACGGTGGCTTCGGCGCCGACCGTGAAGCGGGTGAAGCGCAGCGGGGCATCGTTGGACTGCGCGGCGAGCGGCAGGGCCGCGCCGGTGGTGAAGGCGAGGACTGCGAGGAAGCTGCGTCTCATGGTTTCAACCCCCCGTCGAGGGAGTGGGTGTCCAGGTAGTCCGGCTCTGCCGGACGTGGAATCTATACGTGGAAAAGGGGCGTAGAGTTCCGCCGGGAGCGCGGCTCCGGAGCGGCGGCCGGAAGGGTCACGGTCGCCTTTCTCTCGAGCTTGCCCCAGCCGACGACGCCGCCGCGGACGGCGGCGAGGATGGAGCGCACGACCACCCAGTACATGATCTGGCGGTAGGCGAAGCGCTGCAGGAAGATGAGCCAGGTGAGCGATCGATCCTCATCCGGCTCCATCCAGAAGGCCACGACGCCGGCGAGCCAATCCACGAGCAGGAAGACGGTGTAGAGGGTGACGACCTGCCACAGGTTGGTCATGGCGTAGGTGTAGCCGTGCTCCATGTAGACGAGCCAGACCGAGACGAGGCTCCACAGGAAGAGCAGATCGGCCACCGGGGAAATGGCGGGAAAGACGATCTGGAACAGCCAGTTGTTGGGCATGGCCACGAAGCCGAGCGTGCCGTAGCGCCGGCGCAGGAGCGCATCGCGGTGCTTCCACAGGCACTGCAGCGTGCCGAACGACCAGCGGAAGCGCTGCTTGGAGAGGGAGCGCAGACCGTCGGGTGCTTCGGTGTAGGCGACGGCGTCGTCCGCGTAGGCGATGGCGTACCCGAGCTTGCGGATGGCGAGCGTGAGGTCCTGGTCCTCCGCCAGCGTGTCCTCGCTGAAGCCACCGGCCCGGAGGACCAGCTCTTTGCGCCAGGCGCCCACGGCGCCCGGCACGACGGTGATGCAGTCGAGAAGCGAGAAGGCGCGGCGGTCCAGGTTCTGACTGGTCACGTACTCCACGGCCTGCCAGCGCGTGACGAGGTTGACGCGGTTGCCGACCTTGGCGTTTCCGGCGACAGCGCCCACGTGCCGGTCGCGCAAGGGCTGAACCAGCGCACGCACGGTTTCCGGCAGGAACAGGGTGTCCGCGTCGAGTCCGACGACGATCTCGCCGCGGGCGCGCTCGATGCCGTAGTTCAGGGCGCTGGCCTTGCCGCCATTGTCCTTGCGGTAGATCGCGACGCGGGGGTCGCCGCCAAAGGCGCGACGCGCCACCTCCGCGGTGTCGTCCGGCGAGCCGTCGTCCACGACGACGACCTCCAGCTCGCCCGGGTAGTCCTGGGCGAGCAGGCTCTCGATGGTGCGGTCGATGACGCGCGCCTCGTTGTACGCGGGCACGACCACGCTGACGCTCGGGGCGTAAACCGGCCCGCTCCGCTCCCGGTGTGAGCGGCGGCGCTGCACGGCGGCGAGGGCGGTGACGAAGAGCAGCCGCGCCAGGCCCAGGATGACCGCCAGGTAGAAGATCCAGTAGAGCAGCCATTCCAGCAGGCCGAAGCCGGCGAAGAACGCCAGCTCGACCAGGCGGATGGCGGCGCTGCGCGGCGGCAGGGCGGGCATCGCCTGAGCCGGGGTGAGTCCCGCCAGCGCCGAGAGCAACACCAGCGTGTCGCCTCGCGCACGCAGCGAGTCGATGAGCGGACCGAGCGCGGCCACCGTCTGGCTGCGGTCGCCGCCGCCGTCGTGCATCAGCACCACGCTGCCAAGATCCCGCTCGTCCAGCACGTTGCGGATGATGGAATCTACGCCGGGCGTCTTCCAGTCCTCGGAGTCGATGTGCAGGCCGGCGGTGACGTAGCCCAGGTCACTGGCAATGCCGACGGGCACCAGCTCGTCCGCGGTGGTCGGTTCCGCGTCCCCGAAGTAAGGCGGCCGGAAGAAGGCGCTGCGGTGGTCGAGGACCGCCTCCAGCAGCCGTTCGTTGGCGGTCAGCTCGAGCCGGGTGACGAAGTCCGACGTCAGTGCCAGGTTGGGGTGGGTGAAGGTGTGGTTGCCGAACTCGTTGCCCTCGCTGAACTCACGGCGCACGAGGGGAATGTGCTCCTCGACGTTCTCGCCGATCAGGAAGAAGGTGGCATGGACGCCACGCGACCGGAGCGTATCCAGGATCATCGGCGTCCAGGTGCCGTCGGGCCCGTCGTCGAAGGTGAGGGCGACCACGTGCGGCCGCGCGCCGGAGCGGCGCACGATCCAGGGCGACGGGTAAGTCAGGATGCGCTCCCCGGTGACCAGGCCGTTGCCCGGATCGACCGTGACCGCGCGCCGGCCGGTGGATGGCCGGTCCGCCACACGGAGGATCTCGCCATCGCCCTTCATGATCGGGTCGTAGCCGCTGGGGAGCGCGGCCAGTGCGGAGGGCGGGCCCGCGCTCGCGCCGCGGCCGAGCACGCCCCAGAGCGCCGGGTCCTCCGAGCCGAGCCGCCAGACGGCGAAGCCACCGATCCCCGCCGCCTGCCCCGCGCGCACCTGGTTGTACGCGGTGGCGCCATCGAGGAACCAGACCACGTGGTCGGTCGAGTCCGGGTCGGACCAGGTCAGGTACGGGTTCAGCGACGTGGAGTCGAAGTGGATCTGCGTGTGATTGTCGTGCGCGGCCGTCATGACGTCCTGGAACGTCATCTCGGTGGAAGCGGTGTCGGCATCGTTCCAGTCGTAGCCGTAGGCACCGAGCGCCACCATGATCTTCTCGCGCGGAATGCGCGCGAGCGCCCGCGAGAGGTGCGCCGCGAACCAGTCCTGCCCGGCCACGGGCCCGGGGTCTCCGCGCCCGAAGTGCTCGTCGTAGAGCATGTAAACCACGCGGTCCGCCGCCGCGCCCAGCGCCGCCAGCGCGGCCGGCGACGCATCCTCGGTGGCCCCCGCCACGGTGACCGCGCCCATGGGCGTGAGCGCCACGCGCAGCTGGCGCAGGAAGGCCGTGACGTGCCCCAGGTCAGCGTCGTCCAGGTTCTCGAAGTCGAGCATCACGCCGCCCAGGCCGTTGGTCCGGACGAGCGCGGCGAGCTGCGCCACGGCCCGCGCCTGGGACGGTCCGTCCCGCAGCAGCCGGCGCACGAGCTTCGGGTTGAAGTCGGCTGTGGCCGAGTCGTAGTTGCTGACCATGGCGATGAGCTGCGGCCGGCGGCCGGGCGGCAGCGTCTGGGCGAAGGCGACGATCCGGCGGTCGATGCCACTCAGGATAGCGTCACCGCCGGGCGCGACGAACGCCCACTCGCCGACGATCCAGTCGAGCTCCGCCGCGTGCGCGAAGGCCGACGCCCGCGAGTTGTCGTCCCAGTTCACGTAGAAGCCCGCCGTGATCGGCCGCAGCGGGATCGCGCCGACCGACCGGGGCGGCCTGCGCGGCTGCACCGGCATGTACTCGGGGCGGACGCCGCGGGGCGGGGCCTTGCCCAGCAGGACATACTGGTGCAGTACGTAGTCGCGGATCTTCTGCTCCCGCGTCGTGTGCAAGCGCGGGACGCCCGGGAGCCTCGCCCTCAGCGCGAGGGTGATGTTGGGCAGCAGGGGCGGCACGAGCACGCCGGCCACGACCACCAGCGCGGCGAGGCTGGTCGCCACGCCCAACGCCAGGCTCAGGCGCCGGACGCGCTGCCACCGGCGACCGGATGTATCCGTGAAGACCGATCCGCGCTCAGATTGCATCGTCTCGTGTTCTCGATTCAGGCGGGGGCGCGCAGCGGTCCGAACGCAACCCCCGCGCCAACCCGCGGCGCCGCCGCGGCCGGAGGGCAACCGTGAGGCTGAGTCTACGAGCGGTCAGGACAGCGCGCTTCGTGCTGGTGGCGTTCCTCCTCACCTTCATCGCCGCGCGCCTCGTGGTCTATCTCATCATGACCCGACACATGCCGGACCTCTACCTGCACGTGAAGGGCAACCACGTGCATCACCTCAACTACGGCATCTTCCTGCTCGTGTTCGTCGGCGCCTACCTGCTGCTGGTGCGCCCGCCCGAGACCCGGCTGAGACTACCGGCGATCCTCTACGGCATCGGCCTCGCCCTGACCTTCGACGAGTTCGGCATGTGGCTGCACCTGGGCGGACCCTACTGGCAACGCGCGAGCTTCGACGCCGTGGTGGTCGTGGCGGGGCTGGTCGGACTCCTCGCCTTCGCCCCGCAGTGGTCACGGCTGCGCCCCCATCATCTCGTCACCGGGGCCCTGTTGCTCGTCGCACTGGCGGTCTTCGGCGTCACACTGTACGACTCGGTGCACGCCTTCGGGAATCGCATCGAGCGGCTGGAGCGGCTGGAGATCACCGGACCGCGCTGAGCACGATGGGCGCGGGGATGGCGTGGTGCGCCTCCGCCTCGCGCGCGAGCGCCACGCGGGCGGGTGGCGCGCCGACGCGAGGCGCGCGGGTGGCGCAACTCGGTGGCGGACGGGGGGTTGACAGCGTGCGCCCGCCGTGCGTATGATGCGTCGAGTGGTTCGACCCATGTTCGTGGAGGCGCAATCCGTGTCGTACAACCACCCGTCCTGTACCATGTGCATGTGCTGCATTATGTGCGGCTCTCCCAGCGGGAGAGGCGGACGGGGGTCCTTGCGCATGCACGGACGATGAGCTGAACCGATAGCTCTGCCAGACCCGGCCCGGCCCTCTCTCGCGAGAGGGCCGGGCTTTTTTTGCGCCCCCGGCGCGGGGCGGCGCGAACGCACTACCGCCCCGGCGCCGATGGCGCCCCTGATTGGAGAAGCAGCCGATGAGCACGAAGGTGGAGCACACCCCGACGTACGGCCTGGGCACGCGAGCGGTCCACGCTGCGCAGGAGACGGCGGATCCGACCACGAAGTCGCGGGCCGTGCCGATCTACGCGACGACGTCGTACGTGTTCGACTCGCCCGAGCACGCGGCGGACCTGTTCGGGCTGCGGCAGGCGGGGAACATCTACACCCGGATCATGAACCCGACGACGGACGTGTTCGAGCAGCGGGTGGCGTCGCTGGAGGGCGGGATCGCGGCGGTGGCGGCGGCGAGCGGCCAGGCGGCGCAAACGCTGGCGCTGCTCAACCTGGCGCAGGCGGGGGACACCATCGTGGCGTCGTCGTCGCTGTACGGCGGCACCTACGCGCTCTTCCAGCACACGCTGCCGCGGCTCGGGATCCGGACCCGTCTGGTGGATGGCGGCGACCCGTCGGCGGTGGCGGCGGCGATCGACGAGACCACCCGTGCGGTCTACGTGGAGACGATCGGCAATCCCCGGCTGGACGTGCCGGATCTGCGGGCGCTGGCGGACGTGGCGCACGCTGCGGGCGTGCCGCTGCTGGTGGACAACACCTTCGCCACCCCGATCCTGTCGCGTCCGATCGAGCACGGCGCGGACATCGTGCTGCACTCGGCGACGAAGTGGATCGGCGGGCACGGCACGGCGATCGGCGGTGTGGTGGTGGATGGCGGGACGTTCAACTGGGCCGCGTCACCGCGCTTCCGCCCGTTCTTCGCGGAGCCGGAGGAGGCGTATCACGGGCTGGTCTTCTCGGACGCGTTCGGCCCGGCGGCGTTCGCGGCGCGGCTGCGCACGGTGCTGCTGCGCGACCTGGGCCCATGCCTTTCGCCCTTCAACTCCTTCCTGCTGCTGCAGGGGCTGGAGACGCTGCACCTGCGCATCGAGCGGCACGCGGCCAATGCCCTGGCGGTCGCGCACTTCCTGGAGGCGCACCCGGCCGTGTCGTGGGTGAGCTACCCGGGGCTGCCGTCGCACCCGTCGTACGCGAATGCGGTGAAGTACCTGGATGGCGGATTCGGCGGCGTGCTGGCGTTCGGCGTCGTGGGAGGCGAGGCGGCGGCGCGACGGGTGATCCCGGCGCTGAAGCTATTCTCGTTCCTGGCCAACGTGGGGGATGCCAAGAGCCTGGTGATCCACCCCTGGAGCACGACGCACGAGCAGCTCTCGGAGGAGGCCAGGCTGGCGGCGGGCGCAACGCCCGACCTGATCCGGCTGTCGGTGGGAATCGAGGATGCCCGCGACCTGCTCGCGGACCTGGAGCAGGCGCTCAGGAAGGGGACTGCGCTGTGAGCGATCGTGATTCTGCCGGGCGACGACGCCCGGCGGGCGACGTCGTCGTCCTCAAGTTCGGCGGCACGTCCGTGGCCTCGCCCAGACGGGTGCGGATCGCGGCGCGGCGGCTGGCGGCGCACGCGAGCCGCGGCCGGCGGGTG
>JADGQX010000377.1 GCA_017881445.1 Gemmatimonadota bacterium | reverse complement strand
TGCTTGCGCACCTCTCCCACTTGCTGGCCGTAGCGCGCCGCGACCTCGTCCAGCCGCGCATCGATCTCGGACGGCGTCGCCTGCAGACTCTCCAGCTCGGCGACCCGCTCGATCACCAGCATGCGCTTGATCGCCTGCTCCGCGGCGGGGCGCATCCCCTGCCGCGCCTCGGCCGCCCGCTCCGCGTTCGATCCCTCGCGCGCCGGCAGCAGCCGCTCCAGGTACTGGTCCACCATGGCGTCCGGGACCTCGAACGGGTTCGCCTCCAGGATCTGCTCCACCAGGCGACGCCGGACCTCCGACTCCGCGTCCTGCTCCGCCTCCCGCTCCAGGTCGCTGAGGATCCGGGAGCGCAGCTCGTCCACGCCCGGGAAATCCCCCGCCAGCTTGGCGAACTCGGCGTCCAGCTCCGGCAGGTGCGGGTGCTTCACTTCCTTCAGCTGGACCCGGGCCCGGTGCGAGTGACCCTCGTGGCCTTCCTCGCCCTCGTGCTCGATGGTGAACTCCGTCTCCTCACCCGGCTTCAGCGAGCGGATCGCCTCCTCCACCTCGGGGCGCGCCTCTTCCTTGCCCAGGATGATCTGGTACGGCCGCATCCCGCCCGGACGGGGCGATCCCTCCTCGTCCAGCGGCGTGATCTCCACCGACGCCATGTCACCGAAGACCGGGCTCGCCCCTTCCACCGGCGTCCACGTCGCCCGCTCCTCCCGCAGCCGGTCCAGCACCTTGACCACGTCCGATTCACTCACCTGCGCCCGCGGCCGTGTCACCTCGAAGCCGCCCAGCCGCTCCAGCTCGATCTGCGGCCGCACCTCGAACTCCACTTCGAAGCTCACGTCCGCGCCCGGCTGGTAATCCAGGTTCGACACGCTCGCCTGCGTGATCGGATCGAAGCCCTCCCGCTCCAGCGCCTCCTTGTACGCGTCGCCGATCACCTTCTCAACCGCCTGCTGGTCGATGGACGCGCCGAACTGCTTGGCCAGCACTTGCGGCGGGACCTTCCCCTTGCGGAAGCCCGGGATCCGGACCTGGCCCGCCAGCCGGCTCGTCACTGCCCGCCGTTGCTTCTCCACACGGGCCGCGGGCACCGTGATCTTCATCCGCCGCGCCCACGCCTTGGGCTGCTCGACGGTTATCGTCAGATCGCTCTCGGACGTCGCTGTATTCGCCATCAGGGGCCGATTTCCTTGGATTGAGTGCCGCGCCATCATGCGAAAGGGGGGACTCGAACCCCCACGGGCGTACCCACGGGATCCTAAGTCCCGCGCGTCTACCAGTTCCGCCACTTTCGCGGCTGAACCCGAAAATTAACGGAACGGCGCCACCGGATCAATCGGCGCCGCGCGGCAGCACGAGCACGGCCGACGTGCACGAGCAGGCGGAGGCGTGGGAGGGACGACCTGCGGAACGTCGTGGAGCAGGAGCAGGAGCATGGGCGGAGGCCGATCGCCCGCTCATGCTCTTACCTGGCCTGCAGTTACGGCACTCTCAGATTGGCGATGTGCGTTTGCGTGCGCCCGTCGCGGGCGCGCTGCACGAAGATGGAGACCACCTGGCCCGGGCGGGCCGACTCGAGAATGCGCCGCGCCTGGTCGGCGGAGGCTACGGGGGCGCGGTCGAGCTGCACGATCCGGTCGCCCGGCTCCAGCTTGCGCTCCGCGACGGAAAAGGGCGCCACCCGGGCCACCACCGCGCCGCCACCCGCGCCGAAGCGCCGGGCCAGCTGCGGCGTCAGCTCGCTCACCTCCAGCCCGAGCCCCTCGCTGCGCGCCGGGCGTGCCGGGACGTCCGCGGCGACGGGCGGCAGGTCCGCCTCGGCCAGGGCGATCCGCAGCTCGCGCCGGTCGCCGTAGCGCACGATGCCGACCCGAACGAAGTCCCCGGGCTGGTGCTGGGCGATCACCCGCTGGAGTTCGCCCACCTGCTCCACCTCCCGGCCATCCAGCGACACGATCACGTCCCCCGGCCGGACCCCCGCCTGTCGCGCGGGCGAGCTGCCGTTGGAGAAATCCTCGACCAGGACCCCCCCGATGGCCGGCAGGTGGAAGGCCTGAGCGTCCTCCTCGGTCACGTCCGCGATGGTGATGCCCAGCACGGCCCGGCGCACCCGGCCGTGGGCCACCAGGTCCTTCATCACCTTGCGTGCGAGATTCACCGGGATGGCGAAGCCGTACCCCTCGTTGTAGCCGCTGGAGCTGGCGATCGCCGCGTTGATGCCGATCACCTCGCCCCGCAGGTTCACCAGTGGCCCGCCCGAATTGCCCGGGTTGATGACCGCGTCCGTCTGGATGAAGTCCTCCACGGCGAAGGCGGCCGCCGGGCTGCGCCCCAGCTCCCCGGCGATGATGTTCAGCGGCCGGCCCTTCGCGCTGATGATGCCGTTGGTCACCGTGAAGTCGAGCGTGCCCCCGTCGCCCGCGTCGCCGAAGCCGGGGTTGCCGATGGCCAGCACCCATTCGCCCACCTTCGACAGGTCCGAGTCGCCCAGCGACACGGCCGGCAGACCCTTCGCCTCGATCTTCACCACCGCCACGTCCGTGGTGGGATCGCGACCCACCAGCCGAGCGTCGAAATGGCGCTTGTCCACCAGCGTGACCGTGATCCGCTCGGCCCCTTCCACCACGTGGTTGTTCGTCAGCACGTAGCCATCCGGCGACACGATGAAGCCCGTGCCACCGGCGATTTCGGGGCCGCTGTCCTGCGGGCTCATGAACTCATGCCCCGGGATGCGACGCAGCGGAGCGGAGCCGTCGTGCTCCGCCTGGATCCGCACCACCGCCGGTGTCACGGCGCTGGCGATGGCCACGAACGCGTCGCTCACCTGCTCGGCGCTTTCCGCGCCTCCGCGCGGCAGCAGCAGGACCTGGCCGGTATGCGATTCGTCCTGCCGTCGCGCCGCGACGCCCAGCCCCGTGATCAGGGCGACGAAGACCAGGAGCAGGAGCAGGCTGGAACGGGAGCGCAACGCCGTCATGGACACCGCATCCGGGTAAAAGTGTCGCAAGTTGTGATCAGGACAACGGCTACGGCAATGAACACGGGACGGGCGCCCCGGTTCGCGTATCGCCGCGACCCGGCCACGCCTCCGCCTGATCTCCCCAACGCACGGGGCCCGGGCGCCGTTCCGGCGCCCGGGCCCCACCCGCCGACCCGTTGGTCGGCC
>JADGQX010000150.1 GCA_017881445.1 Gemmatimonadota bacterium | reverse complement strand
CGGTTCTCCAGCTCCTCGTGCGCGGCCCGGAACAGCCGCGCGTTCTCGACCGCCATCCCCGCGCGGCGTCCCAGCTCCGTCGCCAGCTCCAGGTCCGGCGCGGCGAATCGGCGTCCCGATTCCGCCTGGGCGAAGGTCAGCGCACCGATGGCTCCGCGGCTGCCCGTGAGCGGCGCCACGATGGCCGAGGTGGGCGCCAGGTCGGCCACGATCCGCCGGAACTCCTCGCCGGGTGCCTCCGAGAGCAGCGCGCCCGCCGGGGTCGAAGGCGTCAGCTCGGCCCGCCCGGTCCGGATGACACGCGCGACGGCACTGAGGGGGTCGTCCAGCTCGGGCGCGAACGTCCTGGCCGCTTGCTGCAGCAGCGCGGCTCGATCGGGATCGCGATGGGCGCCCGCCACCTGCTGCACGTGGCCGGTCGCATCCGCCAGGTAGACCGTGCAGAAGTCCGCCAGGCTGGGGACCGCCAGCACGGCGATCTCGCGCAGCGTGGCATCCAGGTCGAGGGAAGAGGCGAGGGCGGCGCTGGCCTCGGCGAGGAAGCGCTGGGCCGCCTGCGTGCGCAGCTCGACCGTGACGTCGCGACAGAGCGCGAGCCGCGCGGGCCGCCCCGTGAAGTCGATGTCGCTCACCGTGACCAGGACCTGCAGCACGTCGCCGGCGCGCGTCACGTGCGGGCAGACGCCGCGGTCCCGCACCGCGCCCGCCGGCTGGGACGCGTTGCGGTACATTCTCGGCCGATCCTCCGGTCGGCGGATGTCCGCCAGGTTCAGGGCGAGCAGCTCCTCCCGCGTCCAGCCATACTGTCGCACGGCGGCCTCGTTCGCTTCCAGGATCGCGAGCGTCGCGCGGTCGAACACCAGCATCGGAAGCGGGTTGGCCTCGAAGAGCAGCGCGAATTCCGGGACGGACCGATCCATCTGCGACGGCATGGCCGCTTCCTCGCGGTCGGGGTGCGACGGCGGCAGGGGGAGGGCGGACCCGGGGGGACCGCGCCGGAAGGGCCGCGTACCGGAGAGTGCCGCGACGAGCCTGACTGCATTGAACTTAGGCCGCCCGCGCCGCCCGGTCCAGAACGGTCGTCCGGACCGGGCCCGGCGAGCGGGCGCCGGTCGGACCTCCTCGGGGGGGCCGGGCCGGCGCCCGGGCCGTTCCCTCCCGGGTAACCACCTCCTACGTTGCAGGCGGGACCGGCGCCGGCGCCGGCCCTCCGCGAACCCCCTCATCCGGGGCTGCCCTCATGGTCATGGGACTCGCGGGCCCGAACGGGCCCAGCGTCTTCAACGCGCACGAACGCGTGCTGCACGCCCCCGCGCAGGCGGTGGGCGCGCTCATCGATCGCCTCGGCTCGGACGACGATGCGCTCTGGCCCTCCGACCGCTGGCCGCCGCTCGTCCTGGACAAGCCGCTCTCGGTCGGCGCCCGCGGCGGACACGGGCCCATCCGCTACCACGTCGTCGCGTACGAGCCCGGGCTCATGGTCCGCTTCCGCTTCACCTCGCCTCCGGGTTTCCTCGGCCAGCACGAGTTCATCCTGGAGCGCGCCTCGGGCGACGCCATCCGCCTCCGCCACATCGTCACCCTCGGCCTGGTCGCCAACGCCCGCTACAGCTGGCCCCTCATCTGGAGGCCGCTGCACGACGCCCTCATGGAAGATCTGATGGACCGCGCCGAGGCCGCGATCACGGGTCAGCCGGTGCCCAGGCGGGAGTGGTCCGCCTGGGTCAGGTTCCTGCGCGCGACGCTCAAAGGCAGGCTCGGGCGCTGACCGGGGGGCTGAAGCCAGGCGGCTCTTCTCTAGGGTTATCGTCGCTCCGCAGCACGCGGCGTAGCCGCCAATGTCCAGATTGCCGGGAACTCCTCCCTCCGGCATTGGTTCGGTCTCAGCCAAGCTGCGTTTGAACGCCTTCTGGGCGTAGGGCCGAAGACAGCTGTGCGTTGGGAGGGTGGACTGGTCTTCCAGAATCGAGCGACTGACACCCTTATCCGGGCGCTAGCGGAAATCCCACAACTCGTTCGGTGGCTGGCTGACCGCCATGGAGTGGAACTCCCGGAGTGTTCGACTACGACGAAGTCGCGAACATCAACGTGTATCGCTTCCGGCTCACCTTCGCCGGACCCCGGCTGACCGTCGAGGTCCAGGAGCAGACCGGGCTCGTGCACGCGCAGTTCGCGGGGCGCGACACGACGGCGCGCTAGTGCGGCGTCCTCGCGCGTGCGACGCATCGCGCGCGGGGCCCCGCGCGGGCGCACCGCGGGGGCGGCGCAGCGCTCCCGCGCTACGGCTTGACAGGGCGAGTGCGCTTCCCCTACGTTGCGAACGAGCGTCCGACTATTTGCCGGCCGCGGATGTCCCTTGCAGCCACGAACGACATGACGCGCTCGATTAACCTGCTGCTCGTCCTTCGACTGCTCAGCCTTACCGGGCTGAGCGGAGAGGGCCACGTGCGTACAGGCAGGGAATCAGGGCGCTAGCCGACGCACGGACGCAGTTCGCTGCGGGCCTTCTCCGACGAGAAGGCCCGCTTTTTTGTGCCCTGAACGGTGCGGGAGATCCACATGGACCGGGTGCTGATCTTCGACACGACGCTGCGGGATGGCGAGCAATCGCCGGGCTGCTCGATGACGCCGTCGGAAAAGCTGCGCCTGGCGCAGCAGCTGGACACGCTGGGCGTGGACGTGATCGAGGCAGGCTTCCCCGCCAGCTCGCCGGCGGACTTCGCGGGGGTGCAGGAGATTGCCCGCCTGGTGCGCCGCCCCACGATCGCGGCGCTGGCCCGGGCGGCGGAGAAGGACATTGACGCGGCGGCGGAGGCGCTGGAGCCGGCGGAGCGCTCGCGGCTGCACGTGTTCATCGCCACCTCGGACATCCACCTGAGGCACAAGCTGCGCATCGGCCGGGAGGAATGCGTGGCCCGGGCGGTGGCCGCCGTGGAGCGGGCGCGGCGCTACACGGACGATGTGCAGTTCAGCGCCGAGGATGCGACGCGGACGGACGTGGCCTTCCTCTGCCGGGTGGTGGAGGCCGCCATCGAGGCCGGCGCCGGCACGATCAACATCCCGGACACGGTCGGCTACGCGCACCCGGAGGAGATCCGTCGCCTGCTGGCGACGCTGTTCGGCACGGTGCGCGGCATCCGCGACGTCGTCGTCAGCGTGCACTGCCACAACGACCTGGGCCTGGCGGTGGCCAACTCGCTGGCGGGCATCGTGGCCGGCGCCCGCCAGGTGGAGTGCACCATCAACGGCATCGGCGAGCGGGCGGGCAATGCGGCGCTGGAAGAGGTGGTGATGGCCCTGCGCGTCCGGCGCGACAGCTTCCCCTACGAGGCGGGCGTCCGCACGACGGAGATCTACCGGAGCAGCTATCTGCTCTCGCACATCACGGGGATCCATCCGCAGCCGAACAAGGCGGTGGTGGGCAAGAACGCGTTCGCCCACGAAGCGGGGATCCACCAGGACGGCGTGATGAAGGAGGCGACGACCTACGAGATCATGACGCCGGAGAGCGTGGGCGTACGCTCGAGCAGCCTGGTGCTGGGCAAGCATTCCGGGCGTCACGCGCTGTCGCAGCGGTACCGCGTGCTGGGCTACGAGCTGAGCGACGAGGACCTGAACCATGCCTACGAGCTGTTCAAGCGCCTGAGCGACCAGAAGAAGAACGTCCTGGACGAGGACCTGCTGGCGATCCTGCACCACGGCTGCATGGAGGATGTGCCGACCCGCTACCGGCTGCGCCAGCTGGAGGTCGAGTGCGGCTCGGCGCAGGCGGTCGCCCGGGTACGCCTGGAGTGCGACGGCGTCGAGCACGAGAGCCGCGCCGAGGGCGATGGCCCGCTGGCGGCGGCGTTCGCGGCCGTGGATGCCATAGCCGAGGGGCACCGCATCGAGCTGCACCAGCTGTCGATCGACGCCATCACGCCCGGCGGCGATGCCGTAGGCGAGGCGTCGCTGCAGGCGTCCATCGACGGCAAGACCTTCACGGGCCGGGCGGCCTCGCCCGACATCGTCAACGCCTCGGTGCGGGCCTACCTCAACGCGCTCAACAAGGCGGCGCACGCCCGCACGCTCGAGGCCGCGGCGCTCGAGCGCGCCAGCACCGTGTGGGGCGTCTGAATGGACGGCTCGCCTCGATCGCGCACGCTCTTCCGCAAGGTCTGGGACGCGCACCTGGTGCGCGACGAGACCGAGTCCGCGCCCGCGGTGCTGTACGTGGACCTGCACCTGGTGCACGAGGTGACGTCGCCGCAGGCGTTCGCGGAGCTGCGCGAGCGCGGGCTGCCCGTGCGCCGGCCGGACCGCACCCTGGCGACCATGGACCATTCCACGCCCACCACGCCGCGCGTCAACGGCCGCTTCGTCATCGCGGACCCGCAGGCGGCGGCGCAGGTCGAGCGCCTGGCCGAGAACTGCCGCGACTTCGGTGTGCCGCTCTACGCCCTGGGCAGCGAGCGCCAGGGCATCGTGCACGTGGTCGGCCCGGAGCTGGGACTGACGGTGCCCGGCAGCACCATCGTGTGCGGCGACAGCCACACCAGCACGCACGGCGCCTTCGGCGCACTGGCGTTCGGGGTGGGAACCTCCGAGGTGGCGCACGTGCTGGCGACCCAGTGCCTGCTGCAACGCCGCCCGCAGACCATGGAGATCCGCGTCGCTGGCCGGCTCACGGCCGGCGTCACGGCCAAGGATCTCGTGCTGGCGGTGATCGCCCACACCGGTGTGGCGGGCGCCACCGGCCACGTCCTGGAGTACACGGGCGCGGCCATCCGCTCCCTCTCCATGGAAGAGCGGATGACCGTCTGCAACATGTCCATCGAGGCGGGCGCCCGCGCCGGGATGATCGCGCCGGACGACACCACCTTCGAGTACGTGGCCGGCCGGCCCTTCGCCCCTGCCGGCGCGGCCTGGGACGCGGCGCTGGAGCGCTGGCGGGCGCTGGGCACGGACGCCGGCGCGGACTACGACGCCCACGTGACGCTGGACGCGTCCCACCTCGCCCCGATGATCACCTGGGGCACGAACCCGGGGATGGGCCTGGCGATCGACGCCTGCGTGCCGCGCCCCGCAGGTGAGGCCGACGTCCAGGAGAAAGCATTGCTTTACATGGGCTTGCGACCGGGGGAGCCGCTGCTGGGCAAGCGCATCGACGTGGTCTTCCTGGGCAGCTGCACCAACTCGCGCATCAGCGACCTGCGCCTGGCCGCGTCCGTGATGCGCGGGCGGACGGTGGCGGCGGGCGTGCGCATGCTGGTCGTCCCCGGCTCGCAGCAGGTGAAGCGGCAGGCAGAGGCGGAGGGCCTCGACCAGGTGTTCCTGGCGGCGGGCGCCGAATGGCGCGAGGCCGGCTGCTCCATGTGCATTGCCATGAACGGCGATGCGCTGTCGGCCGGGCAGTACGCAGTGAGCACGAGCAACAGGAATTTCGAAGGGCGGCAGGGCAAGGGCGGGCGCACCTTCCTGGCCAGCCCCCTCACCGCGGCCGCGAGCGCCATTGCCGGCGCCGTCGCCGATCCCCGGCCGCTACTGGCCGGATGGGAGAAGGCATGAAACCGATACGGACCTTCGCGTCCCGGCTGGTCGGGCTGCCGGTGGACGACGTGGACACCGACCAGATCATCCCCGCCCGCTTCCTCAAGGTGACGGACAAGGAGGGGCTGGGCGCGGCGCTCTTCGCGGACTGGCGCTACGACGCCGAGGGCCGGCCGCGGCCGGAGTTCCCGCTGAACCGGCCGGAGGCCGAGGGCGCCCGCGTCCTGGTCGCGGGCCGCAACTTCGGCTGCGGCTCCTCCCGCGAGCACGCGCCCTGGGCGCTGCTGGGCTATGGCTTCCGTGCCGTTGTCAGCACCGGCTTCGCGGACATCTTCCGCAACAACGCCGTCGCCAACGGCCTGCTGCCGATCGCGCTGCGGCCCGCGGCACATGCCTGGATGCTGCGTCTCGCCCTCGAGCACCCCCGGGTCCAGGTGACCGTGAGCCTGGAGCGGGGGATCGTGACCCTCCCCGACGGCGCCACCGAGTCGTTCCCGATCGATGGCTTCGACCGCGAGTGCCTGCTCCAGGGCGTGGATCGACTGGGCTACCTGCTCGGGGTGGAGCAGGAGATCGGGGCCTTCGAGGCTGCATACGCCACCGGCGTGTCGACGCTGCCCGGCGCGAGTCTGCGATGAGGGCGGTGATCGCCGCGCTGCCCGGCGACGGCGTCGGGCCCGAGGTGGTGGCCGAAGCGCTCACGGCGCTGCGGGCGGTAGCCTCCGCCTTCGGCCACGACTTCATCGTGGGCGAGGCGCTGATCGGCGGTGCCGCAATCGACGCCACCGGTTCTCCGCTGCCCGCCGAAACGCTCGGGCTCTGCAGGAGTGCCGATGCGGTGCTGCTGGGCGCGGTGGGCGGCCCGAAATGGGACGACCCGGGCGCGCGCGTGCGGCCGGAGCAGGGACTGCTGGGAATCCGGAAGGAACTGGGACTCTTCGCCAACCTGCGACCGGTCCGGCCGCATCCCGCCCTGGCGGCCGCGTCGCCACTGCGCCCCGAGCGGCTGGCGGACGTCGACCTGGTCGTGGTGCGCGAGCTGACGGGCGGCATCTACTTCGGCGCCAAGAGCCGCGGCCCGGCGCCCGATGGCCGGGGCGAGGTGGCGACCGACGTCTGTACGTACAGCACGCAGGAGATCGAGCGCGTGACCCGCGTCGCCGGCGCGCTGGCGCTGCGGCGGCGGGGGCGACTCACGTCCATCGACAAGGCCAACGTGCTCGAGACCTCACGCCTCTGGCGGCAGACGGTGACGCGGGTCGTGCGGGAGGAGTTCCCGCAGCTCGAGCTCGAGCACCTGCTGGTGGACGCCGCCGCCATGCACCTGCTCCGGCGCCCGGCCGACTTCGACGTGATCGTCACCGAGAACATGTTCGGCGACATCCTGACCGACGAGGCCTCCATGCTCGCCGGCAGCATTGGCGTCCTGCCCTCCGCGTCGCTGGGCGACGTGCGACCGGGGGCCGCGCACCGCTTCGGGCTCTTCGAGCCGATCCACGGCTCGGCGCCGGACATCGCGGGCAGGGGGCTGGCCAATCCGGTGGGGGCGATCCTGAGCGTCGCCATGCTGCTGCGCCACGCGCTGGGGCTGGAGGCGGAGGCGCGCGCGCTGGAGGCCGCCGTGGACGACACGCTCCAGTCGGGCCTGATGACGGCCGATGCCGCCGCGCCCGGCGCGCGCGCCTCCAGCACCGCGGAGGTGGGCGCAGCCGTGGCGGCGCGGGTCGCCGCCCATTCAGTACTTGTAATTCATTCTGCGACAGCCACTTGTGGCAAGGGGGAGTATGTCTGACCGCCGCACGGGCGCGCAGATCATGTGCGAGGCGCTCATCCGGGAAAATGTCGAGGTGCTGTTCGGCATCCCCGGCGGGGCCATCATGCCGTTCTATCACGCGCTGCCGGAGTATGCGTCGCAGCTTCGCCACGTGCTCTGTCGCCACGAGCAGGGGGCGGGTCACGCGGCGGAGGGCTACGCCCGCGTGAGCGGCCGGGTGGGCGCGTGCGTGGCCACCAGCGGCCCGGGTGCGACCAACCTGGTGACGCCCATCGCCGATGCCTGGATGGACAGCACGCCGCTGGTCGCGGTCACGGGGCAGGTCGGCTCCGCCCTGCTGGGGACCGACGCCTTCCAGGAGACGGACATCACGGGGATCACGCTGCCGATCACCAAGCACAGCTACCTGGTGACCGATCCGAACGAGCTGCCGCGGGTGTTCCGCGAGGCGTTCCACATTGCGTCCACGGGCCGCAAGGGTCCGGTGCTGATCGATGTGACCAAGGACGCGCAGCAGGCGCGGACCGTTCCCGTGTGGGACGTGCCCATGGACCTGCCGGGCTACCGCCCCACGTACGAGGGGAACGCGCGCCAGGTGCGGGAAGCCGCGCGCCTGCTGGCGGAGGCGGAGCACCCGCTCATCATGGCGGGCAGTGGCGTGATCTGGAGCGGCGGGGGCGAGGCGCTGCGCGCGCTGGCCGAGCGGACGGGGATCCCGGTGATCACCACGCTGCAGGGCAAGGGCGCGTTCCCGGACGACCACCCACTGGCGCTGGGCATGCCGGGCATGCACGGCTGGGTGCACGTGAACCGTGCCATCCAGGCGTGCGACGTCCTGCTCAACGTGGGGGGCCGCTTCGACGACCGCGTCACGGGCAAGGCGTCCACCTTCGCGCCGCACGCGAAGATCATCCACGTGGACATCGACCCATCGGAGATCGGCAAGATCGTGCGGGTGGACGTGCCCATCGTGGGCGATGCCCGCCGGGTGCTGGAGGCGCTGACCGAGGCCGTGGAGCCCCGCGACCGCAGCAGCTGGCTGGCGGAGATCCGGGAGATGCAGGAGCAGCACGAGCACCGGCAGAGCTACCGCAAGCGCCCCGAGAGCAGCGCGCTCATGCCGCACGACGTTTACGAGGCGTTCGACCGCATCGCCCGGGAGCGGGGCGGCTACCGCGTGATCACGGACGTGGGCCAGCACCAGATGTGGGCGGCCCAGCTGATCGAGTGGCGGGACCCGGGCACGCACATCACCAGCGGCGGCGCGGGCACGATGGGCTTCAGCGTGCCGGCCGCCCTGGGCGCGGCCATCGCCTGTCCGGACGAGACCATCTGGGTCATCTGCGGCGATGGCGGCTTCCAGATGACCAACCAGGAGCTGGCGACCATGCGGCAGGAGGGCATCCGCAACGTGAAGATCGCCATCATCGACAATGGCTACCTGGGCATGGTGCGGCAGTGGCAGGAGCTGTTCGAGCAGCGGCGCTACAGCGGGACCCCGCTCACCGGGCCCGACTTCGCCCTGCTGGCCGAGGCGTACGGCCATCGCGGCATGCGTGTGACCGATCCGGCGGAGGTGGCCGGTGCCATCACGGCGGCCTGGGACCACGACGGTTGCGTGGTGATCGATTTCCAGGTCGAGCGCGAGGCCAATGTATTCCCGATCGTGCCGCAGGGGCGCAGCATCGGCGAGATGATGACGGAAGGAGTAGCGGAATGAGGAGCACCATTGCGGCCCTGATACAGGACCACCCCGGCGCGCTGAACCGTGCCGTCAGCCTGTTCCGCCGCCGAGGGTTCAACATCCACAGCATCGCCGTGGGTCCCTCGGAGACGCCCGGCATCGCCCGCATGACGGTGGTGGTCGACGCCGAGCACGTGGAGCAGGTAGCGAAGCAGCTCTATCGCCTGATCGACGTGATCAAGGTCTGCGACCTCACGGACGAGCGCACGCTGCAGCGCGAGACCGCGCTGCTCAAGGTGCATGCGCCATCGGCCAGCCGCGCGGACATCGTCGCGCTCTGCACCATCTTCCACGCGCGCATCCTGGACGCCGGCAGCCACAGCCTGGTCATCGAGCTGACCACGACGCCGGCCACGCTCGACCGCTTCACCGACCTGGTGCGCCCCTTCGGCCTGAAGGAGGTGGCCCGCACCGGCCAGATCGCCATGGTCTGCCCGGTCCACCGCGAGCGGACGGCCACGCTCACGGCGGCCGAGGAATCCGAGCTCGACTTCGAGCCGAACCCGCTCGCAGTGTAGCGAGCGCCGACTCAGCCCCAACCGAGGAGAATCCTCATGCCCCACCTCTTCTACGACAAGGACGCCGACCTCGGCCGGCTCGCCGGCCGCGCCATTGCCATCGTCGGCTACGGCAGCCAGGGCCATGCCCACGCCCTCAACCTGCGCGACAGCGGCCTGGACGTGCGCGTGGGCCTGCCGGCCGCGTCGCGCAGCCGCGAGAAGGCCGCGCAGGCCGGACTGCGCGTGCTGGACGTGGCCGACGCCTGCGCCGAGGCCGACATCGTCATGCTGCTCGTGCCCGACACGGCGCAGGCGGACGTCTTCCACGCGGACGTGGCGCCGCAGCTGCGCCCGGGCAAGACGCTCATGTTCGCCCACGGCTTCAACGTGCACTTCGGCCAGATCGCCGCGCCCGCCGGCGTGGACGTGAGCATGGTCGCGCCCAAGGCCCCGGGGCACCGGGTGCGGGAGGTGTTCGTGGCGGGCGGCGGCGTCCCCTCGCTGGTCGCGGTGCAGCAGGACGCCTCCGGGCACGCGCTGCAGGACGCCCTGGCCTATGCCCGCGGCATTGGCTCCACCCGCGCCGGCGTGCTGCAGACGACGTTCGCGGAAGAGACCGAGACCGACCTCTTCGGCGAGCAGGCGGTCCTGTGCGGCGGGGTCAGCGAGCTGGTCAAGGCGGGCTTCGAGACGCTGGTCGATGCCGGCTACCAGCCGGAGGTGGCCTATTTCGAGTGCCTGCACGAGCTGAAGCTGATCGTGGACCTCATGTACCAGGGCGGCCTGGGCTACATGCGCTACTCCGTGTCCGACACGGCGGAGTACGGCGACTACACGGCCGGCGCCAGGGTCGTGAACGAGCAGAGCCGCGCGGCCATGAAGGCGCTGCTGGCCGAGATCCGCAGCGGCGAATTCGCCCGGCGCTGGATCGCCGAGAGCCGCGGCGGCCGCGCCGAGTTCCTGCGCCGCCGCGCCGCCGAGGCCGAGCACCCGATCGAGAAGGTAGGGCGCGCGCTCCGGCGCATGATGCCGTTCCTGGACCCGAAGGAAGTCCTTCCGGGCGCCGGAGGCGCCTAGCGGCGTACCGCCGGCGACCCGGGCGGCCCGGCGCTCATCTCACACAAAGGGCCGAAGTGCCGAAGCCATCCGGCATGGACGCCGCAGGTCGCCGGGATGCCGCCACGCTTGCCGCAGCCGATGGATGTTGTTGTTGTTGTTTTTGAAAACCAACAGAACCGTCGTCTCGGGCGCCCGGTGTGCCGGGGATTCACCGCGTAGAACGACTTCGGCCCTTTGTGTTCTTCGCGTGAGATGAGTCTCGGGTCGCCCTTGTCGTCAGCCGTCAGTCCAACATGCTCGAGGAGCGCATTCTCGTGAGCTCGACTTCTGCTGAGACCAAGACGGAACGCCCGCCCTTTCCCAGCCGCACCATCACGGCCGGCTACGACCGGGCGCCGGCGCGGGCCATGCTGCGGGCCGTGGGGCTCACGGACGACGACTTCGAGCGCCCGCTCATCGGCGTG
>JADGQX010000149.1 GCA_017881445.1 Gemmatimonadota bacterium | reverse complement strand
ACTGGGTGGACATCGACGCGGCCGGAGTCGCCGGCGCCGCGCGCGGCGTACGCGTCCAGCGCTTCCGGGCCATGTCGCCCGGGGCGGCCGCGGCCACCGGCCTGATGCCGCAGGGCGAGGACCTGGCCATCCTGACGTCGCGCACCGCCGCGTCCGGGCCGCTCGTCGCCAGCGACGTCGTCGAGGCCTCCGGCCGCGTCGACGCGGAGGTCCTGCAGGCCCTCGTCTACGAGCGCGGCAACGGCTATCACCTCGACGCCGGCGCCGTGCGCCACCTGGCCGACGCCCGCGTCCCCGCGGACGTCATCGACCTCATGGTCGCGCTCAGCTACCCCGACTTCTTCAACATCGACCGCGGTGCCACCCGCGTCGCGCTGCGCGGCGATGAGTCGGGCGGCGGCAGCGGCCGGCAGCCGCGCGGCGGCGGCTGGGGCGGCGGCTATCCCTGCTACGACCGCTACTACGGCGGCGGCTGGGGCTATCCCGGCTGGCTCTTCTCCTATCCCGTGGGCTACGGCTACAGCGGCTACGGCGGCTACGGCTACGGCGCCTATCCCTACGGCGGCTACTCTGATCCGTGCTACGGCGGCTACGGCGGCTACGGCGGCTACGGCGGCTACGGCGGCTACGGCGGCTACGGCGGCTACTATCCCGGCGGCGTGATCGTTTCCCGCGGCAACGGCTCCACCGGCGGACGGGTGGTGAAGGGCGGCGGCTACGAGCGCCCCGCTGGCACCAGCACGCGGGGCACGGCCAAGCCCAAGAGCGGCTCCGGCAGCGGCTCGTCCAACCCCAAAGGCAGCGGCACGTCCACCTCGGGCGGCAGCGGCTCCGGCGGCGGTACGGCCCGCCCCTCGGGCGGCAGTGACACGGGACGCACCGCGCATCCGCGCGGCCAGTAGCACGCCGGTCGCAGGGCCCTGTCCGGGCGGGCGTCGCGAGGGTTATCCTTGCGGCGCCCGCCTTTTTTCGGAGGCGACGCGTGCGTTTCCGGTTTCACCCTGCTTCCACCGGAAGAATGAAAGGCAGGAGCGATGGAGCTCACCTTCCTCGGCGCCACGGGCACGGTCACCGGCTCCCGGTATCTGCTCACGTCCGGACGGGAGAAGATCCTCGTCGACTGCGGGCTGTTCCAGGGGCTGAAGGACCTTCGCCTGGAGAACCGGCGCCCATTCCCGTTGCCCGCCTCGGAGCTTGCCGCCGTCGTGCTCACGCACGCCCATCTCGACCATAGCGGCTACCTGCCCCTCCTGGTCGCCAGCGGCTTCGAGGGGCCGATCTTCTGCACCCCGGCGACCGCCGACCTCTGCCGCATCCTGCTGCCCGACAGCGGGCACCTGCAGGAGGAGGAGGCCGAGCGCGCCAACAAACACGGGTACTCCAAGCACAGCCCCGCGCTGCCGCTCTACACCCGCGCCGATGCCGAAGTCGCCCTGGAGCAGCTCGTCACCGTGCCGGTGCACCGTCCCAGCACCGTCGGCGGCATCGAGTTCACCTTCCGCCGCGCCGGCCACATCCTGGGCTCGGCGACGGCGGCGCTGCGGGGCGACGGCGCCACCATCGTGTTCAGTGGCGACCTCGGCCGCGCCGCCGATCCCGTGCTGCTGCCGCCCGAGCCCGTCGCCGAGGCCGACTACCTGGTGGTCGAGTCCACCTACGGCGACCGCCTGCACGAGGCCGAGAACACCCAGACCGCGCTCGCCGACGCCATCAACCGCACCGCCCATCGCGGCGGGGTCGTGGTCATCCCCTCCTTCGCCGTGGCCCGGGCCCAGGTCCTCCTCTGGCACCTGAACGCCCTGCGCGACCGCGGCGCCATCCCGGCGCTGCCCGTCTTCCTCGACAGCCCCATGGCCATCGAGGCCACGGACATCTTCATCCGCCACCCGGAAGAGCACCGGCTGAGCCCCGCGCAGTGCGTCACCCTGCGCGCAACCGCCACCATGACCAGCAGCTCCGACGACTCCAAGGAGATCGATCGCCGCCGCGGGCCCATGATCATCATCTCCGCCAGCGGCATGGCCACGGGCGGGCGCATCCTCTTCCACCTGGAGCGATTCGCGCCCGATCCCCGCAACACCATCCTGCTGGTTGGCCATCAGGCCGTCGGCACCCGCGGTGCCGACATGATGAACGGGCGCGACCACATCCGCATCCATGGCGCCGACGTCCCCGTGCGCGCCGAGGTCGTGACCCTGCACGGGCTCTCCGCCCACGCGGACGCCGACGAGATCCTCGGCTGGCTGAAGCACTTCCAGCGACCGCCGCGCCAGACCTTCGTCACCCACGGCGAGCCCGGACCCGCCGCCGCCCTGCGCGACCGCATCGAGCACGAACTCGGCTGGCACGCCACCGTCCCCGCCTGGGGCGAGCGCGTCACGCTGGAGCCCGGCGCCGGCCCGAAGTAGGCGAAAACACACCCGCCCGGTCGGTTTCCCCCGGCCGGGCGCACTTCAACAGCGGCTCACGCAGAGCCGCCAAGCACGCGGAGATGGCAACTCAGGAAGGCGCGCTTATCCTCGGGCAACCGGGAACGTCACGGTTGCCGAACTTGGGACGCGGCCATCCCGCCGCGAGCCGGGCATGATGTAACCCCATGAAAAGACGTCGGCTGCCGCCGTGTGCCTGGCGGGGCAACGGGTGCCGCTCTGCGTGCTCAGCGCCTCTGCGTGAGCCCGAGCTTCGGAGCGATGTCCAGCGCCTATCTCGCGCAGCGGAAGCCTAACGACGAGGTGGTGCTGCCCGGCGTGAGCCCCTCCCGGAACGCGTAGCGCAGGAACGCGGCGTAGCTGCGCGTGTCGCTCGCGCCCGCGGCGCTGCCCGCGCAGCCCATGTCGTGCTTCGTCGCCCCCGCCCCGTGCGCCTTGGCGTGCCGGGCGGCGTGATCGTTCTGCGCCGCCTGGACCGTCCACTCCCACACCAGCCCGTGCAGGTCCCACACGCCGAAGGCGTTGCGGAAGATCGACCCTACCGGCGCTGGCTGGGCCGGCCGCGGCCGCGTGTACAGCTCCAGCAGCCGCTGCTTGAATGCCGCATCGCCGGACGCGTCCCGCCGCTCCGGGCTGGCCGCGGCCACGTACTCCCACTCGTCCGTCGTCGGCAGGCGCTTGCCCTCCGCCGAGCAGTACGCCTGCGCCGCCGCCAGCGGCACCTCGGTCACCGGTCGCGCAGCGTCGGCGGCGCCGCCGAAATCCAGGTCGCCGCGCCAGCCCGCCAGGTAGCCCGCACCCGCGCGCGAGCCCGCGAGCCGGCTGCGCCGCCACTCCGGGTGCAGCGCCTCGAAGGCCGCATACTCGCCCCGGGTCACCGGCCGCGCATCCAGCGCGAAGGCGCCCACCCCCACCCGCAGGTCGGTCCGACCGCCGGCCGTGTAGAGCGGCAGGTAGCTTCCCGCCGGAATCCGCACCATCGCCTTCCGCGCCGCGATCCTCGCGGCAAGGGCCCCGAGAGCCTCCTGGGCCTCGCTGTCTCTCCCGAGCGCCATCGCCGCCACCACCCCCAGCAGGGCGGCGGTTCCAAAGCGACGGACCCTCCCCGGGCGAGTCATCGCTACTTGCCGGCTGCCGGGGTGGCGCCACCGTGGTAGACCAGCGGGTTGTCCGTTCCGGTCACGTGCAGCATCCCCAGCGCGCCCTTGCTGAAGGCCCGGAAGATCGAGTGGTCCACCAGCACGTAGTCCCCGGGCACCTGCGGCCTGAACTCCACGATGGCCGCGCCCCCGGCCGGGATCAGCGTCGTCTGCACATCGTGCTCTTCCACGCTGCCGCCCTCCGGGTACACGTTGTCCAGCACCGTCCCGATCACGTGGAACGACGACACCAGGTTGGGACCCCCGTTGCCCATGAAGATGCGGACGCTCTCCCCCACCTTCGACTGCAGCGCCTTTTCCCCGGTCAGCGAGCCCACCGCCCCGTTGAACACCACATACTCCGGCCGCTCGTCCAGCGCCTTCTGGTAGTCGAAGGCCTGCAGCCCCGGCTCGCCGTTCTTCCCCTTCGTGTAGAACTCGCCCTGCATCACGTAGAACTCGTGGTCCACCGCCGGCAGCCCTTCCTTCGGCTCCACCAACAGCAGGCCGTACATGCCATTGGCCATGTGCACCCCCACCGGCGCCGTCGCGCAGTGGTACACGTACAGCCCGGGATGCTCCGCCGACCAGGTGAATGCCGACGTCTGCCCCGGCATGGTCATCGACACCTTCGCGCCCCCGCCCGGCCCCGACACCGCGTGGATGTCGATGTTGTGCGGCATCTGGTCGTGCATGTCGTTCGTCAGATGGATCTCCACCTGGTCGCCCTGCCGCACCCGGATGAACGACCCCGGCACCGTGCCACCGAACGTCCAGAAGTTGTACCTCACCCCCGGCGCCAGCTCCATCTCCTTCTCCACCACCTCCAGGTTCACCACCACCTTCGTAGCGTAGTCCCGGGTGATCGGCGCCGGCACCGCCGGTGCCGCCGTCAGTCGCGCCACCTCCACTCCCCGCACCCGCTCCGGCTCCCGCACCGGCACGCGCTCGTGCGCCCGCGTCGCCCCCATCGAAAGCACCGCTCCCGCGAACGCGCCGGCGGCCAGCACCCCGGCACCCACCCAGGTCATCCGCCTGGCACTCCGCTTCGTCATGGCTCCCTCCGTTGGCCGCGTCGATCCCCTGGTGTCGCTAATTGCGCACCTTGATATGATGATTTATTCCGCCCGCCTGCGCACGTCGGGGCAGGGAGGATAATTTGTAAGGCAAGTGACTACAGTCCGCCCGCGGGCCCGCCGTGCGCTTGGGCGCTGGCGCGCAGGGCCGATCGGGCGGATGTGCCCGCGCCGGCAATGGGGCAATCGGGCTTTTTTTCCCGTCGCCGGCCCCGGCGCGCCGGCGGTGTGTAGGACTCTCATCACGTCATGTGTTTGTCCGGTGCCGCCTTAGCCCCGCGCCCGCGGCCGGCCGCCGCGGCTGGCCGCGAGCTTGCCATCTACGAGGTTTCCGCCTTTCAACGTGAACGGTCGCTGAGCAGGTCCGATTGGGCGCTGCCGGAGTTCTTCCGGCCGCCGCGGGCGTTGCAGCTATCCGCACGAGCGGCGCGGAAGAGCAAGCGAAGCGGACAACACCTGTCGAGCCGATGCCGGGCACGTCGATGTGCCCCGGCGGCGGCGCCCCGGGTTTGACTCGTGCGTGCCTTCCCGACTTTCCTGCCTCCGATAGATCTCGAGACGTACAGCCAGATCGACGCGGGCCGGCCCCAACGAGGGGGCCGGCCCGTACCTGCGTTCGGCCATGGTCCCCGGCGGAGGCATCCGCCGGCGCCCGTGGCGGAGCGCGCAGCGGGGGGCATCCCCCCGGAATGCCGGCGAACGGAACGGCTGTGGCCGCGGGCGCCGGCGGACTCCAACCTCACGGAGGTGTTCCATGCTCGTAATGCTGCGCTCGACCTACGAGGACATGAGCCGCGAAGCGGCCAACATCGTAGCCGAGCGGCTGCGGCGGAAGCCCGACATGGTACTGGGCCTGGCGACGGGGAGTACGCCGCTGGGCATGTATCGGGAGCTGATCCGCATGCACATCGAGGAGGGACTGGATTTCTCGAAGGTGACGACCTTCAACCTCGACGAGTACGTGGGACTGCCCCCGTCGCACGACCAGAGCTACCACTACTTCATGAAGGAAGCGCTGTTCGACCACATCAACCTGAACCCGTCGCGGGTGCACGTCCCCATGGGGATGGCGCCGGATGTGGAAGCGATCTGCGAGTGGTACGAGGAGCGGATCCGTCAGGCGGGCGGCATCGACCTGCAGATCCTGGGGATCGGCTCGAACGGGCACATCGCGTTCAACGAGCCGGGCTCGTCGCTGGGATCGCGCACGCGCATCAAGACGCTCACCGAGCGGACGATCCGGGACAATGCGCGCTTCTTCGCGAACAAGGAAGAGGTCCCCCACCTCGCCATCACCATGGGGATCGGCACGATCATGGAGGCCGGGGAGCTGATCATCCTGGCCAACGGCGAGAAGAAGGCGGATGCGGTGAAGGCGTCGGTGGAGGGTCCGATCACCGCGATGATGCCCGCTTCCATCGTGCAGATGCATCGCAAGGCGTATTTCATCGTGGACGAGACCGCAGCATCGAAGCTTTCACCGGACATGCTCGAAGAGCTCACGGGGAGGCCCAATGGGCAACCAGCTATGCATAGTTGAGGGCGCGTCCGAGGGCCAGTTCCGCCCTCTGACGCACTTCCGACCCGTCTTCGATCTGCGTTGCGGCATCCTCACGCTGCGCGAGAAGATGCAGGTCTACTACGGGGCCGTGGACATATCCCTCCACTGCCGCGACTACCTGGCGGACGTCGTGCGACGCCGGTCGCCGGGGATTCCGGTGAACGAATGGCCTGCCGGCCCGGCCCTGCTCCTGGACGGACGCCTGGTCGCCGACCCGGAGCTACCGCGGCAGATCCCGGTGGAAGGCCCGGCGGACGTCATCTTCACCAGCGAGGGTGAGCCGGTGGCGGCGCGCCTCTCGCCCGCGATGCTGGACCGGATCCGGCACGCACCCTCCACAAACGTCCTGGCCGATCTGGCCGAGCTGCTCCCGGCGGAGCCTGTCTCCGCGCACCTCGTTCACTGGCCCTGGGACCTGGTCGAGCAGAACGCCCGGGCACTCACCCGCGACTTCTGGAAGCTCGTCGCCAAGGAGGTCGGCGATTTCCACCACGGAACGGTGGATCCGGGCGCCCAGCTCATCCATTCCGAGTGCATCCGGGTCGGTGCCGGCAGCAGCATCCAGGCGACCGCGGTGCTGGACGGCCGCGGGGGCCCGATCTACATCGGCCGGGATGTCACGGTCATGCCGGGCGCGGTGATCGAGGGGCCCGCCGCCGTGGGCGACGGCAGCGTGATCAAGGTGCACGCCAAGATTTACTCCTCCACCACGATCGGCCCCGTGTGCAAGGTCGGGGGCGAGGTCGAGGGCTCCATCATCCACGGCTACTCCAACAAGCAGCACGATGGATTCCTCGGTCACTCGTACGTGGCGGAGTGGTGCAACCTGGGCGCGAGCACGAACAACAGCGACCTGAAGAACAACTACGGCAAGGTCCGTGTCGGGCTCGAGGGCGATCTGGTGGACACGGGTGGCCTGTTTGTGGGCCTTTTCATGGCCGACCACTCCAAGAGCGGGATCGGAACGAACTTCAATACCGGTACGGTGGTCGGCGCGTGCTGCAACATCTTCGGTGGAGGCCTGCCGCCCAAGACTGTTCCGAGCTTCTCCTGGGGCGGCGCCGGAGGGCTCGTCCCCTACGACGTCGACAAGTGCATTGCCGTCGCCCGCACCGTCACCTCTCGTCGCGGCGTCGAGTTCGGCGCCGCCGATGAGGCGCTCATGCGGGAGGTGTTCCGGCGCACCGTCGATATCCGGAAGAAGTTCGGCGTCGCCGAGGTGACGGCCGACCTGGTCCACGTCTAGGCGCGGGCCAGCTTCGTCGCGCCGTCGCCGGTCCCGCCGGCGGCGGCGCGATTGCATCCGGCATTGTACATTCGTGCGGTTCGCGCCCGGCGCCCCGGCGCCCCGGCGCCCCGGCGCCCCGCGCGCCGCACTCCCTCTCCCGGATGGACGCTGCCATGTCGCGACCGCGCCGCTCTCCGCTCGCCCTCCTGCTGCTCCTGGCCCTGGCGGCGCCCGCCGTCGCCCAGAACGCTCCCGGCGCCCATGGCCCGCCCCTGGCCGTGCGGCCCATGGCCCCGACTCCGCCCATGGGCTGGAACAGCTGGAACAAGTTCGGCTGCCAGATCGACGAGGCCCTGATCCGCGAGACCGCGGACGCCATGGTCGCCCACGGCATGAAGGCAGCCGGCTACCGCTACGTGAACATCGACGATTGCTGGATGGCGAAGGCGCGCGATGCCGCGGGCAACCTGCAGCCCGACCCCGTCCGCTTCCCCCACGGCATCAAGGCGCTGGCGGACTACGTCCACTCGAAGGGGCTGAAGCTGGGGATCTACTCCTCGGCGGGAACGGCCACCTGCCAGAACTTCCCGGCCAGCCTCGACCACGAGACGGCCGACGCCACGACCTTCGCCGCCTGGGGCGTGGACTACCTCAAGTACGACAACTGCAACAACGAGAAGCGCCCGGCGCTGGCGCGCTACCGCGCCATGGGACTGGCGCTGCGCGCCACCAACCGGCCCATGGTCTTCAGCCTGTGCGAGTGGGGCGAGAACCACCCCTGGCACTGGGGCCGGGAGGTGGCTGGCAACCTCTGGCGCACCACGGGCGACATCGAGGACAAATGGCCGTCGGTGCTGAAGATCCTCGACCGCCAGGACAGCATCGCCCGCTTCGCCGGTCCCAACGGCTGGAATGATCCCGACATGCTGGAGGTGGGCAACGGCGGCATGAGCGACACCGAGTACCGCGCCCACTTCTCTCTCTGGGCGCTGCTGAACGCCCCCCTCATCGCCGGCAACGACCTGCGCTCCATGAGCCCCGCCACTCGCGCCATCCTGACCAACCGCGACGTCATCGCGGTGGACCAGGACTGGGGTGGCCGGCAGGGCTCGCGGCTGAAGCGCGAGGGCGATCTGGAGGTCTGGAGCAAGCCGATGAAGGATGGCGGCCGCGCGGTGGTGCTGCTGAGCCGCGGCGACGGGGGCCAAATCGGGGTCACGATGCAGGAGCTGGGATTGCCGCGGCGCAGCGGAGGCTACGTCGCGCGCGAGCTCTGGACGCATGCGTCCGAGCCCGTGACGGCGGCGGCCGAGTTGCACGCCGGCCTCTCGGGGCACAGCGTGCTCATGTTCCTCGTCGAGCCGGCGGGCGCGAGGGGCGGGCGCTGAGGTCCCGCGTGCGCGGGCCTCTGCTGGCGCTGCTCGCCTGCGCCGCCGCGTTCCCGGGCGGGGGGGCGGGGGCGCAGCGCGCGCCTTTCCTCTCGCACCTGCACGCCACGGCAAGCTCGCCCGTCTACACCACGTACGCCGCCGCGCTGGAGCGATCCAGCTTCCTGCTCGATGAGGGCTACCACCTGCGCTTTCACGACCCCGCCCGGCCGCTCGCGTACACCACGGACGCGGCCGGCGACTGGGGCATCGGCTTCGTGCTGGACGGCCGCGAGGTCCGGGCCGTGCGGGACTTCGCCGCGGCTCCCGTGATCACGGTCTCCTACGGCGACGTCGTTCGCTACGCCTTCGAACCGTTCCCGGGCATCCGGGTCGAGGCCACGTTCCTGGTCTACAGCTCGCGCGTGGCCGTGCAGGAGCTGGTCATCACCAGTGCGCGCCTCGGGCGCGCCCGGCTGACGGCCCGCGCCTGGCTGGTGACCCGGCGGGATCCGTTCGCGGCCGTGGCGCTCGACCGCGCCCGCGGCGCCGTCCGCTTCCGCCACCACGAGCCCGCCGACGGCTGGACCATCGAGCACCAGGTGCCCCACGTCGCCGACGTGCAGGATGCCCTCGTCTTCGCTGGCCCCCCGGATCGGCTGGCGAGTCGCGCCGACACGTCGCTGGCCGCGCCCGGTGACACCGCGCTCGCCCGCGACGGCGCCCGCGCCCTCGTCGCCGACAAGGTTTTCGACCTTGCCACGGGCGCCAGAGCCCGCTGGCGCATGGCCCGCGCGGTCGCTCCCGCCGACTCGAGCCTGGAGCCGGCGCTGGCGGACGCCCGCCGGATGCTGACGGCGCCGCTGGAGCCGTTCATCCGCGCGGACGAGCGGCTGTACCGTCGCATACCGGCGCCGCCCACCGCCGATCCTGACCGCCAGCTCCTGTATTGGGGCGCTTTCACCCTGCTGCGCCAGGTGCTGCTGCCCCCGGAAGGTGCGGCCCGGCACCCGTACTACGTCTTCTCCCGCGAGCCGCAGTGGGGCTGGGGACACGGTGGCCAGGTGTTCCACGAGAGCCTGAGCATGCTGGCGTACGTCCTGATGGACCCGGCGGGCGCCATGGCCTCCCAGCGCATCTTCGCCGAGCGCCAGCACGCGGACGGCTACATCCCCTACCGCGTGGGGCCCTACCTGGAGGAGACGATCCCCTACCAGGGCCAGCTCACCACGTCGGCGCCCTGGTACGCCTGGGAGAGCTGGGAGATCTACCGCAGCACCCGGGACCCCACCTTCCTGCGGGACATGTACGCCTCCGGCGCCCGCTTCTACGACTGGATCGCCGCCCACCGCGATGCCGACGGCGATGGGCTGTACGAGTGGGGCGGCGCCGCCGTGCTGGAGTCGGTCCGCGATGGCGACGTCGCCGTCTGGGACCAGGTCGGCTGGCCCTCCAACTTCGAGGCGCTGGACCTGAACGCCATGATGGTGGTCGAGGCGGAGTCGCTCGATTCCATGGCCACGGCGCTCGGGCGGCCGGGCGAGGCGGCCGCGTGGGGCGCGAAGGCCACCGCGCTGCGCGAGCGCATCGAGCGCACCTTCTGGGACGACTCCACCGACTTCTACTACCACGTGGAGCTGAAGACCCACCGCTTCTCGTCCCGGGGGCATGACGACCTCGAGCGCCGCGAGATCATCGGCTTCCTGCCGCTCTGGGCCGGGACGGCCTCGGCCGCAAGGGCCCGGCGCCTGATCGTCACGCTCACCGATCCGGCGCGCTTCTGGCGCGCCCACGGTGTGCCCTCGCTCGCCGCCGACGATCCCTACTACAATCCCGCCGGCTACTGGAACGGCCCCGTCTGGGTCGAGTGGAACTACCTGGTCGAGCGCGGGCTGCTGCGCTACGGCCGGCGAGACCTCGCCCGCCAGCTGACGGAGCGCGTGGCGGACGGCATGATCGCCCAGCTGCGGCAGAACCACGTGTTCTGGGAGATGTACGGCCCGGACGCGGAATGGGCCGGACACCACCAGGTCTACATCTGGGCCGGACTGATCGCGCGCATGATGCTCGACGCCCAATCCGCGACTCCTCCGGCGACCGGGGCGCTCCAACGCTCATCTCACACGAAGGGGCGAAACGCCGAAGCCATCGCCCGGCGGGCCGCAGGAACGGGCGCTCTCCATCCACGCGTACCCGCGGGGAGTTTTTGAATTTGAACAAAAACACCGCCTCGGATGCCCGGATTGCCGCGGGTAGCGATGGATCGTGTCTTCGGCCGTTCTTCG
>JADGQX010000031.1 GCA_017881445.1 Gemmatimonadota bacterium | reverse complement strand
CTGCGTCGCCTGAGGGCCGCCCCGCGCCGACGCACCCGCCGGTGGCCTCCCAACAGTTCCCGCAGACAGAAAGGAGGGGCGCGGGACGTCACACCGGCGGAGGAAGAACGCGGGGACATAGCCCGGACGGCCAGGGCGCGGGCCTGGGTCTCGGGAGCATTGGCGACGCCGCTTCGGGCATCGCTGCGGGCGCCGCCCACGTCCCCGCCTCCACGTCCCGCATCCACGCACTCATTGCCCTACCTGCATGGTGCGGCTTATTTTTGGGGCGCTCGGCACTTCCTGCTTCATTGCCGGAGGGCCGCGTCTCCCCGGCCGCGGTGGCGAGCGCACGTTCCTGCGCCTGGCACGCCGTGGAAAACAGGCACACCAACACTCAGATCGGCCGCTGATGGAACGATTCGGAACGGTTCACCCCGGGCCCGTTCGCGCATCCGTGTGCCGGCGTGTTCCGCACGCGCTGGCGCTCGGGCTGGGGATGGGTGCCGCCGCGTGCGGCGGCGCGGGGCGCACAGGCGGTGCGCCCGGCGACTCGGTCTACATCGGTGTGGCGACCTCGCCCACCTCGCGCACCGGCCCGTCCGTGCGCGGCGTCCAGCTCGCCATCGAGCGCCTGAACGCCGGCCGGCCGGCCGGGCAGCCGCCCTTCGCCCTGCGCATGGCCCCGGCGGAGCAGCCGAGCCAGGTGGCCGTGGCAGCGTTCTTCCGCGACGACCCCGCCGTCATCGGCGTGGTGGGCCACGAGAAGAGCGGTGAGACGCTGGAGGCGGCTCCCGTCTACAGCGATTTCGAGGGCAACGGCCGCCGGGCGCTGGTGGCCATCACCCCCACGGCGACGAACCCCGGACTGACGCGGGTCAGCCCCTGGATCTTCCGCGTCTGCCCCACGGACATCGATCGGGCCGGCGCCATCGCGCAGTTCCTGGCGGACTCCGCCACGGATCGCCGGGTGGCGCTCCTCTACCGCAACGACCTCATGGGGCGTGGCTTCCGAGGGGCCCTGGGCGCGAGGGTGCGGGCCGCCGGCGGGACGGTAGTCGAGAACGACCCCTACATCGTCGGCATGACCGAATACGGCGCTTACGCGGCGCGCATCCGCCAGCGCGGCGCGCCTACCGTGGTCATGGCCGGCGCGGCGGGCGAATCGCCCGAGATCGTGCGGGCGCTGCGGGAGGCGGGGGTGCAGGCGCGCCTCATCGTGCACGACGACGCATCTTACCTCGCGCGGGACCCGGTCGTGGGTCCGGCACTGCGCGGCGTGCGCTATCTCACGTTCTACGTCCCGAACGAGCAGGGCGCGGGCGAGGAGGCGTGGTTCGTCCGCACGTTCCGCCAGCGCTTCGGCGCACCGCCGGACGGCCGGGACGCATTCTCCTTCGAGGCCGCGACCCTCATCGGCTCCGCGGTCAGGGCTGTGGGCGCCGACCGCAAGAAGGTGCGCGACTGGATCGCGCTCGTGGGCAACGGCAACCCGCCCATGCCCGGGATCACGGGGGAGATCCGCTTCAGCGACGATCGCACGGCCATGGGCAAGCGGGTGTGGATTCGGGAGGTCAATCAGTGAGCTCGATCCGCGGTGCGGTGGCGCTCGCGGCGGATGCGCTTCTGGCAGGCGAAGGCGTGATGGGCGGCCAGGCCTGCGGCGGGAGTGGCACGGCTGGCGGCGCCGCGGGCGACGCCGTCTACATCAGGGTCGCGGCCGCCATGTCCAGCGGCAGCAGAACGGAGGGGGGCGAGGCTGCGGGCAAGCCTGTGTTCATTACGGAGGTGAAGCCGTGAACGGCCGCGCGCCTACGATCCGGTATCGCCTGGCCATGGGGCTCGGCCTGACCGTGCTCATGCTGATCGCCTCCGGCATCCTCTTCCTCGTGGTGCTTGGAATCGTAGGCCGCGAGGTGGGCACCAGCGCGCGGGTCAGCGCCACCACGGGCCGGCTGCTGGAGAGCCAGGATGCATCGCAGCGCTACGCCGTCCTCGGCCTGCAGGGGCTCGTCACCGGCCGCCAGGAACAGGGTGCCCGGCTGGACAGCCTCAGCAACGCCGCCGATTCGCTGCGGCGCGCCGTCCTGGGGGACCACGGCCTCGATACGCGTCAGCGCTCGCAGATCGAGAGCCTGGGCGCGATCCAGGCTCGCGCGGAGGTGAGGCTCGCCGTGGCCCAGGCGTACCGCGACATTGGCGACGCCGGCGCCGCCGCGCGCCAGGCAGCCTTTGCCACCGCCGTGCTCGACACCCTCTACTCCGCGTCCACGACGATCACCGCCGCCCAGCGGCAAGCGTCGGTGGGCGCCCTCGAGCACGTCGCATCGCTCCTCGCCCGCCAGCGCCTGGTCGTCGGCATCCTGCTCCTGCTGGCGGTGCTGGTCGCCCTCTTCTCCGGCGTGCGCACCTGGCGCGGCATCACCCGGCCGCTGGACTCCCTGGCCGACGGCGCGCGTCGCCTCGCCGACGGCGACCTGCGCGTGGAGATCGACTCCTCCGACTTCGACCGCGAGTACCAGCTGCTGGCGAAGGCGTTCGCCGACATGGTGATCCAGCTGCGGCGCCTGATCAGCCGGATCCAGGACGAGGCCCGCGCCGTGGCCGAGGCCGCCTCGGCCCTGGGCATGGCCTCCGAGCAGACCGCCGTCTCCACGGGTGAGATCAGTGCCGTCATGACGGAGATCGCCCACGAGGCCGAAGGCCAGCGGCACAACGTGGAGGCGTCGCAGGCGGCGCTGGCGGAAGTAGGCCGCGTCGCGGAGATGCTCGCCCATGTCGCCACGCGCTCCCAGGCCGTCGGCACCGACATCCGGAACACCGCAGAGAAGACCCGTGGCGGAATTGAAAACGCGCTGGCCGCCCTCGATCGCGCACAGGACGTCATCGGGACCTCTGCCGGCGAAGTCGGCCACCTCAACGAAGCCTCCGAGTCGGTGGCCGGCTTCGTGGACGCCATCGCCAACGTGGCCCGCCAGACGCGGCTGCTCGCGCTGAACGCCTCCATCGAGGCGGCGCGGGCGGGCGAGCAGGGCGCCGGCTTCGCCGTGGTGGCCGAGCACGTGGGCCGACTCTCCGCCGACAGTGCCCGCGCCGCCGCCGACGTGCGCCACGTGGTGGACGTCATGCGCACCCAGGTCGGCACCGCCGTCGAGGCGTTCCGCGCCGGCGCCTCCGGCCTGGGCGACGTGGACGCCGTCTCCCGCGGCGCGGCCGGCGCCCTCGACGCCATCGAGGCCGCCGTCGCCGAAGTCGAGGAGGTCGCCATCGCCGTCGTCGTCGCCGCCGAGAGCGCCGACCGGGCCACCCGTGCGCTCGCGCTCCAGCTCGCGTCCACCGGCGAGCAGGCCGAAGCGCAGGCCGCCTCCAGCGAGGAGGCCGCCGCCGCCGCAGAGGAAACGGCCGCCACCGCCCAGGAGGTCGCCGCCACCTCCCACACCCTCACCGAGAGCGCCGGCCGCCTGGAAGAGCTCGTGGCGGCATTCAAGGTCTAGGCGCTGGCAAGGCGCGGGCGTGGGATGCGCCCGGGCGCTGGACTGCGGAGCGGGAGAGCGGGAGAGCGGGAGCCCGGGCGTTTTCGGCGTCCGGGCTCCTTTCGCGTGCGGTCCGGCCAAGGGAAACGGCGGCTTGGGCGAGGACGATTCGCTCCCGCTCTCCCACCGTCCCGCTCTGGCTTGGACGCGCCCCGCCTTCGGGTTATCTTCGTACTTTCCCCCGCATCCACACGCCGAGGCAGCCGAAGTTGAGCCCCGTCCTCCATCTCACACCCCTCTCCGCCGAACGCATCCGGGCGGAGGTGAAGCGCGCGCGTGGCAACGAGGTGTGCTTCCTGGCGTACGTGGGCGAGGAGGGGGACGTATACGACCCGCGGCCGGTGGCACGCGGTCACCGGACCGGGGTCCTGGCCGCCGTGAAGGAGGCGGAGGCCGGGATGCTGGTGATCCACAACCACCCTTCGGGCGAGCTGGACCCGTCGGACCCGGACCTGGAGATCGCGGCGTCGCTGCACGGCATGGGCGTGGGGCTGGCGATCACGGACAACCACGCACGGGAGCTGTATGTCGTGCTGGAGCCCGCGCCGGCCCGGGAGTACCAGCTGCTGGACGAGGCGGCGATCGACGCGGCGCTGGGGCCGGGTGGGCCGGTGGCGCGGCTGCATGCCGCCTTCGAGGACCGGCCGATGCAGCGGGATTTCGCGCGGGCGGTGGCCGCGGCCTACAACGAGGGCGGCATCGCGCTGGTGGAGGCGGGGACGGGGACGGGGAAGTCGATCGCCTACCTGCTGCCGGCGGTGCGCTGGGCGGTACAGAACAAGGAGCGCACGGTCGTATCCACCAACACGATTAACCTGCAGGAGCAGCTGGTGGGGAAGGACCTGCCCTTCCTGCGGCGGGCGCTGGGGGAGCCGTTCCGCTTCGCGCTGGTGAAGGGCCGACGCAACTACGTGTCGCTGCGCCGGTTGCAGCTCGCGCGCCAGAGCGCGCCCCTGCTCTTCGAGAAAGGGCAGCAGCGGGAGCTGGACGCCATCGCCGCCTGGGTCGAGAGCACGCGGGATGGCTCGCTGCAGGACCTGCCCATCACTCCCGCGCCGGAGCTGTGGGACGAGGTGGCGAGCGAGAGCGACGTTTGCCTGCGCGCGAAGTGCCCCACCTTCGAGCAGTGCTTCTTCCAGCGGGCGCGGCGGGACGCGGCCGCGGCGGACGTGCTCGTCGTCAATCACCACCTGCTCTTCAGCGACCTGGCCGTGCGCCGGACCCAGGGCAACTACACCGCGCCGGCGGTGCTGCCGCCGTACCGGCGGGTGGTGCTGGACGAGGCGCACAACCTGGAGGACTCGGCCACCTCGCACCTGGGTGCCAACGTGACGCGCCGCGGCGTGCTGCGGCTGCTCGCCCGGCTGGATCGCCGGGGGAAGGGCCTGCTCTCGGCGGTGGAGGAGCGGCTGCGCGCGGGCAAGGACGACCTGCTGCAGCAGGATGCCCTGCGCCAGATCGAGGACGTTCTGCGCCCGGCCATCGAGCGCGGCCGTGAGACCTGCACCGAGCTGTTCGAGCGTCTCGACGCGCTCTCCGCCCCCCTCGAGGACGGCGTGCTGCGCCTGGCGGATGCCGATGGGCTGAAGCCGGATGCGGTCGCGGCGCTCGATCCCGCCGTGGACAACACCACTGCGGCGCTGGACGCCGTCGCCCGGGGGCTGGGCTCGCTGCGCGACCGCATCCTGCTGGACCGCCGCTGGGCCGAGTCGCTGGACGAGCGGCTGCTCGAGCTGCAGGCCGCCGGCTCGCGCATCCTGGGCGCCGCCGATGCCCTGCGCATGGCCTTCGGCGGCCAGGGCGACGGCATCCCCCTGGTCCGCTGGGTCGAGCGGCGCATGGCCGCGCCGGTCGCGGGGGCGTTCGCCGCCGGCGCGCGCGAGCCCAACATCGCCGTGCGTGCGGCGCCCGTGGATCTGTCGCAGGCGCTGCGCGATGCGCTCTTCGACCGCGTCGAGACCGCGATCCTGACCTCCGCCACCCTGGCTACGCGCGAGGGCTTCGGCTTCGTCCGCTCCCGCGTGGGCCTCACGGGCGGCGGGCTCAAGGTGCACGAGGAGATCTACCCGTCGCCCTTCGACTTCGAGACCCAGACGCTGCTGGCGATCCCCACGGACCTGCCCTCGCCTGCGGGCGAGGCGCTGGGGTTCGACCGCGCCACGGCGCAGGTGGTGGGCGACGTCGCCGCCGCGGCGGACGGTGGCGTCTTCGTGCTCTTCACCTCGTATCGCGCGTTGCGCAACGTCGCGGGCGAGCTGCGCCGCCGCGGCCTGGACGCGCGCTGGCCGCTCTTCGTCCAGGGCGAGGGTCCCCGAGGGCGGCTGATGGAGCGCTTCGTCGAGTCCGGCCGCGCCATCCTGCTGGGCGTCACCTCGTTCTGGGAGGGCGTGGACGTGCCGGGCGAGCCGCTGCGCGCGCTGGTAATGCCCAAGCTGCCCTTCAAGGTGCCGAACGAGCCGCTCACGGCGGCGCGCATCGAGGCCATCGAGCGCGATGGCGGCAATTCCTTCTACGACTACCTCCTGCCGCACGCCGCGCTCCGGCTGAAGCAGGGCTTCGGCCGGCTGATCCGCTCGCGCACCGACCGGGGTGCCATCGTACTGCTGGACCGGCGCGTGCTGGAGAAGAGCTACGGCGGCTACTTCCTGGAGTCGCTGCCGCCCGCCCCGGTCGTGCGCGGACCGTGGGCGGAGCTGAAGCTGCGCGTCGGCGAATTCTACAAATGAAACGTTCGCGATGTCTGGTCCCATGGATCCTCTCGCTGGCTGTCACAACCGCTGGGTGCAGCGAACGGAAGGAAGTCGTGACGCCCTGTTGTCCCCCTCCCAGCGTCGTGGTGAGCCGCCAGACGCTCATCTTGACCGTGGGGATGGCGGACAGCGTCTTTGCGCTGGCCTCGTTCGTTCCAGCATCCGGCAACCAGTCCATCGCCTGGCAGCTGGGAGACACCTCGATAGCGCGTGTCGCTAGCGCCAGCAATCGGGCCGCGATCGTTGTGGGTGTCGCGCCGGGGAGCACGACGTTGACTGCGAGACTCGTGGCTTACCCGGCGTACTACGGCTCGACGGACGTCCAGGTCCGTTGACTCGATCCGCTACGCGGCAGCGAGCGAGCGCGGTGCGAGCCGTTATATAGACACGCGGCGCCGGAGGGGTGCCCGTCCCGTTCCCCGGCGGGTATCTTGGGGGGATGGCGCGCTGATCGGTGTCCCATCACTGGCGACCGAGCACGGAGGCCACCATTCCAGGACCGAGCAAGATCGTGTGCGTGGGTCGCAACTACGTGGCGCACGCCCGGGAGCTGGGCAACGAGCTGCCCGACAAGCCGCTCATCTTCCTGAAGCCGCCGTCGTCCGTGGTGGCGGACGGCGCGCCCATCATCCTGCCGCCGGACTCGGCGCAGGTAGAGCACGAGGGGGAGATCGCGGTCGTGATCGGCCGGCGCACGCGGCAGGTGAGCGAGGCGGATGCGCTCGGCTTCGTCGCCGGCTACGCGCCCTTGAACGACGTCACGGCGCGCGACCTCCAGCGCGCGGACAACCAGTGGACGCGGGCCAAGGGCTTCGACACCTTCTGCCCCATCGGTGCGACCGTCCCGGCTGCAGGTATAGACTGGCGCACGCTGGAAGTGGTTTGCCGGGTGAACGGGCAGGAGCGGCAGCGGGGGCGGGCGGACCAGATGGCCTTCGGCATCCCGCACCTGGTCTCCTACATCTCGCACATCATGACGCTGGAGGAGGGCGATGTCATCGCCACGGGCACTCCCGAGGGCGTGGGGCCGCTGCGGGCGGGCGATGTGGTGGAAGTGGAGCTGATCGCGGGCGAGCGCCTCGGCTGCGTCAGGAATCCGGTCACCGACCACTGAGGACGGATCCATGCCCCGAGTCGCAGCACGCTTCGCCCTGCTTCCCAAGTACCCTCTCGCCGATGTCCCCGAGATCAAGCGCCGGCTGAAGGCGGATGGCGTGGACGTCATCGACCTGGGCGCGGGCGACGCCGACCTGGCGCCGCCGCCGGCCGCGGTCGCCGCCCTGAAGCGGAGCGTGGACGTCGTCGAGATGAGCCGCTACCCGTTTCAGCTCGGGCTGCCTTCCTTCCGCGAGCAGGTGGCCGCGTGGATGGCCCGGCGCTTCGGGGTGACCGTCGACCCATTCAGCGAGGTCCTGCCGCTCATCGGCTCCAAGGAGGGGGTCGGGCACCTGGCCTTCGCCTTCGTCGATGCCGGCGACACCACCATCGTGCCCGATCCCGGCTACCAGTGCTACCTGGGCGGCACCGTCTTCGCCGGCGGCGTGCCCTACCTGGTGCCGCTGCGCCCGGAGAACGACTTCCTGGTGCCGCTCGAGGACATCCCGGGCGACGTCGCCCGGCGGGCCCGCATCCTCTACCTCAACTATCCGAACAATCCCACCACCGCCACCGCCCCGCGGGAGTACCTGCGCGACGTGGTGCGCTGGTGCCGCGAGCACGACACCGTGCTCGTCTATGACAATGCCTACAGCGAGCTGGCCTTCGACGGCTACCGCCCGCCCAGCATCCTGGAGATCGAGGGCGCCCGTGAGGTCGCCATCGAGTTCCACTCCATGTCCAAGACCTACAACATGACCGGCTGGCGCATCGGCTGGGCGGCGGGCGCGCCCGCGCTCATCGCGGCCCTCTCCCGGGTCAAGACCTTCCTGGACGCGGGTGCCTCGCTGCTGGTGCAGGCGGCGGCGCAGGCCGCACTCGCTTCCTACGACGACTGGGTGCCGCAGAACATCGAGCGCTTCCGCGTGCGCCGGGACGCCGCCGCCGCCGCCCTGCGCGAGGCGGGCTACGACGTGACCGTGCCCCGCGCCACCATGTACCTGTGGCTGCCCGTCCCGGGCGGCGCCTCCTCCGAGGACTTCGTGCGCCGCGCGCTGGTGGAGGCCGGCATCGTGCTCATGCCCGGCTCGGCACTGGGCGCCGGTGGAGAAGGCTTCTTCCGCGTCGCCCTGACCCAGCCGGCCGAGCGCCTGGCCGAGGCGGCGCAGCGACTGGCACGGCTTCTCTGAGCGACACGGAACTCACCACCGCGGCGCGGTTTATCAGAACCGAATGCCTATCACCGCGCCACTGACCCCGCCGCCCGTGAGCGCGGCGCCTCCGCCTGGCGCCGGTGCCCCCGAGTCGCCCGTCCTCGAGCTGCTGCTCATCGCGAGCCGGCCGGACCGCGAGCGACGCCACGTCGCGCTCGCCGTGGCCGGCGCCCTGGCCCTGCACCTGCTGCTCCTGCTCGTGCTGCTCGTCGCCGGGCCGCTGGGCGGCAACTGGTTGCCCGGGCTGCCCGTCGCCAGCAATCCCGACCAGCCCACCATCACGCTGCTCTGGCCCGGCCTGGACGTTAGCGGCGCGGGCCGGGCCCAGGCCCCGGCACCGGCGCCCGCTGCGGCGGGCGAGGGCCGGCTGGTCACGCCCCGCGAAGTGCCGACGCGGATTCCTTCGATTCCGCGGCCGGGCGCCGGCGCAGGTGGTGCCCAGCCGGAAGGTGCCGGCGCGGGCGGCGCCGGTCAGGGCGCGGGTGCGGGTGGCGGCGGCGGTGGCCCCATGAGCGCGGCCGAGCGGCTGCGCCCCCATTCCTGGGACCGGCGCCTGTGGGAGCCGCCGGATGCGCTGCTCCCCTCGCAGAGTGACAACCAGCGCGTCGCCGCCCGCGTGCAGGGCGAGCTGGACCTCATGAACGACTCGGCGTCGGCGGCCGCCGCCGCCGCGCGCACGGGGCGCGACTGGAGCTGGCGGGACAAGAACGGCAAGCTCTGGGGGGTCACGCCCGATGGGAAGGTGCACGTGGCCGGCATCACGGTGCCACTGCCCCTCCTCTTCTCCCCTGGCCCCGGCCGGCGCGACGAGTACGAGAAGAACGCGGCCAACTGGGACGAGATCCAGCGCTCCGCCTCGCAGGCGGAGATCCATCACACCTTCGACGAGCGCGTGAAGGCGATCCGGGAACGCAAAGACAAGGAGCGGCAGGAAGAGAAGAAGAAGAAGGCAGACGACACCACGTCGAAGTAGCCAGCCCTCCAGTCCGCATCAAACCTCGTTTCGCGCAGAGCCGCAGAGCAGCGGAGTCACACTTCCGGCGCAGCGTCCGCAGCCCGCGTAACCCGGGCCGAAACGCAGACGTCCACGTTCCCGTGAACGTGGACGTCTGCACATCCGGTGGCCGGCATCCGCTCAGGACCCTTCGGTCCTCACGTCCTCCGGCGGCATCGGATAGCCCATGAGGAACCCCTGGACCATGTCGCAGCCGGCCATGCGCAGCCAGAGCAGCTGCTCCTCGTCCTCCACGCCCTCGGCCACGATCTGGGCGCCGATGCGGTGAGCGAGGGTGATCATGACCTCGATCAGGCGCTGGTCCTTCGGGTCCTGGCCCAGGTCCCGGATGAAGCTCTGGTCGAGCTTGAGCAGGTCCACGGGGAAGTGACGCAGGTAGGCCAGCGACGAGTGGCCGATACCGAAATCGTCCACGGCCACGCGCGCCCCCACCGCCTTGAGGTTGTTCAGCACCCGGGCCGTGGCCTCGGGGTCGCGCATGGCAGCGCTCTCGGTGATCTCGAGCACGAGCCGCTGCGGGTCGAGCTGCTGCGCCTCGAGCACGCGTCCCACGTAGCCCGGCAGATCGGGGTCCTGCAGCGAGCGGGCGGACAGGTTGACCGAGACCCACCCCTTCCACCCCTGCTCGGACCAGTGGCTGGCCTGCTTCACCGCGGCGGAGATGGCCCAGCGGTCCAGCGACACGATCTTGCCGGTGCGCTCCGCCAGGGGGATGAACTCGGAGGGCGGCACCATGCCGCGCTCGAAATGGGGCCAGCGGGCGAGGGCCTCGAGGCCGGCCAGTTGACCGCGCGCCAGTGCTTCTGCGCCCACCACCTGCCCGCTGTCCACGGCGACGATCGGCTGGTAGTGCAGCACGAACTGCTCGCGGTCCGACGCCCAGCGCAGCTCCTCTTCCAGCGAGAGCTGCTCCCGGGCGTGCACGCTGACCTCCGGCTGGTAGAACTCGAAGCCGCTCCCGGTCACCCGGGCGCGGTCCAGCGCCAACTCGGCCAGGGTCAGCAGCTCCTGGTAGTTGCCTGCGTCCTGCGGGTAGACCGCGATCCCGATGCTGGCGCCCAGCCGGATGGACAGATCGTTGATCTGGAACGGCTTGCCCAGGCTTTCCCGGATCCGCCGCGACACCCGGCCAATGGCATCTTCGTCCACCACCTCCGAGAGCAGCACCACGAACTCGTCTGCCGTCACCCGCGCCAGGGCGTCGCTCTCCCGCGTGCTCTGCCGCAGCCGCTCCGCCACGTTCTTCAGCACCTGGTCGCCCACGCTCCGGCCGTGCGTGGCGTTCACCGCGCCGAAGCCGTCCAGGTCCGCGTACAGCAGCGCCGCCGTGTGACCGTGCCGGCGCGCGAGCGCCAGTGCGTGCTTCGACCGCTCCCGGAAGAGGCGCTGGCTCGGAAGCCCGGTCAGCGCGTCGAAGTACGCCCGCTCCGCCAGCTCGGCCTCCATCCGCTTGCGCTCGGTCACGTCCCGGCCCGTGCACATGAAGTGCGTGATCTCGCCCTCCGCACTCCGCACGGGTGCGACGACTTCCTCCGTGTAGTAGAGGTCGCCGTCCTTGCGACGGTTCGTGAACTCGGCCCGGAAGGGCCGGCCGGCCAGGATCGTCGTCCAGAGACGCTGGTAGAATTCCGGGCGGTGCTTCCCCGACTTCAGCAGGCTGACCGGCCGGCCCACCACTTCGCCGCGCGTGTAGCCCGTCACCCGCTCGAAGCCTGCGTTCACGTAGGTGATCTTCGCGGCCAGGTCGGCCAGCAGCAGCGTGTCCGTCGTGGCATCCATGGCCCGGCCGGCGAGACGAAACGCCTCCTCCTCCGCCGCCAGGCGCGCGGCCAGCTCGCGCTCCTCCGCGGCGGCCCGGGCGGATTCCGCCCGGGCCAGGGCGCGGGAGCGCGGGGGCGCGGCCAGACGCGCGCGCCGCAGCCAGGCCGGCAGAATTAGTGTCAGCAGCGAAAACGCCGCCAGAGCTGTGTGGGCCCCTTGTTGCAAACGTGCCGGCACGCGTCGTTCCTGTTCGGCGGAGAGACACCACACCCGGCGTCACGCGGGTGCGCCTCACGGCCTGCAACGGCCGGTTCCGGGGTAAGAGCGAAGAGTAACAATAGTAACGCGTGCAGCATACGGCGAACAAGAATGATGTGTGGTCTGTGACTTGCACGAGTGCGCGGGGCAATGCCGACCAACGGAGCGATCATGAGGGGATTCGAGCGGGAACCGGACCGGAGCAGGGGAACGATGGCCGTGGCCGTGGGCGCGGGTGTGGCCCTGGCGGCGGCCGTGCTGGCGTGGCAGTGGTACCGCGGCGGGCGCCGCGGTGAGGAACGCCAGCTGGAGGGAGAGCTGGCTCGCCTGGAGGAGGATGTCGTCGAGCTGCTGCGCACGGACGACGGCGTCTCCGGCCAGCCGGTGGAAGTGGCCGCCCTGGCCATGGGTATCGTCGAGCTGAGCGGCGCCGTCGAGACCCAGGACGACTCCGATCGCGCCGTGGCGCTGGCGCAGCGGGCTCCTGGAGTCCGCACGGTGCTGAATCGTCTGGACGTCCGGCAGGAGGTCGAGCGCATCGAGGAGGCGCGCCGGCGTCCATCGGGACCGGGCACTCCCAAGGGAGACGCGCACTTTCTGGGCACGGGCGTCGGCATGGGCCGTCGCCGGCAGGCGCTGGAGACGGACCCCGCACGCCGCGACGACCGGGCCGACATGGTGAGCGACGATCTGGGCGTCGGTCACGCGCTGGAGCAGAGCAGTGAGGCGCTGTCCGAGATTCCCCGGGATGCGGACTCCGCCCCCCCACTGCACGAGAACATCCCGCCCGGCACCCAGCTCGACCTGGAGCGCTCGGGGCTGGAGGGCGAGCTGCACGAGCGCCGGGACGATCGCGGGTGAGGCGGGCGCCGGAGGCGCGGGCAACGACTCATCTGCACGAGCCCGGGCGTTCGCGACGCCCGGGCTCGCGTTCGTGTGGAGGCGGCGGCCGCCGTCCGGAACACGCGCGCAAAGCGGGCCGGCGAGTTGACGCCGTCGCGTGGAATGCAGTAACCTTCTTCGTTTGACGCGCAACCCAGCCGAGATCGAGATGCCAGAGCCACTTGCGCCCCAGTACGATCCGTCGGCCGTGGAGGAGGCCCGCTACCGCGCCTGGGAAGAGGCGGGGTACTTCCACGCCCGGGCGGAGAACGTGCTGTCGGGCGAGCGCCGCCCGTACACGATCGTGATCCCGCCGCCCAACGTGACGGCGCCGCTGCACATCGGCCACGGACTGAACAACACGCTGCAGGACGTGCTCGCGCGCTTCCACCGGATGCGTGGCGAGGAGGCGTTGTGGCTGCCGGGGACGGACCACGCGGGCATCGCCACGCAGAACGTGGTGGAGCGCCTGCTGGCGAAGGAGGGCAAGACCCGCTACGACGTCGGTCGCGAGGCGTTCGTGGAGCGGACCTGGGAGTACGTGCACCAGACCAGCCGCACGATCCTCGACCAGCTGCGGGCGATCGGCAGCTCGCTGGACTTCACGCGCACGCGCTTCACGCTGGACGCGGGGCTGTCGCGGGCGGTGCGGGAGGTCTTCGTCACGCTGTACGAGCAGGGCCTGATCTACCGCGGCAATTACATCATCAACTGGTGCCCGCGCTGCCTGACGGCACTGTCGGATGAAGAGGCGGAGCAGCAGGAGACCAACGGGCATCTCTACCACCTGCGCTACCCGCTCTCGGCACAGCGGGACAGCGGGACAGCGGGACAGGGGGACGCCGGTACCAAGTCCCACTCTCCAACGGTCCCACTCTCCCGCTCCGGTTTGCCGACACTCCCGGACGGGCGCCCATATCTGGTGGTGGCCACCACCCGGCCGGAAACCATGCTGGGCGATACGGCGGTGGCCGTGCATCCCACCGACGAGCGCTACAAGGCGCTCGTCGGCTCGAGCGTGGAGCTGCCGCTGACCGGACGCACGATCCCCATCGTCGCCGACGATTTCGTGGACCCGGAGTTCGGGACGGGCGCGGTGAAGGTGACGCCGGCGCACGACCCGAACGACTTCGCGCTGAGCCGGCGGCACGCTCTGGCGGAGATCGACATCCTGACGCCGGAGGCGACGGTCAACGAGAACGCGCCCCCGGCGTTCCGCGGGCTGGACCGGCTGGAGGCGCGGCGCAAGGTGGTGGAGGAGTTCAAGGCGCTGGGCCTGCTGGAGAAGATCGAGGACCACGTGCACGCGGTGCCGCACTGCTACCGCTGCCACACGGTGGTGGAGCCGCGGCTGTCGGAGCAGTGGTTCGTGAGGATGAAGCCGCTGGCGGAGCCGGCGCTGGCGGCGTCGCGGGAGGGGCGCATCCGCTTCACGCCGGACAGCTGGACCAAGGTGTACGAGCGCTGGCTGGAGGAGATCCGCGACTGGTGCATCTCGCGGCAGCTCTGGTGGGGCCACCGCATCCCGGTCTGGTACTGCGAAACGCAGGGGTGCGGCGAGACGATCGTGGCCCGCGAGGATCCCGACAGCTGCCCGAAATGCGGGGGCCACAAGCTGCGGCAGGACCCGGATGTGCTGGACACCTGGTTCTCGAGCTGGCTCTGGCCCTTCTCCACCCTGGGCTGGCCCGACGATACGGCGGACGTGGAGGCGTTCTACCCGACGACGACGCTGGTCAGCGCCTACGACATCATCTTCTTCTGGGTCTCGCGTATGGTGATGGCGGGGATCCACTTCATGGGCGACGTCCCCTTCCGCGACGTCTTCATCACGCGCCTGGTGCGGGACCACCTGGGGCGCAAGATGTCCAAGTCGCTGGGCAACGGCATCGACCCGCTGGAGGTGGTGCAGCTCTACGGCGCGGATGCACTGCGCTTCACCCTGGTGGAGGGCGCGAGCTGGACTGCGGACCAGATGCTGAACTACCAGGACCTGGACACGACGTTCGCGCCCGGCCGCAACTTCGCCAACAAGCTCTGGAACGCCGCGCGCTTTGCGCTCATGAACCTGGAGGACGTCGAGTCGGTGCCGCCCGTGGAGGCGCTGGGCGACACCCTGGAGCCTGCCGACCGCTGGATCCTGTCGCGGCTCTCGCGCACCGGCGCCGACGTCACGCGCGCCCTCGAGGGCTACCGCTTCCAGGAAGCGGCGGGCACCGGACGGGGCTTCTTCTGGGGCGAGGTCGCCGACTGGTACCTGGAGCTGGTGAAGCCGCGGCTGCGCGGTGAGGCGGGCGAGGCCAGCCGGACGGCGGCCGCGGCCACCCTCGTGGAGACGCTGGACGGCGTGTTCCGCCTGCTCCACCCCATCATGCCGTTCATCACCGAAGAGCTGTGGCAGCGCCTGCCGGCGGTGGAGGGGCGGCGCCGGCCGCCCTCGCTCATCGTCGCACCCTGGCCGGAACGCCAGGCGGAGCGGGAGGACGCCGCCGCCGAGGAGGCGCTGGACGCGCTCATGGAGCTGATCGGCCAGGTGCGGACGCTGCGCGCCGAGTATGAGGTTCCCCCGGCCGCCAAGGTGGAGGTCCGCCTGGCCGACGTCCCCGCGCCGCTGCGCCGCGGGCTGGACGCCGAGGAGCGGGCGCTGCGCCGTATGGCGGGCGTGGCGGAGATCCGCTATGTCGGCGCGGCGGACGGCGCGGCGGCGGGTGCCGCCGCCCACGCGGTGCTGAAGGGCGGAGCCGAGCTGACGCTGCCGCTGGCCGGCGTCATCGACCTGGAGCGGGAGATCGAGAGGCTGGGCAAGGAGCGGGCGCGCCTGGAGGGGCTGCTGCGCGGCACCGATGGGAAGCTCGCCAACGAGCAGTTCCGCGCCCGGGCGCCGTCGGAGGTGGTGGCCAAGGAGGAGGAGAAGGCTGCCAACCTGCGCGACCAGGTGCTGCGGCTGGGACGCAAACTGGACTCGCTGCGGGGAGCGGCCTGAGATGCGCCTTTCGCAGCTGACGGTCCGGAACGCGCTCGCCGCGTCGCTGCTCGGCGCGGCGCTGACGGCGGCCTGCGCCCGCGTCATGTCGCCGCCCGGCTGGGACCCCGACCACACCGCGCCCGTCCTCGTGGCCAGCAAGCCCGAGCAGCTGGCCGTGGTCCCGGACTGGAAGGGCGACGTCGTGTTCCGCTTCGACGAGCGCCTGGGCGAGAGGGGCATCACCGACCAGACCGCCATCATCTCGGGGGACACCGGACGGGTGAAGGTGAGTCGGCACGGCTCGGAGATCCGCGTGCGGCCGGCGGCCGGCTTCCAGCCGGGCCGGATCTACCACGTGGTCCTGCTCCCGACAGTCCAGGACATGTTCGGCAACGTGCGCAAGCAGCCGGTGGAGGTGGTCTTCTCCACCGGGCCGGCGATCCCGGCCACCGTGGTCGCGGGCCTGCTGACCGACCGGCTGTCGGGCAAGCCCGCGACGGGCATCCTGGTGCAGGCCGTGCACCTGCCCGACTCGCTCCTCTACACCACGGCCAGCGACAGCGCGGGCTTCTTCGCCCTGCGCCACATCCCCGAGGGACAGTACGCGCTGCGGGCGTTCGACGACCGCAACCACGACCGCAAGCTGCAGTTCCGGGAGCCGCAGGCCTTCAGCTCGGCCACGCTAGGCCCCCGGGCCGACACCGTCGTCATCCCGGACCTGGCGCTGCTCGGCGGCGACAGCACACCCGCCCGCCTGATGAAGGCGGAGGCGCGGGACTCCCTGCAGATCCGGCTCGGGTTCGACGACTACCTGGCCATCGCCAATCCGGCCGCCGGCGCCGTCACGTCCGTCTGGCGGCTCCCCGACTCCAGCGCGGTCGCCGTGGCCGGACCGATGCTGCCACGCCAGTGGGAGGCGACGCGCCCGCGTGCCGCCGCCGACACCTCCGCCGGGGCGCGCGCCCGCGGGGCGGCGGCCGCGGCCGCCGCCGCCGCGCGGGACACGGCTCCGCCCTTGCCGCAGCAGGAGCTGATTCTCGTACCCACCAGCCCGCTCACGCCCCGCACCCATTACCGCGTGACGGTGCGCGGCATCACCAACGTCAATGGGCTGCCCGGCGGCGGCGGCAGCGCGACCTTCGAGACCGCCGCCCCACCGGCGCGGGACACCACCCGCCGGGCGACGCCGGCCGACAGCGCCCGGCGCGTGCCGCCGCGGCGCGCGCTGCCCGGTGACAGCGCCCGCCGCCCGGCAGCGCGGGACACCACGCGGCACTAGCCGCCAACCCGGACATGGACGACCCCCGTCGCGCGATACCGTCCGTGGACCGGCTGCTGGCCGGGCCCGCCTTCCAGTCGCTGCTGGAGCGCGCCTCCCGGCGCCGGGTGGTCGAAGCGCTGCAGCAGGTGCAGGGCGAGCTGCGGCGCGGGCCGGTGGGGGGGGAGGAGAACCTGGCCGACGAATCGCTCTACGCGCGCCTGGTCGCCGAGCGCATCGAGCGGCTGGAGCGCTCTTCGCTCGCTCCCGTGCTGAACGCCACCGGCGTCGTGCTCCATACCAACCTGGGCCGCGCGCCGCTGGCGGATGCCGCCATCGATGCCCTGGCCCGCGTCGCCCGCGGCTACGGCGCGCTGGAGTACGACCTCGAGGCTGGCCGCCGCGGCAGCCGCTACGTCCATTGCGCCGCGCTGCTGCGGGAGCTGACGGGAGCCGAGGACGCCCTCGTGGTCAACAACAACGCCGCCGCCATCGTGCTGGCGTTGGCCACCCTGGCCGGCGGGCGGGACGCGCTGGTCAGCCGCGGCGAGCTGGTGGAGATCGGCGACTCCTTCCGCATTGCCGAGATCGTGGAGAAGAGCGGCGCGCACCTGGTCGAGGTCGGCGCCACCAACCGCACCCACCTGGCCGATTACGCCGCCGCGCTCACGACGGATACCGCCGCGGTCCTCAAGGTCAACCGCTCCAACTTCCACGTGAGCGGCTTCGTGAGCGAGGCGACCATCGCCGAGCTGGCCGCCCTGATCCGCGGGCGCCTGCCCGTCGTCGCCGATCTCGGGTCCGGCCTGCTGCTGGACCCCGCGCTGCTGGGCCTGCCGCCGGAGCCCACCGTGCGCGATGCCCTGGCGGCCGGCGCCGACCTGGTCACCATGAGCGGCGACAAGCTGCTGGGCGGGCCCCAGGCCGGCATCGTCGTCGGCAGGGCGCCGCTCATCGCCGCCATGCGCCGCAACCCGCTCTGCCGGGCGCTGCGCGTGGACAAGCTGACCCTGGCCGCCCTCGAGGCCACGCTCCGCCTCTACCTCCAGCCCGAGCGCGCCCTCGCCGAGATCCCCACGCTGCGCATGCTCCGGCTCACGAGCGACGACATCGCCGGGCGCGCCCAGGCTTTCATCCAGCGGCTCGCCGCCGCCGGCATCGAGGCCACGCTGCAGCAGGGCAACAGCGCCGTGGGCGGCGGAGCCTACCCCGAGGCCCTGCTGCCCACCTGCCTCATCGCCCTTGCCGGGCCGCCCCCCGCCAGTGAGCTCGAGCGCCGGCTCCGCCTCGGCCGCACCGCCGTCCTGGCCCGCATCGCCGACGAACGCCTGCTCCTCGACCTGCGCACCATCTCGCCGGCGGAGGAGGGCGACCTGCTGCTCGCGCTCATCGCCGCCCATGAGTGAGCCCGGAGGCCTCGAGAGCGCCGGTCGCCCCGGTCGCCCCGGTCGCCCCGCCGCGTTCCTGGACCGCGATGGCACCATCATGGTGGAGCGCGAGTACCTGGCCGAACCCGGGAGGGTGGAGCTGATCCCCGGCGCCGTGGACGGGCTGCGCGCCCTGCAGAAGGCCGGGTTCGCCCTCGTCGTCGTCACCAACCAGTCCGGCATCGCCCGCGGGCTCTACGACCGCGCCGCCTTCGACGCCGTGCAGCGCCGCCTGGAGGAGTTGCTGGCCGCGCAAGGGATCCTGCTGGACGGCGTCTACCTCTGCCCGCACCACCCCGACGTGGACGGCCCTTGCGACTGCCGCAAGCCCGCGCCCGGTCTCTACCGCCGCGCCGCCGACCAGCTCGGCCTCGACCCCGCACGCTCGCTCTTCATCGGCGACAAGCTCTCCGACGTCCAGCCCGCCGCCGGCTTCGGCGGCACCGGCGTGCTGGTCCGCACCGGCTACGGCGCCGCCTCGGCGCTGGCCCACGCCGACCCGGCCACGGTGGTGCTGGCCGACCTCGGCTCCATCTCCGGCTGGCTCGCAGCCAGCCGCCCGGCGTCATGCGGCCCGGGCCCGGAAGCGTCGGTCGCGCCGGGCCGGGTCGAGCCGGGCGTCGATTGACAATTCGTCCCATTGGACCTAATGTCCGAGGGGAAACCTGCACCGAAGCTTCGTGTATTACAGGGCCGGGCGGTACAGCGATCATTGGAGGAGGATCGGATGCAGATCACGGTGACAGCGAACGCGGTGACGGAAGTCCAGAAGTTCATGGAGGAGCAGGGAGCGACGGCGGAGGCGGGGTTGCGCGTTGCGGTGCTGCCGGGCGGCTGCTCCGGTTTTCAGTACGGTCTGAACATCGAGGATGAGGCGCAGGCGGACGACGACATCGTGGAGTCGAACGGCCTGAAGCTGTTCGTGGACCCGTTCAGCGGGCAGTATCTGGACGGGGTGGAGATCGACTACGTGACGACGATGATGGGGAGCGGGTTCAGCTTCAAGAACCCGCACGCGACGGGCGGCTGCGGCTGCGGGAGCAGCTTCACGGCGTAAGCGCTCCTTTAGCGGTATGGCGGGCCCGCGGGTAGGTTTCCCTGCGGGCCCGTTTCTTTGCGCCTAACAACTCAGCAACAACACCCCATCTTACCGCCGAGATCGCCGAGAACGCCGAGCGGCGATCCTTCGGGATGCGGGGGCGTCCGAGGTCGCCGGTTTTTGTTCAACTACAACACACGGCCCCGGCGGTTGCCGGCTGGGTTGGGGTGTCACGGGCGGCGGCGGCTGCCGGCTCGGCGGGTCTCGGCGGCCCTCGGCGACCTTGGCGGTGAGATGTGGTTGCGGCCTCGCCCGCGTGCGGGGGCGTCGCTAGCTTGGGCTCGAACCGGGAGGGGGGAGCGATGCAGAAGCTGGAGATCCGCACGTTCACATCGGCGGGGTGGGACGAGAACGCCTACCTGGTGCGGGCGGAGGGCCAGGAGCACGCGGTGGCGATCGATCCGGGCGGGGGCACGCCGGAGCTGCTGGTGGCGCTGGAAGGGGACGGGCTGGTGCTGGACGCGATCCTGCTGACGCACGCGCATATCGACCACGTGGACGGCGTGGCGCGGCTGGCGCGGGCGACGGGCGCGCCGGTATACCTGCACCCGGCGGACCGGGGCTGGTACGATCAGGCCGGAACGCAGGCGCACTACTTCGGGGTGGAGGTGGATGCGCCTCCTCCGCCGGACCGCGAGCTGGAGGGCGATTCGGTGCTGGAGCTGGCGGGCGCGCGCCTGGAGGTGAGGCACGTGCCCGGCCACACGCTCGGCCACGTGGTGTTCTACGACGCGGCGTCCGGTGTGGCGTTCGTGGGCGACGTCGTCTTCCAGTCGAGCATCGGGCGCACCGACCTGCCCGGGGGCAGCCATAGCCAGCTCATGGAATCGATCCGCACGCGGGTGCTGACGCTGCCGGACGAGACCGTGCTGTATCCGGGGCACGGTCCTCCCACGACCGTGGGCCGGGAGCGGGTGGGCAACCCGTTCCTGGCGCCCATGTACGGCGGCGGCTTCGCGTGAGCGTGCCGGTCGGCGTCTTCGCATCGGGGGGCGGCACCAACCTGCAGGAGTTGCTGGACGTGCTCGACCCGGCGGTCGCGCGCGTAGCGCTGGTGTTGTCGGACCGGCCCGACGCCCGCGCGCTGGAGCGCGGTCGGGCGGCCGGCGCCCGCACGGCCGTGGTGCGGGTGGCGGATCGGCCACCGGAGGAGGTGGCCGACGAGATGATCGATGCCCTGCGCGCGGCCGGCGTCAAGCTGATCGCGCTGGCGGGCTTCATCCGCAAGGTTCCGGACGCCGTGGTCCGCCGCTGGAGCGGGCGCATCCTCAACATCCATCCGGCGCTGCTGCCGGCGTTCGGCGGCAAGGGTATGTACGGCCACCGGGTGCACGAGGCGGTGCTGGAGGCGGGGGCCCGGGTCACGGGCGTGACCGTGCACCTGGTGGACGAGGAGTACGACCGCGGCCGCATCCTGGCGCAGTGGCCCGTGCCGGTGCACGCGGACGACTCGGCGGATTCGCTGGCGGCGCGCGTGCTGCGCGTGGAGCACCTGATCTATCCCGCGGTGATCGAGGCGGCGGCGGCCGCGCTGCTGCGGGGCGACGACGTCGCCTCCATCATCCACCCCGACGGCAGCATGCCGGGCGCGTACGGCCCGGCGCAGGAGGCGGACGCGGCGGCGATCCGGCGGGCGGTGGGGCTCCGGTAGGGCGACGTGCGCGTGAGCGAACAAAAACGACGGGGGAACGATGGCGCGGGCGCTACTGAGCGTGTCGGACAAGACGGGGCTGGTGGAGTTCGGGCGAGCGCTGGTGGAGCTGGGGTGGGAGCTGCTCTCCACGGGCGGGACGGCCGCGGCGCTGAGGCAGGCCGGCGTGGCCGTGACGGACGTGAGCGCCGTCACGGGGCACCCCGAGATGATGGACGGGCGGGTGAAGACGCTGCACCCGGCCGTGCACGCGGGGCTGCTGGCGCGGCGGGACAACCCGGAGGACCTGAGGGCGCTCGGCTCGCAGGGATACCAGCTCATCGACCTCGTCGCCGTGAACCTCTACCCCTTCACGCGCACGGTCACGCCCGACACACCCATTCCGCGGGCTATGGAGCTGGTGGACATCGGCGGACCGTCCATGCTGCGCTCCGCGGCCAAGAACCACCGCTTCGTGCTGCCGGTGGTGGACCCCGCGGACTACGCGCGCGTGCTCGAGGCGCTGCGCTCGGGCGAGCCGGAGGGGTTGCGGGCCGAGCTGGCGAGGAAGGTCTTCGAGCACACGTCCACGTACGATGCGGCGATCGCCGAGTACTTCAGGGCAGGGGCGGGGGCGGGGGCAGGGGCAAGCACGAGCACGGAGCTGCCAGACCGGCTCAACCTCACCCTGAGGAGGGTGCAGGCGCTGAGGTACGGGGAGAACCCGGACCAGGCGGCGGCGTTCTACGGGGAGGTGGGGGCGCCGCCGGGTGTGTGGGGGGGGGCGCTGCCCTCGCTGGAGCAGCTGCATGGCAAGGAGTTGTCCTTCAACAACCTGCTGGACACGGAGGCGGCGGTCACGGCGGTGTCGGCGTGGGCGGGAGAGGCGACGGCGGCCTGCGTAATCATGAAGCACAATACGCCCTGCGGGGTGGCGCTGGCGGCGAGTCCGGCGGAGGCGTGGCGGCGGGCGCTGGAGACGGACCCCGTGTCCGCTTTCGGCGGCGTCGTCGCCTTCAACGTGGAGCTGGACGGCGCCACGGCGGAGACGATGGCGAGCACGTTCCTGGAGATCGTGGTGGCGCCTTCGTTCGCGGCGGACGCGCTGGAGGCGCTGCGGCGCAAGAAGAACCTGCGGATCCTGCGGCTGCCGCTCGAGCGCGCGGGCGTGGATGAGCTGGACATGAAGCGGGTGCGGGGCGGGCTGCTGGTGCAGCAGCGCATGCGCATGAGCTTCCCCGAGGAGGACTGGCGGGTGGTCACGCGCCGCCCGCCCTCGGAGCGCGAGCTGACCGACCTGCGCTTTGCCTGGCGCGTGGTTGCCGCGGTGAAGTCGAACGCCATCGTCATCGCCCGCGACGCGCAGACGCTGGGCATTGGCGCGGGCCAGACCAGTCGCGTGGACTCCTCGCGCATTGCCGTGATGAAGGCGGCGGATCAGGGACTGGAGCTGCGGGACAGTGCCCTGGCCTCCGACGCCTTCTTCCCCTTCCGGGATGGCGTGGACGCCGCCGCCGCCGCCGGCGTGCGCGCGGTCATCCAGCCCGGCGGCTCGGTGCGCGACGAGGAAGTCATCGCCGCCGCCAACGAGCACGGCATGGCCATGGTCTTTACCGGGCGGCGGCTGTTCCGGCATTGAACCCAAAGCGGCAGGGGCACGTGCACCGATGAAGAGCTTCAGCGCGCGCTTCCTCGTTCTCGGGGCGCTGGTCCCGGGGATGGCCGGCGCCCAGACGATTTCCGGCCGGGTGCTGGAAGACTCGACCCGCCTGCCCGTTTCCATGGCCACCGTTTCCGTGCTGCGGGTGGGCGGAAGCGACACCCGCGTCGCGCAAACGGACAGTGCAGGCGCCTTCCGGCTCACGCTGGGCGAGCCGGGGCGCTTCCTGTTGCGGGTCACGCACCCCTTCCACCTGACGCTGGAGTCGGACACGCTCGCGCTGCAGGAGGACGAAGTGGTGACCCTGGAGCTACGGCTGGGGCGCCACGCGATCCCGCTGGAGCCGCTGGTCGTCTCCGCGCGCACGGACCAGCGCCTGCTGGACTTCCACCAGCGCATGCGGAAGGGAACCGGCTTCGGGAAGTTCGTCACCCGTGCGGACATCGAGCGCCGCACGGGGCAGCGGCCGACGGAGCTGCTGTACAGCATGGGCGGCGTTGAGGTGCGCGCGGTCGCGCCCTGCCGCGGTTGTGCGACGGAGAACGTCGTCTACATGCGTGGCGGCGCCGGCCAGTGCCTGGCCAGGATCCTGGTGGACGGCATGGACGTGAAGCAGGGACCGGGCTTCTCCCTGGACGCGATCCTGATGACGGACATGCTGGAGGGCATCGAGGTCTACGTGGATGTCGCGGGCATTCCAGCGGCGCTCGGGATGGGCAGCAGCCAATGCGGCGTGGTGGCGTTCTGGACGCGCACGCCGGAAGGCGGCTCACTGACCTGGAAGCGGCTCGGCGTGGCGACCGCCCTCGTGGTGATCCTGGTCCTGCTGCTGCACTGAGGCGAGCCGGTTCCGGGGGGGGGAGAAGGAGCGATCATGGCGCTCGAGCCGATGCCACAGCCCTGGGCGGAGGCGCTGCTCCAGGCGTACGCCACGGACAACCGCACTACCGAGTTCCTGCTGGAGCAGATCGGCGACGAGGCGTGGCGGACCAAGCCTCCCGCAGGCCGGTCCATCGCCGCCATCGTTGCGCACATGCACAACGTCCGTGTCAGGTGGCTCAAAGCCGCCAGGGCGGAGACCGTGCCGGCTCAGCTCGACCGGCATACGGTCACTGGCGGTGAATCCGCTGATCTCCCTCGAGCAACAATGGGAGCTGGCGCGTCGCTGGTACGCCAACCGGCGGCAGCCGAGATCGGGTTTCTGTGGTTACATCGGGGCGGGCTCCCGGAGGACCCCCCTGTCCGAAGTTCCGCAGGTTGTTGCCGTTAAAGAACAAAAGAAGATCCCTGCCGAGCCCGGTGCCGTCGGTCGTTCGCAGTGGTGGCCCGACGCCCTCCGCGTGCTCGGCGTCTCCGCGTGATGAGGTTTGTTTCTCAGGAGAGGAGTCCCGCAAATGACGCTGATGCACTTGCGCCTTCGTTCGGCGGCCCTGGTGCCGCTCCTCCTGCTGCTCGCCGCTCCGGTCACGGCGCAGCGGCGCGCACCGACCCCGGCGGGTGCGGGCGCGCGCATGAACGCGTTCGTGGACTCGCTGCTGGCGCGCATGACGGTCCAGGAGAAGCTGGGCCAGCTGACGCAGCTCCCCGGACCCATGCGCCCGGAGGACGTGCCGCTGATCAAGGCCGGCCGCCTGGGCTCCTACCTGAACGTGAACGGTGCCGCGGCCATGCGGGAGGTGCAGCGCGTCGCCGTGGAGCAGTCGCGGCTGAAGGTGCCGCTGCTGTTCGGCCACGACGTCATCCACGGCTATCGCACCGTGTTCCCGGTGCCGCTGGCGGAGGCGAGCAGCTGGGATCCGGCGCTGGTGGAGGCCACGGCGCGCATGGCGGCGGAGGAGGCGACGGCGGCGGGGATCGATTGGACGTTCGCCCCCATGGTGGACATTGCCCGGGACCCGCGCTGGGGCCGGATCGTGGAAGGCTCGGGCGAGGACCCCTACCTGGGCTCGGTGCTGGCGGCGGCGCGGGTGCGGGGCTTCCAGGGGCGCGACCTGGCGGACTCCACGGCCATGATGGCGACAGTCAAGCACTTCGGGGCGTACGGCGGGGCGGAGGGCGGCCGCGACTACAACACGGTGGACGTCTCGGAGCGGACGCTGCGCGAGACCTATCTGCCGCCCTACCGCGCCGGCGTCGCGGCGGGCGCCGGCTCGGTCATGGCCTCGTTCAACGAGATCGCGGGCGTGCCATCACACGCCAACCGCTGGCTGTTGACCGACGTGCTGCGGGGCGAGTGGCACTTCGACGGCATGGTGGTGAGCGATTGGGCGGGGATCGCGGAGATGGTGGCGCACGGACGGGCCGCAACCGAGGCCGAGGCGGGGCGGCTCGCGCTGGACGCGGGCGTGGACATGGACATGTCGGACAGCGTGTACCTGGCGAAGATGACCGCGGGGTACGGCGTGAGCGGGCCGTCGCGCGCCGCGCTGGACGAGGCGGTGCGGAGGGTGCTGCGGGCCAAGTACCGCCTGGGCCTCTTCCGCGACCCCTACCGTGGCACCTCGCCCGCGCGCGAGCAGGCGGCCACACTCACGCCGGCGCACCTGGCGCTGGCGCGGGAGTCGGCGCGCCGGAGCATGGTGCTGCTGAAGAACGGGGGCGGCGTGCTGCCGCTGCGTCGCGACCTGGCCTCACTGGCGGTGATCGGCGCGCTGGCGGACGATTCCGCGTCCATGATCGGTCCCTGGGGCGGGATGGGTCAGGCGGCGGACGTCGTAACCATGCTGCAGGGGATCCGCCGGGCGGTCTCGCCGCAGACGCACGTGGTCTACGCGCCGGGCGCGGCGGTACTGGGAAGCGATACCAGCGGCTTCGCGGCGGCGGAGCAGGCCGCCCGGGGCGCCGATGCCGTGGTGCTGGTGGTGGGCGAATCCGCGGGCATGAGCGGCGAGGCGTCCAGCCGGGCGGAGCTGGGGCTGCCCGGGGTGCAGCAGCAGCTCGCGGATCGCATCCTGGCCACGGGCAAGCCCGTGGTGGTGCTGCTGGCCAACGGCCGCCCTCTGGCGATCCCCGAGCTGGCGGCCACGGCGCCGGCGATCCTGGAGACCTGGTTCCTGGGAGTGCAGGCGGGGACGGCGGTCGCGGACGTCCTCTTCGGCGACGTCGCCCCGGGCGGCAAGCTGCCGGTGACGTTCCCGCGCACCGTGGGCCAGGTGCCGCTCTACTACAACCACAAGAGCACGGGGCGGCCGGCGGACGCGAGCAACCACTACACGTCCAAGTACCTGGACGTGGACTGGACGCCGCTGTTCCCCTTCGGCCACGGGCTCAGCTACACGACGTTCGCCTACGGCCCGCTGCGGCTGAGCGCGACCTCCATGGGTGTATCCGACACGCTGGTCGCCCGGGTGGACGTGAGCAACAGCGGCAGCCGGGCGGGCGACGAGGTGGTCCAGCTCTACATCCAGGACGAGGACGCGTCCATCACGCGACCGGTCAAGGAGCTGCGCGGCTTTTCCCGCATCGCGCTGGCACCGGGGCAGACCCGGACCGTGAGCTTCCGGCTGACCGCGGACGACCTGTCGTTCTGGGGGCCGGCCATGAAGCGCATCGTGGAGCCGGGCTTCTTCCGCGTCTACGCGGGCACCAGCTCGGAGCAGGTGCAGGAGGCGAGGTTCGAGCTGAAGGCGGCGCCGCGGCACTGAGCCGCGACGCCGGGAAACGGCCGGGCGGCGGCGGTTCAGTGCATGGACCAGTTCGAGAGCTTGATCTCGCGCCCGATGTCGAGCTTCAGCGTGGACCCGCCCTTGGGCACGATGCCGCGCACATCCCACGACTGCCCGCTGAGAGTAAGAACGCGGATCGTCATGGCGCCGCCGCCGCCGGGAACGTCGGCGGGGATCACCAGCGCCTGGGAGGTCATGGGCGAGACGGTGCCGATCCAGCTGGCCCCGGCGCCACGAATCATGAAGACCCGGACGGCCTCGTCGTTTTGATTGTCCACGAGAATGGCCATGGAGGAGCTGTCCGGGGCCATCTCGCCATCGCGGTCGCGGGGCGCGCCGTGGTAGAGGGCGGCGCAGCCGAAGGCCGGCAGCGCGAGCGCGAGCGCCAGGGCGGCGGCGGCAGCGGTTCGGCGCAGGTTCATGGTTGTTCCTCGGTAGAAAAGGCTTTGCTCCCTATCCAGACCCCGCAGGACGTTCGCCGGTTCCCGCCGCGTTGGGCGGCCCGTCCTGCGCGCTCCCGGTCTCGTGACCGTGCTCAGTGCCGCCTGGGCGCCCGTTCGAGCATCATCTCGACCGATGCCTCCATGTGGCTGGGGGCGCTGCGTGCGGCCAGGTAGAACTCGTCGTAGTACGCCTTGACGAAGGCGGCCAGGGGCGTGGCGATGAGCGCGCCCACCAGGCCGAAGGCGCTGGCCATGGCGATGGTGTAGAAGAGGATCACCACCGGGTGGATCTCCATGGCGGAGCCGCGCACGACGGGCGCCACGAGATTGCCGGTCGCCTCGTTCATGACCAGGTAGCAGAGCGCGACCCAGAGCGCGGTCATCGGATTGATGGAGAGCGCCACCAGCACGGGCGGGGTGGCCATGATGTAGCCGCCCAGCCGCGGCACGAGCTCGGCGAAAAAGGCGAACGCGCCCCAGACCAGCGCGCCCGGTACCCCCAGGACGGTGAGGAAGATGGTCGCGATCACGGCCTGGATCGCGCCCACCACGATGTTCGACCACATCCAGCCGACCACCATGCGCGAGGCCATGGCGAACGCCCGTACGCCCTGGTCCCGCGCCCGCTCCGGCAGCGACAGCACGTAGGCCCGCAACAGCGGCCGGGGGTCCACCAGCAGGTAGACCACGGCGCTGGCGACGACCACCAGCAGGAAGACCACCTCGATCACCGAAAGCGAGATGGCGCCGACCCGGCTCACCACCGACATGGCCGAAGGCAGCTCGCTGGCGGCCGAGCTCATGTTGAGTCGAAGCTTCTGCTGCACCTCGGGATAGTCGCCGAACCAGCTCGACACCTGGCGCGACAGGTTCTGCGCATATGTCGGCAGGCTCGCGGCCAGCGCCGTGAGCTGCTCCGTCAGCCGCGGCACCACCAGCCAGACCAGCGCCGCCAGGACGGCGACGACGCCCAGCACGACCAGTGCGGTCCCCGCCCAGCGCGGCACCCGCCGGCGCTCCAGCGCCGCAACGGGCGCGTTCATGGAGATGGCCAGCACCAGCGCGAAGAAGAAGAGGATGAACGTCCCCGTGAACTTCGCGAGGAACCAGAGGAGGATGATGGCTCCCACGGCCGTCCAGATCGCCCGGACGTGGACGGGTGCAGCCTCTCGCTCGGCCACGGCGTCGCTCCTGTGAGAAAGTGGGCAACGCCGCAAGGTCCACGGCCGCGCCGCCCCGGTCAAGGGGCGGCGCGGCCGCG
>JADGQX010000030.1 GCA_017881445.1 Gemmatimonadota bacterium | reverse complement strand
CGTCGAAGGCATGCTGTGGGACGGGAAGCAGGCCGCCTACGCCGAGGGGCTGTACCGCCTCGACAGCTCCAGCACGCGCATGGTCGACAGCTACTGGGGAGTGCCGGCGCGCGGCGCGCCGCCGGCGCTCGAGCGCCCGGCCGGCCCCGTCGCTCCCGCTGCCACTGCCCCACAGGGAGCGGCCCTCACCTCCGTGCCCGCGCCGGCCCCGGCGGCCGTGCCGGCGAACGGCGGAGTCCCGCAGCCGGAGGAGCCGCCGGCTGCGCTCCGTCGGGCGGGTCTCTACGCCAGCGCCCTGGGAATGGTGCTCCCGTGGTTCCTCTGGCCGCTGGCGCTGGCCGGCGTGGTGGCGCCGGGCCGGCGGCGCGTGCGGGTGGAGCTGGTCGTGTTCGCCCCGCTCGCCGCCACCAGCCTCGCGGTTGCGCTGCTGGTCGCGATCGACCCGCGCACCCAGCTGCTCCTGGCGCCGGCGCTCGCCTGGTATACGGCCCGGGGCGTTCGACTCCTGGCCGGCGTGGTGGCGCGTCGTGCCGCACCGGAGCTGGGCCGCCGATTCCTGACGCTAGCGCTGGGCGGTTCCGTCGTGCTGGTGCTGCTGGGCGTCGATGCCCGGCGCCTCTGGCTCGGCCTGGGCGGCGACGCCGTGCACCAGGTGATCGGCAGTGCCAACCGGGAGGTCGGCGCGAGCTTGCGGCGCCTCGTGCCCCCGGACGAGACTGTCATGGGCTGGAGCCCGGTGCCCGCGGTCTGGGCCGACCGCGATTGGCGGCCGTTGCCCGTCGCGCCGCTGCCCGCCGTGCTGACGTTCGCCGCGGCCACGCACACCCGCTGGATCGTGTTCTCCACCCTGAACCCGTCCCCCCTGCCGAGAGAGCAGATGCCCAAGGCCTTCCTGGTCACCCGTGTCATGCCCCGCGCCGCCGCATCCTCCCGCTGGTCGCTGCGGATCGATTCCGTTTCCGGGCAGCATGCGGTCGGCGTGCTGGGCCCGGTCGACTCGATGGGGGCGACATGGACACGATGACCGCCCCGCCGGTCGCGCCGCCCCCTGCCGGCCGCGCCGGGCGCGGACTGCGCTGGGGGGTCGCCATGGCGCTGGTGCTGGCCGCGTCCTCCAGTGCCACCATCCTCGCCATGAGGCGGACCTCCACGACCTTCGACGAGATCGTGCTGATGGCCGGCGGTGCCCGCGGTTTCCGCACCGGCGACTTCGGACTGGCGCCGGACCACCCGCCGCTCATGCAGTACCTGTACGGGCTTCCGGTATTCCTGTCACACTCCAATTACCCGGCAGAGCAGCCGGGGCAATGGGGGTCACTGACGCGCTACAACTACGCCCGCTCCTTCTTCTGGCGGCAGGGCAACGACCCGGAGCGAATGGCGTTCCTGTCCCGCCTGGTCGCCGCCGCGCTGGCCGCGGGACTCGTCCTCCTGACCTGGGCATTCACGCGCCGCGCCTTCGGCCCGGCGCCCGCCTTCGTGGCGGGCACCCTGGTCGCCTTCCTGCCGGACGTGCTCGCCCACGGCGGGGTGGCCTACAACGATGTGCCCATGGCGCTGGCATTCCTGGCCACGCTCTGGGCCGTCGACCGGGCCACCCGTCGCCCGACCCTTGCCCGCGGTGCCCTCGCCGGCGTGCTGGGCGCGCTGGCCCTGGGCGTGAAGTTCAGCGCGGTCCTGATCGCGCCGGTCGCGCTGCTGCTCGTGGGCGCCGAGGCGCTCACGCGGGGCGGGGACCGCGTCTGGAGGCGGAGCCTCGGCATCGCGCTGGCCGCATCGCTCGTGGGCATGTACCTCGCGCTGGTGGCGATCTACCGCGGCGACTTCCTGCTCCAGGCCCTGCGCGTCGGCATTGGACAGCAGCTGGTCCACGTGGACGCGCCGGGCGGCGCGCCCAACTTCCTGCTCGGCCGCTTCGACCCGAACGGGTGGTGGTACTTCTTCCCCGTGGCGTTCCTCTACAAGACCTCGGCGGCCCTGCACCTGCTCATGCTCTGCGCCGGCATCGGCTTCGCCGGGGCGTGGTCGGCGCGGCGGCTCGCGGGGGAGGGCGAGGCGCAGGTGCGTGGGACATGCGCGGCGCTGCGCGCACTGCTCGCGTCGCCGCTGCGGGTGCCCGTGCTCGGCGGACTCGTCTTCGGGGCCGCGCTGCTGGTGTCGCACCTGGACCTCGGCTTCCGCTACGCTCTGCCGGCGCTGCCGCTGCTCTGCATCCTGACCGCCGTCGGCCTGGCTCGCCTGTGGCCCACCATCTCACGTCCCGCTGCGCGCGTGGGACTGGTCGCGCTGCTCGCCTGGTACGTGGCGGCGCCGCTCACCGCCTATCCCTGGTTCCTGTCCTACATGAGCGAGTATGGCCCCGGACGCGACTCGGCGTACGAGGTGCTGGTGGACTCGAACATCGACTGGGGGCAGGGCCTGCTCGCGTTGCGCGATTTCATGCGCGACAACCGCATCACGAACGTCTACCTCAGTTACTTCGGGTCGGCCCGGCCGGAGGGCTACGGCATCGTTTACACGGCGCTGCCGAGCTTCTTCCCGCTCGTCCCCATGTCCGTGCCGGGTCCGTCCCCGCACTGGCTGGTGGTGAGCGCCACCAACCTGGAGCCGGTGTACGTCAATCTGCCCACCGGCCCCGCGCTGCGGCGGGTCCGCCCCGATACCGTGCTGGGCGGGTCTCTGTACCTGTACCGCATTCCCTGAGGAGCGGCGATGCGGGAGCTCATGCATCACCTGCACGACGAGCTGGACGACCGGCACTGGTGGTTCGCCGCGCGGCGGCGGATCGTGCTCCAGGTGCTCCGGGGCGCGCTGCGGGAGCGCGACGACCGGAGCGGGGCCGCGCCGCGCATCCTGGACATCGGCTGCGGCGCCGGGGCCACGCTGCGCGAGCTCGCGCGCCTGGGCGACGCCTGCGGCCTGGACACCGAGCCGAGCGCGGTGGAGGCCGCCGCGCGCCGCTCCGGGCGCGACGTCCGTCTCGGTCGGCTCCCCGGATCCGTGCCCTTCGAGGAGGGCGGCTTCGACGTGGTCACGCTGCTGGACGTCCTGGAGCACATCGAGGACGACGCCGCGTCCCTCGCGACCATCGAGCGGTTGCTGAAGCCCGGAGGCATCCTGCTCTGCACGGTGCCCGCGTACCGCTTCCTCTGGAGCGAGCACGACGTGGCCAACGAGCACAAGCGCCGCTACACGCGGCCCGAGCTGCGCGCCCGCCTCGAGGGGGCGGGGCTGCGCATCCGTAAGCTGACGTATTACAATACTTTTCTGTTCCCGCCGATCGCCGCATTCCGCCTCGCGCGCGGGCAGCCTGCAAGCGCCGCGGCGGCGGCCGGAGGACGGCCCGATCTCGGGAGCGTCCCTGCGCCGCTGAACGCGCTGCTGCGTGGCGTCTTCGCGGCCGAGCGGCACTGGCTGCGCGTGGGCAGCTTCCCCTTCGGCGTCTCGGTGCTGGCGCTGGCACAGAAGCCTGGAGGTCCCGGATGAGCATGGATCGAGAGCCCGCGGCGACGCTGCCGCAGTCCGCCCCGCCCGCGACGGTCCCGGCGCGCCCGCAGATCTCCGTCGTCGTGCCGGTGTTCAACGAGGAGGAGAACGTCGAGGAGCTGCATACGCGTCTCGCCGCCGTCCTCGGAGACGAGGCGGAGTTCGTGTTCGTGGACGATGGCAGCTCGGACCGCACCTTCGAGGTGCTGCGCGGCCTGAGCGCTCTGGACCCGAGGGTCCGCGTGGTCCGCTTCCGCCGCAACTTCGGCCAGACGGCCGCGCTGGCCGCGGGAATCGACTACGCCCGGGGCGCCATCATCGTCCCCATGGACGGCGATCTCCAGAACGATCCCAGGGACATCTCGCGGCTGCTGGCGAAGCTCGACGAGGGCTACGATGTCGTGAGCGGCTGGCGCCGCAAGCGCCAGGACCCGTTCCGCCGGCGCCTGCCCTCGCAGCTCGCCAACTGGATGATCTCACTGATCTCGGGCGTGCGCCTGCACGACTACGGCTGCTCGCTCAAGGCGTACCGGCACGACGTGCTGGAGGACGTGCGGCTCTACGGCGAGATGCACCGCTTCGTGCCCATCTACGCGAGCTGGCAGGGGGCACGCGTGGCCGAGATCCCGGTGGACCACCACCCGCGCACCCGGGGGAAGTCCAACTACGGCATGGAGCGGACGCTGAAGGTCGTGCTCGATCTCATCGTGGTGAAGTTCCTTTCCTCTTATGCCACCAAGCCGATCTACGTCTTCGGCGGCTTCGGCATGACGTCCCTCACCCTGGGCCTCCTGCTCTTCGGCGTGACGCTCTACCTGAAGCTCGCGCACATCCGGGATTTCGTCTCCACACCGCTCCCGCTGGTGGTCGTCATGCTCGTGCTCGTGGGCTTCCTGGCGATTCTCATGGGACTCGTCGCCGAGCTGATGGTGCGCACCTACTACGAGTCGCAGGGCAAGCGCACGTACACCGTGCGCGAAACGCTGGGGGTTCGTTGAAGCCGTCCCTGCTCCCGTTCCTCGCCTGCCCGGATTGCGGCGCGGACCTGGCGCTGGAGCGCCGGGAGCTGGACGGCGACGAGGTGATCGAGGGATCGCTCTCCTGCCACGGCTGCCGGCACAGCTGGGGGATCCACGCCGGCGTCCCGCGCTTCGCGGCCGTCGTCGAGCACGAAGCCTCGGCCCGGACCGCCGTCGCCTTCGGTTGGGAATGGAACCGGTTCTCCGAGCTGGACACGCGCTACCGCCGCCAGTTCCTGGACTGGATCCGCCCGGTGGACGCCGGCTTCTTCCGGGGCAAGACGGTGCTGGAAGGCGGGTGCGGCAAGGGTCGCCACACGGTGCTCGCCGCCGAGTTCGGCGCCCGGGCCGTCGTGGCGCTCGACCTGAGCGACGCCGTCGACGCCGCCTGGCGCAACACCCGGCACCTGCCCGCCGCGCACGTCGTCCAGGGAGACATCCTGCGACCCCCGGTGAAGGCCGTCTTCGACTACGCCTTCTCCGTGGGCGTGCTGCACCACATGCCCGTGCCCGAGGAGGGGTTCAGGGCCCTGGTCTCGAATGTCCGGCCCGGCGGCCACGTCTCGGCCTGGGTCTACGGCCGCGAGGGCAACGGCTGGATCGTGCACCTGCTGAACCCCGTGCGGGAGAAGGTGACCTCGCGCCTGCCCCACCGGGTCCTGGACGTCGTAGCCGCCCTGGTCACGGTCCCGCTCTGGCTGGTCACCAAGCTCGTATACGGGCCGACCGGCGGCCGCCTGGGGCGGCGAACGCTCCCCTACGGGCCGTATCTCAGCTACATCGCCGGCTTCCCGTTCCTGGAGCAGCGTACCATCGTCTTCGATCACCTGGTCGCGCCCGTGGCGTTCTACCTGCGCCGTGACGAATTCGCCGGGTGGTTCGACCGCGCCGGGCTCGAGGAGGTGAGCATCGAGCACCACAACGCCAACAGCTGGCGCGGTTTCGCGCGCGTTCCGGCGGAGATCGCCTGACGTGTGCGGCATCGCCGGCTACGCCGCCCTGGACCCCCGCCGCGCGCTCGAGGCGGAACCGCTTACACCCATGCTCGATTCCCTCGTGCACCGGGGTCCCGACGACGCCGGCGTCTTCGAGGGCGACGGCGTCGTCCTCGGGCATCGTCGCCTGTCCATCATCGACGTTTCGGGCGGTCATCAGCCCCTCTTCGGCCAGCGCCGCACCACGGCGCTGGTGGCCAATGGCGAGATCTACAATTACCGGGAGCTGGCCGCGGAGCTGAGAGGGCTCGGGCACGGCTTCCGCTCGGCGTCGGACACGGAGGTCGCCGCCCACGGGTACGACGCCTGGGGTGACGCCTTCCTTGACCGCCTGGACGGCATGTTCGCCCTGGCCCTCTGGGATGGCGCGCGCCGCCGGCTGCTGCTGGCGCGCGACCGCCTGGGCGAGAAGCCCCTCTACTGGACCGTATCCGGGGGGGGGGGTCTGCTCCTCTTCGCGTCCGAGCTCACGGCGCTGCTCCGGCATCCGGCGGTGCCGCGGGAGCTGGACCTGCGCTCGCTTTCGGCCTACCTCGCCATGGAGTACGTGCCCGCGCCCGGCACCATCGTGCGCGGCATCCAGAAACTCGAGCCGGGCTGTGCGCTGGCGCTGGAGGACGGGCGCATCAAGCAGTGGCGCTACTGGTCGCTGCCGGCGCCTTCCGTGCCCCTGCGGCTGCCTTACGGCGAAGCCGTCGAGCGGCTGCGGGTCCTGCTGGACGACGCCGTCCGATCGCGACTCGTCGCCGACGTCCCCCTGGGGATCTTCCTCTCAGGCGGCATTGACTCGTCCGCCGTCGCGGCGCTGGCCGCGCGCCATGGGGCCCTGAACACCTTCTCCATTGGCTTCGAGGAGCACACCTTCGACGAGAGCCGCTGGGCCCGCGAGGTGGCGCGCCACATCGGCAGCAACCACCACGAACGGCTCCTGCGGCCGGCGGATCTCCTGGAGCTGGTGCCGCGCCTGCCCACCATACTGGACGAGCCCCTGGGCGACGCCTCCATCGTGCCCACGGCGCTGCTCTCGGCCTTCGCCCGCGAGCAGGTGACCGTCTCGCTGGGCGGCGATGGCGGCGACGAGCTGTTCGCGGGCTATCCCATGCACCAGGCCGCGCGGGTGGCGCCCTTGGCGCGCGCGCTGCCCCGGCCGCTCTACCGGCTGACGGTGGCGGCGGCCCGGCGGCTCCCGGTTTCCCACGGCAATTTCTCTCTCGGCTTCAAGCTGACGAGCTTCCTGCGCGGCGCCGCCGAGCCGCCGCCCCTGGCGCATGCGCTCTGGATGTCGTCCTTCTCGCTCCCGGAGCAGCGCGCGCTGCTCACGCCCGCGACCTGGTCGGCGGCAGGGGAGGGGAGCGCCGCCTTCGAGGCCGTGCGGGAGGTGTGGTCGCGCTCCGCGGGCGCCGGGCCGATCGCCCGGGCCGCACACCTGGACGCGCTCACCTATCTCCCCGACGACGTGCTCACCAAGGTCGACCGCGCCAGCATGGCCGTCGCCCTCGAGGTGCGCGCGCCCTTCCTGGCCCGGGCCGTGGTGGAGTTCGCCGCCTCCCTGCCGGACGGCTACCGCATGCGGGGAGTGACGGGAAAGCGGATCCTGCGCGATGCCGTCCGGGGTGTGATCCCGGATTCGATCCTGCGCCGGCCCAAGAAGGGCTTCGGCATCCCGGTCGCGGCCTGGCTCGGGGGCGCGCTGCGCCCGCTCGTGCGCGACCTGCTCTCCGCCGAGGCGCTTCGCCAGGGCGGCCTCTTCCAGCCCGCGGAGGTGCAGCGCCGGCTGGACGAGCACGATCGCCGCATGGCCGACCACCGCAAGCCGCTCTGGACGCTGCTCGTGCTGGAGATGTGGCGACGGGAACACCTGTCGGCGGCCCCGGCGCCTTCAAGGGCGGCGGCATCGCATCGGGTGAGCGCGGGAGGCCCGTCGTGAGCGAGGTCACGCTCCCCGGAAACTCCTCGGCGCCGGTGCAGGAGGCGCCGCCTCCCGCCGCAAGCCGCTGGTGGCGCGTGGCCCCCTGGACCGGCCGGCTCCGGGGCGCGGCCGCTTCCGCGGCGATCGCGGTGCTCGTCTACATCGGCACCTTCTGGAACGACTTCGCCTACGACGACGTCGCCATCATTCCCGGCGACCCGCGCGTCGTCCATTTCAAGCTGCTGGAGATCCTGCGGCTCCCCTACTGGCACGACTCGGCCGACCTGGCCATCTACCGGCCGCTGACCACGCTCTCCTTCGCCGTGGACTGGTTCGTCTCGCGGGGGTACGCCTCCTTCTTCCATGCGGTGAACGTGGCCGAGCACGGGCTCGTCACGGCGCTGCTGTTCCTGCTGCTGGCGGAGCTGTTCACGCCCGCCGCCGCGTTCGCGGGTGCGCTGCTCTTCGCCGTGCATCCCGTGCACGTGGAGGCGGTCGCCAACGTCGTCGGCCGGGCCGAGATCGTATCCGCGATCTTCTACCTCGGGGCGATCCTGCTCTGGGTGCGGGGTGGATCGAAGGCCGGGCCTGGGCGCAGCGCGCTGCTGGCGGCACTGTACGCCATCGCGCTCTTTCACAAGGAGAGCTCCGCCACGCTGCCGGCGGCGATCGTGCTCTTCGATGCGGGGCTCGGGCGCTGGAAGCTGGAACGGGACAGCCTGCGGGCGTATGTCCGCCGCATCCTGCCGCTCATGGCCGTGCTGGCCTGCGTGCTGGCGGCCTTCGTGGGTCTGCGCTTCGCCGTGCTGGGTCGCATGGCGCCCGCGATCACGGACCCGATCTTCGACCTGCCCATGTCGCCCCTGGCCCGCGTGATGACGGCGCTCCAGGCATGGCCGGTCTATCTGCGGCTCCTTTTCTTCCCGGTCACGCTGCTGGCCGACTACGGGCCGCGCACCCTTATGCCGGCGTTCCACTGGACGACGGGAGCGGTCCTCGGCCTGGCGATCCTCCTCCTCGTGATCGGACTCGGCTTCGCCGCGCTGCGGCAGGGAAGGCGACGCACCGCTCTCGCGCTGCTCTGGTTCCCCCTCACGGTGCTGCCCGTCTGCAACCTGCTCTTCCCCATCGGCATCATCGTGGCCGAGCGGACGCTGTACCTGCCCATGATCGTGATCTGCCTGGCCGCGGCGGCCGGGGTGGAGGGCCTTGCCGGCGCCCCGGCCTCGACCCGCCGCGCCCTGCTCGTCGCCGGGCCCGTGCTGCTGGCCGCCCTCGCCTTCCGCACCGTCACGCGCGTCCCGGTCTGGAGCTCCACGGACTCCGTGTTCTGGGCGCTGAACTCCGATGCTCCGCAGTCGTTCCGGGGCTGGTGGCATCTCGCCCGCATCGCTCGCCGGGACAAGAAACTGAAGGCCGTCGAGATCGACCGTTATCAGAAGGCGCTGACGCTCTGGCCCTATCGCAGGGCCCTCGTGCTGGAAGCCATCTCCGAGGAGATCGGCGCCGGCCGGGCCGTTGAAGCGCACAGGATCGCGGCCTTCGCCGTGAAGCGCTGGCCCGCCGATGCCGGCTCGCAACGACTCCTGGCGGCGACCTCGCTGGGCGTGGGGGACACGGCCGCAGCCCGCGCGGCCGTGCGCGCCGGCCTGGCCATCGCGCCGCGCGACTCGTTGCTACTGGCTATGGCGCGGGCGATATCCGTCGCGCCCCCCGGCGTTGCACTCCCGAAGAGGCCCAGGTGAACGCTCGCGTGCTGTCGCGCGCGTACTTCCCCGCCTTCCTCGCCCTGGCGGCCGGGGCGGCGTACGCCAACTCCCTGGCGAACCGATTCGCCTACGACGACGTCGCCATCATCCACGACGACGTCCGCGTCCACGGGCTGCATCACCTCGCGGCCATCTTCTCGCGGCCGTACTGGGCGGATTACGGGCGGGCCCTCGGGCTCTACCGGCCGGCGACGACGCTCGCCTTTGCGCTCGAGTGGACGCTCGGGGCCGGTGCGCCCTGGCTTTTCCACCTGGCCAGCGTGGCGCTGCACGCCGCCGTCTGCGTTCTGCTCTTCCTGCTGCTCGAGCGGCTGGTGGGGCAGCTCGGGGCGCTTCTGGGGGCGCTCGTCTTCGCGGTCCATCCGCTGCACACGGAGGTGGTGGCGAACATCGTCGGCCAGGCCGAGCTGCTGGCCGGCCTGGGCGTGCTCGCCGCCTGCCTCGCCTGGACGCGCCGCCCCGATGCCGGTCCCCTGCCCCGGAGAACCCTTGCCGGCGTGGCGGTCGCGTACGCCCTGGCGGTCTTCGCCAAGGAGAGCGCCATCGTCGTCCCCGCCCTGCTGGTCACGCTCGATCTCGCCCAGCGGCGGGTCACGCTTTCCCGCGACTCGCTGCTGCCCTATCTCCGTCGCGTGCTCCCCACCATGGCGGTTCTCACCGGTATCGCGCTCCTCTACCTCCTGGCGCGGCGCGCTGTGATCGGCTCCTTCGCCGGCGGGGATGTCGCGCCCTCGATCCCGTTCCTTGCCCGGGATCACTTCTGGATGGGACTGCGCGCCTGGCAGGAGTATCTGCGCCTGCTCGTGTTCCCCGCGGACCTCTCGTCCGATTACTCGCCGGCCGTCATTCTGCCGGTGCACGGCTGGACCGCCGAGACACTGCTGGGCGGCGGACTCCTGGCGGGGGTCGTGCTGCTCGCGCTCGCAACCCCCTGGCGGCCGGGAATCGGCCTGCCCGCCGCCTGGTTCCTCCTCACCGTGCTGATCGTCTCGAACCTGTTCTTTCCCATTGGCGTGCTGCTCGCCGAACGCACCCTCTACCTGCCTTCCGTGGCCGTGGCCATCGCGGTGGCCTTCGCCACGCCCGAGCTCGCCGCACGCTACCCTCGACCGGCACTGGCCGTGGCGGCGGGTGTCCTGCTGCTCGCGCTCGCCGCGCGCACCTGGGTGCGGAATCCCGACTGGCGCGACCAGAATGCGGTGGTCGAGGCCATGGTTCGCGACCACCCCGAGTCGTACCGGGCCCAGTGGCACGTGGCGGTGCGTGCGGCCGAGCACAAGGACACCGTCGCCGCCGACGAGGCCTGGCTGCTGGCGTACCGCCTCTGGCCGGGGGACTCGCGGCTGCTCTCGGAGTTCGCCAGCTATAGCATCGGTCGCGGCCGGGCGAGCTTCGCCCTGAACCTGCTGCGGCAGTCGCTCGCCATTCACCCCGGAGACCAGCGCGCCCAGGAGCTCGTCGCCACCGCGCTGATCACTCTCGGTCGGAACAGGGAAGCCCTGGCCGCCACGGACCCCCTGCTGCCGGCGCTCGCCGACGCACCCGCGGTCAACGACCTGCGCGCCCGCGCCTACATGGGGCTCGGCGACTTCCCCAGCGCGGTCGGCGCCTGGCGCAAAGTCGTGGCGGCGCACCGGGCGACCTGGTTGCAGTGGTCCGGCCTCGGCCGCTCACTGGCCCGCTCCGGCGATTACCAGGGCGCTCTCGCGGCCCTCGACTCGGCTCGGCTGCGCGCAGCCGCTGACACGGCGGCGCTGCGCCAGGTCGCGGGCTTTCGCCTGCTCACCGAGAAGGAGATCGCGGGCGGGGCTCAGCGTCCGCCCGTCAGAGGAAGGTAGCGGCGCCGGTAATATGCCATCCGTTTGCAGAATGCCATGGCGTGTGCCCGGCGCGGCAGGCACGGCGGCCGGTGGCGCTCGGCCGCAATTGCTTGCGGGCGTTCCACATCTCGCCCCACGCCGGCACATGGACCGCGGATTGCTTCAGGATGTTCGAACGGCGACAGCCACTCTTCGCCCGCTCAGGATGGATGCGACGATGCAGCCTAGACGAACAGGGTTCACGCTCATCGAGCTGCTGCTGGTGGTCATCATCATCGGCATCCTCGCTGTGGTAGCGGTCCCCCGCTTCACCATGAGCCGCCAGAAGACCTTCTTCGCGGCCATGAAGTCCGACCTCAAGCACCTGGCTACCGCGCAGGAGATCTACTACACCGACCACAACTACCGGTACGCGGGCAGCGCCGGCCTCGATGCCGCGGCCGCACCGGGACTCGAGTTCGCGGAGTCCCAGGGGGTCGGTGTCACGATCGAGGAATCGGCCACGACCGGGTGGTCCGCCGAGGCCACGCACGCGGGGCTGAACTTCGCCTCGCAGAAATGCGCGATCTATTGGGCCAACGCCGCCGCGCGCGCCCCGGCGACGCAGCCGGGGCTGATCGCCTGCATCGGCGAGAACCAGTGACCCGTGCAGCTCCACACCGCCCCGGAACCGCCGCGACCTCCACTCGCGGCGGTTCTTCTTTTCGGGGAAGCCGCAGCTTCGTGAAATGGGCAGATCCGGTGTTTTCTGCCACCCCGTTGCAAAATGCCATGCATCCGGCGCCGACGCCGGTGCACGGGCGGTGGTGACGAAGACCGACAAGTCCTTTCGTCGCTGACACATAGCTGAAGCAGCCTCGCATGTGGAATGTCCATTGCCACTGCGTAGGGCGCGGTCCACCGCCATGAACCCGAAGAGGAGCGACGAAATGCTCAAGGTACGGAAAGGCTTTACGCTGATCGAGCTGCTGATCGTGGTCGTCATCATCGGCATCCTGGCTGCCATCGCGATCCCGAAGTTCAGCAAGACTCGTGAGAAGGCCTACTTCTCGGCCATGAAGTCGGACCTGAAGAACCTGATGTCGTCGGAGGAGATCTACTACTCCTCGCACGACTACAACTACGCCCCGTCAGTGGCCACGGCCGAGCTCGACTTCGCGGCCTCGCAGGGCGTCACCGTCGCGATCAGCGGCGCGGGCAACACCGGCTGGCAGGCGTTCGCGACCCACGCGGCCCTTGCCGCCTCGACGCAGAACTGCGGCGTGTACTACGGCAGTGCGCCCGCCAAGGCCCCGGCCATCACGCCCGGAGTCGTGACCTGCACGGGTGAGTAGTTCGGGCTTCCCGGACTGATGACGGTCCGGTTGGCAGTCGGCGGGGCGAGCGGACGATCCGCTCGCCCCGCTCGCTTTTCGGGGGCCGACGTCCCCGCCGGTGAGTGCCGACCTCGCGGCCGAGGCGGATCACGTGCTTGCGAGCGTTCCGGCCCGCGTGCGATCTTTCACGATCGGCCCCTGCACCACGGATGCTGATGCCCTCTCTGCCCACCCTCCGCCGCGAGCTCATCACCTCCCTGGTGCTGGTCTTCCTGGGCGCGTTGCTCGTGGCAACCGCGGGAGCGCTCCTGATCCTGCCGCACCTGGGATCCGCGCTTCTCGGCACGCTGTACATCGCCGCCCTCCTCGCCGCCGATGTGGCGGTGTTCCTCAGCTTCGGCCGGTATCTCCTGCACCGGCGGGTGCTGGCGCCCATCGAGCGCATGATCGCGGGCGTGGAGTCCATTGCCGGCGGCGACTACACGCTGCGGCTGCCGCGCCCGGGCACCGCGGAGATGGCGCGGCTGGCGGAAGCCACCAACCAGATGGCGGAGCGGCTGATCACGCACCAGGAGGCGCTGGCGGCCAACGTCCGCTCCCTGGAGGAGACCAACAAGGAGCTGACGCTGGCGCGGGACGCCATGATCCGAGCCGAGAAGATGGCATCGGTCGGCCGGCTGGCCGCCGGCATTGCGCACGAGGTGGGCAATCCGCTGGGGGCGATCCTCGGCTACCTCGGGCTCATCGGGCGGCACGTGGACGAGCAGCGCGCCGAGCTGCTGCGCTCGGCGGAGAGCGAGGCGCGCCGCATCGACCGGATCGTGCGGGGGCTTCTCGACTATGCCCGCGTCCGCGAATCCCACGCACATCCCATGGACGTGAACCACGTGGCGCAGCAGGCGGTGGAGCTGATCTCGACGCAGGGGCGCTTCGCCGGCATCGACGTCCGGCTCGATCTGGCAACCGACCTGCCGCCCGTCTCCGGCGACATGTACCAGCTGCAACAGGTGCTGGTCAACCTGCTGGTGAATGCGTCCGACGCCCTGGCCGAAACGCGCGACCCGGTCCTCACGATCCAGAGCTCCTGCCACGTGCACGAGGCGGTGCCCCACGTGCCCGCGCGCCGCAAGGACGACCCGCCCGGCATCGACTACTCGCACCGGCGGCGCCTGTTCGCGGCGGGCAAGCTGCCCCGCGAGGACCTGTTCGTGCCCGGCACGGTCGTGGTCGAGCTGGAGGTCATCGACAACGGCCCGGGCATACCGGTGGAGCTCCTCGACCAGATCTTCGAGCCGTTCGTCACCACCAAGGACCCGGGCAGTGGCACCGGCCTCGGGCTCGCCGTCTGCGCGCGCCTCGTGGAAGGCATGGGCGGCATCATCCGCGCGGCCAATGGCCACGAGCGCGGCGCCATCTTCCACGTGGCTCTTCCCGGCCTCGTGGAGCAGCCCGCGCCCGCGCCCGACGCGCAGCCGGGGCCGGCCGTGGAGCGGAGGGGAGTCGTCGCATGAGGTTGGCCCAGTGGCTGGTCCGAACCGTCGTCGCCACCATCCTCAGCACGATCGGCTGGTGGCTCGGCGCAAAGGTTGGTATAATAACAGCATACATGCTCAGCACCGTGGCCGCTGGTTATGGCCTCTGGCTGGGGGGCCGCATTGCCCGCGACTACCTCGGTCTCGGCTGAGCCGCACCCCTCCCCGCGATGAATGTCCTGATCATCGACGACGAACCCGGTCTGCGTCAGACCGTCTCGCTCATCCTGGGCGAGGAGGGCTATGACGTGCAGGCCGCTTCCGACGGTGAGGAGGGGCTGGCCCGGGCCCTCGAGACCGAGCCGGAGATCATCCTCTGCGACGTGCGCATGCCGCGCGTCTCCGGACTCGAGTTCCTGGACCGCTACCGCGCCCGTGGCGGGACAGGCATGGTCATCGTCATGACCGCCTATGGCAGCATGGAGCTGGCCATCCAGGCCATGCAGAAGGGCGCCTACGACTACCTGCCCAAGCCATTCTCCCCCGACCAGCTCATCCTGACGCTGCGCAAGGCGGTCGAGCGCGAGGCGCTCCGCTCCGAGGTCAAGCGCCTGCGCGAGGAAGTCACCATAGACCGGCGTTACAGCGAGATCATCGCCAAGTCGCCGGCCATGACCAAGGCGCTGGAAGTCGCGGTCAAGGTGGCCCGCCACCCGTCGTCGGTCCTCATCACGGGCGAGAGCGGGACGGGCAAGGAGCTGGTCGCTCGCCTCATCCACAACGAGAGCGACCGTGTCGATGCCGCCTTCATCCCCGTGAACTGCGGCGCCATCCCGGAGAACCTGCTCGAATCGGAGCTGTTCGGCTACGTCCGCGGCGCTTTCACGGGTGCGGACCGCGACAAGCCCGGCCTCTTCGAGGTGGCCGAGGGCGGCACCCTCTTCCTCGACGAGATCGGCGAGATGCCGATGAGCCTGCAGGTCAAGCTGCTGCGGGCGCTGCAGGAACGGGAGGTCCGCCGCCTGGGCGACACCCGCTCCCGCCCGGTCAACGTCCGGGTCATCGCCGCCACCAACAAGGAGTTCCAGGAGGAGATCCGGCAGAACCGCTTCCGCCAGGACCTCTACTACCGGATCGCCGTGGTGCCGATCCACCTCGTGCCGCTGCGGCAGCGCCGCGAGGAGATCCCGCTCCTCATCCATCACTTCATCGAAGTCTACAACCGCAAGCTGCACATGCAGATCAAGGGGATCGAAAGCGACGCCATCCGCCTGCTCCTCGATTACCCCTTCCCCGGCAACGTCCGCGAGCTCGAGAACACCATCGAGCGCGCCATGGTGCTGACCGACGGCCCCAAGATCACGACCGACGATCTTCCGGCCCACGTTCACGCCCCGGTCGTCCTCTCCGACACCATCCTCTCCGAGGACGAGCTCTCGGTCAAGAAGCACGGCGCCTTCCTCGAGCGCCAGCTCATCCAGAAGGCGCTGGAGCGCACGGGCGGCAACAAGACCCGCGCCGCCGAGCTGCTCGAGCTGTCCTCCCGGGCCCTGCTCTACAAGATCCGCGAGTACGGGCTGGAATAGCTTTGCGCGGCTGATGGGGGAAGCCGAGGCCCGGGCGTCGAGGATGCCCGGGCCGTTTCGTTCTGATCTCGTCTCCTCGGCCGGCCTGCTCGCGTCGTCCCCTGCTCCCGCTCGTGTCCCTTGCTCCTGCATGGCCGTTATTGCCATTCCTTCGCCCCGCCCGCGCACGCACCCTTGGGCTCATGCGATCCGGAACCCGCGGCGGCTACTCCCTGGTGGAGCTGTGCCTCGTGCTGGCGCTCCTGGCCCTCCTGGCCGGAATGGCGGGGCCTCCGGTCCGGTACGCGCTCGCCCTCGCGCGCGTGCGCGCCGCCCGCGGCGCCATGGCCGGGCAGCTCGCGCGCACGCGCGCCCTGGCGTTGAGCCGCGGAGGCGCCGACATGGTCGTGGACATGTCACGCGCCGAGTCGTGGATCGAGGCCTCGGACACCACGACGCCGATCGTGGCCATGGCCGATGGGGGGCTGGTGGCCATCGGGGTGGACGGTGCGGCCGCCGGCCGCGTTACGATCGCCTATGACGGCCTGGGACTGGGGCGCGTGGCCAGCCGGACGTTCCGCTTCCGCAGCGGGCCGGCGGAAGCGCGGCTCACGATCTCCTCCTACGGGCGGGTCCGGTCGTGGTGAGCGGGCTTGCTGCCCCGAGACGAGGCTTCACCCTGGTGGAGTCGCTGGTCGCGCTGCTGCTTCTCGGGCTCGCGGCTCTGGCCTCCGCATCGGCGGAGTGCTGGACCGCCCGCGCGCTGGCGCTCGCGGAGGCGCGCGAGGACGCGGCCACGGCGGCGGAGGCGCTGCTCGATTCCCTGGTCGCGGCGGGCGGCGGGGCCGGCGGAGTGGTCGAGCGCGACCACCTGCGCCTGGAATGGAGCGCGGAGAGCCGCGACGGCCTGACGCACCTGCGCGTGCGCGTGACCTCACCCGAGCGGCCGGCGCGGGTCGAGGAGTCCTTCGGCACGGTCCTGGCCCCTCCGCCGCCTTCACTGGACGCGTCATGACCGGGCGCCGCGGGCACTCGCTGCTGGAGGCGATAGTCGCCCTTCTCTCCGGCGCCGTGGTATGCGGGGGCGTGGCCAGCCTGCTGGTCACGGACCAGCGGCTCGCCGCCGCGCGCTCGCCGCGCCTCGCCCGGGAGGAAACCATCCGCATCGTCACGACGGTGCTTCGCCGGGAGCTGGCGTCCATCGACCCCGGCGCCGATATCCGTGGCGCCGGCGGCGACAGCGTCGCGCTGCGGCTCTTCCGCGGCTTCGCCGTCGTCTGCTCGCTGGCGAGCGGCCCCCGGCTGCTCGTGCGCTTCCAGGGAGAGCGGGAGCCCGACCCCGCACGGGACTCCGTGCTTCCGCTGCTGCCGCCCGGGGCCGCGGCCCTGCCGCTGCGCTCGTCCGGGTCGTCCGGCGCAGCCTGCGCCGGCGCCGGAGCACTCCGCGTCTGGGACCTCGGTGCCGGGCCACCGCCGGGCACGCCCCTGCTCCTCTTCCAGCAGGGGACCTACGCCATCTCGGGCAGTGCCTTCCGTGTCCGGCACGGTGGTGAGGGCCGGCAGCCACTCACGGGCGAGTGGCTGGAGGACCGGTCGAGCTCCGTGTCCATCCGGCGGGACGCCTGGGGCGCGGCCGTGCTCGCGGCAGTCGAGCTCGGCTTCGGCACCGGCCTTCCAGGGCGCGCCTACCGGATCGACTTCCGCAACGCCGGGGCGCCGGACACGGCCAGGCGCGGTCAGCCATGAGCCCGCGTCCGGACGGCGGCGCGGGTCCGCCCGCGGTGACCGAGCCACCAGCGGGCGCGCCCGGCGTGGTGCTGCTCGTCATGGTGCTGTTCCTGGCGCTGCTGGCTGTGGCCGTCGCCGCCGAGGCGGAGCTCACCATGGGTGTTCTCGCGGTTTCGGCGGCGCGCGCCGACCTGGCCCGGGCGCAGCTCGCGGCGGAGGCCGCCGTGCGCGTGGCCGGCTTCTCCTGGCGGGCGGACGATGGCCGGGGGCTGCCCCTGCTCGGCGAGCGCCAGGTCGGGACGACCACCGACCTGGAAGGCCGCGCCGCAGGGCGGGCCTCGGTCCGGCGACTCGGTGGGGATGCCTACCTGTTGCTGGGCGAGGGGCGGGCGGGCGCGGCCCGTGCCCGGGCCGCGGCGCTGGTGCGCGTGCTCTCCGTCCGCTCGTTCCTGCCGCCGTTTCCCGCGGCCCTTGCGGGCGCATCGGTCAGGCTGGGGGAGAACGCGGGCGCCGAGGTCATGGCGGTCACGGCTCCGCCGCCGCCCTGGGCGGCGGCGGCCTGCGACCCCGCAGCCGAGGACACTCTCTCGGCCGTGTTCGGTCCGGGGCCGCGACAGGAGATCGCGCGCGAACCGTCGGGCCCGGCACCCGACGGGCTCGGGCCGCTGTCCTGGGACCGGCTCGCCGATTGGGCCGACCGGGTCGAATCCGGGAGCGTTCGTCCCGGTCCGACGGTTCGCGACGGCGCCTGCGAGCGCGCGGCCGCGGGCAACTGGGGCGCGCCGGAGGCGCCGGCGTCCCCCTGCGCCGGGTACTTCCCCCTGGTTTACGCGGCCGGCGACTTGCGTCTAGAGGGGGGTGCCGGTCAGGGTGTGCTCGTGGTCCGGGGCAACCTGACGCTGGCGGAGGGCGCCCGCTTCTACGGCCCGGTGCTGGTGGGCGGCACCGTCCGGGCGGAGCAGGGAACGGCAGTGTGGGGAGCCGTCCATGCTCGCTCGGCCGAGTGGGATGGCTCGGTTCACTACTGCGCGTGCGCCCTTCTACGGGGCCTCTCCAGCTCACCGGCGCTCGCGCGCCCGCTTCGCCTGGGCAGTCGCCTCTGGCTGCCTCTCCCCTGGCCGGGAAAAAAGTTGTAACGATCAGTACTTTGTACGACTGCGGGGTCTGCGACGGCGGCGCTTATCCGCCTGTTGCCTCAACTTCATGGCGGGCATGGAACTCGTATCGGTCTAGGTCGGGTTCGGGCGAACTTGCCCCGGCCGGCAGTGACCCGAGTCAGGGGGCGTCTTGGCAGCTCGTTCACGCGACAGCGGCGGTGTGGCAACGCGGGCGCGCGGGGGATTCTCGATCGTCGAGCTGGTGGTCGTCATCATCATTGCCGCGGTGATCATGGGCATGTCTGTCGGTGCCTATCACAAGGTCGCGGACAACCGCAGCGTCAAGTCCGCCCGCGACACGTACGGGTGGATGGCCCGGCGCGCCCGGGCCGCGGCCGTTCAACGCGGCCAGAGGATCCGACTTGTGCTCGTGCTGGGGACGGCCCAGGCCATTCTCAGGTCCACGCCGGAAGACCGCGTGGACTTCCGCAAGGAATACGGCGCCACCGTGACCACCAGCGTGACCGATTCGCTCGTCCTCTGCTTCGACCCGCGCGGAATGACCTGCAGCACGGCCGGACTGCCGGCGACCGTCACCTTCTCCCGTGGCGGGGCGACCGCGGTAGCGACCGTCCAGGCCCTCGGTCAAGTCGAGATGAATCCGTGAGCTACGCCCGAAGTCGTGCCGGTTTCTCCATCGTCGAGGTCATCATCGCCCTCATGATCCTGACCTTCGGCTTGCTCGCCATGGCCTCCGCCTCCGGCTATGCCTCGCTCGAGGTGCGCATGTCCGCGGCCCGAACCCAGCGCACCGCCGCCGTGGGGGGCGCCATCGAGCAGATCCGGGCGACCACCTCGACGAGCACTACCTGGACCGACCTCGCGAGCCGCGACTCGGCCAGCGCCTGGACCATCAGCGGGTTCCAGGTCTGGTACGACGTCGGTGCGGCCACCGGATCCCGCCGGGATATCACGCTCTACAGCCGCGGCCCGGGCTACGCCAAGCCGGGCGGTTGGCAGATGCACGTGAAGGACACCTACATCCTGACCCTGGTGCGGCCACAATGAGCACGCGCAAGCCGGGCTTCACCCTGGTCGAGATGCTCGTGGCTACGGTTCTGACCACGATCATTCTCGGCGCCATCTACCAGACGATCACGGTCCAGCAGCGCGGGTCACGGCGCCTGGGCGTGATGGTGAACACCGAGCAGACGGTCCGCACCTCCATGCAGATCCTGCAGTCGGAGCTGCGCGAGGTCGGCGCCACCGCCGGGGATGTCGAAGAGGCGGCCACCGACCACATCAAGATCCGCGCGCTGCGGAAGGCCGGCCTCGTCTGCGGCAACCCCGCCAGCTCGACCGTGGCCAACATCTACACCTTCGGAGACACGCTCGCCGTGGGCGACACGCTCTCCATCTATGGCGACGGACGCGACTCCGACCCCAACAACGACGTCCTGGTGTCCGGCGCGATCACGGCTCTGGCCGGCGGCGTCGCCTGTCCAGACACGGTCAACAACGTCACCGGCGCGCCCTGGGTGAACATGAACACCAAGGCCCGCAGGGTCACGCTCACGATCCTGAGCACCGACAGCCTCAACAAGGTGGGCGTCGGCGGCGTGGTGCGCTCCTACAAACGGGTCACGTACGGCGTCTACTCGAAGTATGGCTCCTACGTCTTCGGCCGGCGCGACGTCACCTCCACGGATACCGTCGTCAAGCTGATCGGTCCGCTGTCATCCACGGGCCTGACCTTCGCTTACTACGACACGCTGAACACAGCGCTTGCCGGTAACCCGCTGACCGCCGCCCAGCGCGCCATCATCGGCAGGATCCGGGTGACCGTCACCGGTCTCACGCCCGGCGGCAACGAGACCGGCGGCGCGTACTCCACGGCGCTCGTCAGCGACGTCTTCCTGCGGGGGAACTGAAGCCATGACTCCGAACGAGCAGCTGCCTGCGCCGGACGAAGAGGGGAAGTCCGAGCTGCGCAAGGGTTTCGCGCTGGTCACGGCGCTTCTGGCCCTGGTCGTCGTCGGTGCCCTGGTCACGGGCAGCTTCTTCGCCGCCTCCCAGGAGCGGGAGATGGGCCTCAGCGCCCGCTACAACGACGACGGCATGTACGTGGCCGAGAATGCCCTGAACCGCATCGCCGCCGACAGCCCCAAGTCCTTCTGGAGCGGACTCGTGGCCGCGAAGGAGCTGGACTCTGTCGTCGTGAGCGCGGGCGGGACTACCATCGGCTCCGCCAGGGTCTGGGTCCGCCCCACGGGCTCGGGCTACTTCCTGGTCGCACGCGGCGCCTCGGCCCGCGGCGGCCGGCTCAGTGGCGGCGGTCGCACCCTGGGCATGGTCCTGCGCCTGCTCAACGTCACGTTCCCGCCCGGAACCGCCATGCAGGTCTACGGCGAGACGCACGTCCAGGGCAGTGCCCTCATCAGCGGCCAGGACACCAAGCCCGCGTCCGGGTCCCAGTGGGATACCTGTACCGTCCGCACCGGCGTCGATACGGCCATCATCACCAAGGACAGTTCCCTCATCGACGTCCAGAAGGCCTCCAGCATCATCGGACCCATCGTCCAGAAGCCGTCGATGAACACGGGGAGCTTCCTCAATTACGGCGACGTCAACTTCGACATGCTCGCGGCCACGGCCGACAAGACGTATCTGGGCGCTAACAGTCCCGGGAACCCGTTGCCCGTCGGCACCGCCACCACGTGCAACACCGGCGTCCTGGACAACTGGGGCGAGCCGTACGCCGACGTTCCGGGCTGTGCCAACTACTTCCCCATCATCTACGTGGATCACACGTTCAAGCTGGCGGCCAACGGCCGCGGCCAGGGCATTCTCCTGGTCAATGGCGACCTCGAGATAACGGGCGGGTTCGAGTTCTGGGGCGTCACGGTGGTGAAGGGCGCCCTCAACATGCACGGCAGCGGCGGCCACGTGAACGGCGTCCTCCTGGCCTACCAGGAGGGCCAGCTCAATTACGACGAGAACCTCGCCATCGGTAATTCGCTCGTGCAGTACTCCGGCTGTGCCGTCAGCCGCGCCGTCGCCGGTATGGGCGCCAGCCGCGCCGTACCCGTGAAGATGCACTCGTGGTTCGACCTGTCCTCGGCGGGCGCGAGCACGGGATTCTGAAAAAGACAAACTCTTGACGGGGGTGCATCTTCCAGCCTACGTTGATAGTTCGAAGAACACCCTCCGACAAAAAAAACTGGATCCAATGATGGGTCGCTTCGGCCGAAGCAGGGTGTCCGCCGGTCTCGATATCGGGAGTGGCTTCGTCAAGATCGTGGTCATCGACCACTCGAAGCCCGAGCCTGAGATCGTTCAGATCGCGACCAGCCCGCTGGTGCCCGACGCCATCGTCGAAGGCGAGATCATGGACCCCGTGCTGGTGGCGGACACGGTCCGCGCGCTGGCGGAGGGAGCGGGGATCAAGAAGATGGACGTGGTGGCCGCGGTCGGCGGCCACGACGTGATCGTGAAGCGGATCCCGATGGACCGGATGGCGGAGGAAGAGGCGAGCCAGGTGATCCGCTGGGAGGCGGAGCAGCACGTGCCCTTCGACATGGAGAGCGTGCAGCTCGACTTCCAGATCCTGGACCCCGACGGCGATGGTCCGCAGATGTCGGTGCTGCTGGTGGCGGCCAAGCGGGAGCTGATCGAGAACCGGCTGGCGCTGCTGGCGGATGCCGGTCTGGGGCCGACGGTGATCGACGTGGACGCCTTCGCTCTGCACAACGCGTTCGAGCGCAACTATCCCGAGGCCATGCAGGGGCTGGTCGCGCTGGTGAACATAGGCCACGAGACGACGAACCTGAACCTGCTGGCGGATGGCGTGCCGGTGCTCGTGCGGGATGTGCCGTTCGGCTCGCGTCGGCTGCGGGAAGCGTTGCAGCGGGAGCAGGGGCTGACGGCGGAGCAGGCCGAGAGCGTGATCCAGGGGAAGGACACGTCGGTGGATGTGCACGCGTTCGTGGGCGACCGGGTGGACGAGCTGGCGGTCGGGATCGAGCGTGCCGTGGCGTTCGTGGTGTCGCAGACGGGCCTGTCGCTTCTTGGGCGAGTGTACGTCTGCGGTGGTGGTGCCCGAGTGCCGGGGATGGTGGATGCCCTGGGCTCGCGCCTCGGGGTTCGTGCCGAGGTGGCCAATCCGGTCCAGCGCATTGCCGTGCGCCCCGAGGTACTGGAAGGGCTCGCGCTGGACGAGTTCGCACCCATGTTGATGCTCCCGGTCGGCCTGGCCCTGCGCCTCCCCCGGTAGCCTTTTCGCCGAGGCCGAGTTGATCGAAGTCAATCTGCTTCCCGGAGCGACCCGGCGAACTGCCCGACGACGGCGGCCGGCGTTTGCGCTGCCCGACCTGCGGGGCAAGCTGGGCAAGTTCGATCGCATGATGGCGTTCGCGATCGCCGGTTGGGTCCTGGGCCCCGGCCTGGTGGGCTGGATGTTCCTGAGCACCCAGCACCAGAAGTCGGAGATCGCGCTCGATCTCGATCAGGCCGTGCAGGACAGCGGCCATTTCGCCACGGTGATCAAGGCGAATGATCGGCTGCGGGCGCGGCGCGACACGATCGCGAAGAAACTGGAGCTGATCCAGGACATCGATGCGAACCGCTACATCTGGGCGCACATCCTGGACGAGGTCGAGCGGACGCTCCCGGCCTACACCTGGATCATCACCATCAGCGAAGTCCCGGACTCGACGGCGGGGGCGCCCCGGTTTCAGATCGACGGTCGCACGGGCAACACCTTCGCGCTGACGGAGTTCATGAAGGACCTGGAGCAGTCGCCCTTCGTGCGGGCGGTCCGCCTGATCACGACCTCGATGACGAAAGAGGACGGGCGTGACGTGCACGCGTTCAGCCTGCAGGCCCAGTACGAGATACCTCCGAGTGATGCAGTGCAGACGATCCCCCTGTTCAAGCCGGAGGAGTGAATGCCGCTCCTTCCGTCTGATCCCAAGCAGCAGCGCATGCTGCTGATCGGCCTGGTCCCGCTGCTCGCCGTCGGGGCCTACTGGTACTTCGTGCACCAGGGCCGGACCCAGGAGATCGGCGAGATGCAGACCCGGCTCGAGTCGCTGGAGACCAAGAACTCGGCCGCCAAGGCGCTGTCGGCGCGGGGTGGCCCCGAGCTGAAGAAGAAGCTGGCGCTCTACGAGCAGCACGTCGCCCGGCTGGAGGAGCTGATCCCCAAGAGCGAGGAAGTCCCGGACCTGCTGCACGACGTGACGGTCCGCGCCCAGGAGACGGGCGTCGAGCTCAACCTCATGCGCCCGGAAAAGAGCACGACCACGGAGTTCTACACCAAGCAGGTCTACTCCATGAGCGTGGTCGGCCCCTACCAGGGGGTCGGTCGATTCCTCGCCGCGGTCGGGTCACTGCCCCGCATCGTCACACCCGTGCACATGAAAATGGTCCCCCGCGTGGATTTCGACCGCTCCGGCGCGGTTCGCCTGCAGGCGGAGTTCCAGATCCAGACGTTCATCGCGCCGGATCTGGCTACAGTGAAGCCGGCTACGGTGCCGGCCGGGAAGGGAAGCAAGAATGCGGGCACCTAGTCCGGTCCTCATGGCGCTCGCCGCGGCCCTGGCCGCCGCGCCGCTGCGTGGCCAGGCGCCCGCGGCGCCGCCGAGCACCGCCCCCGTTGCGGCCGCGAAGTCGGCGCCGCCGGCATCGGCCCCGTCGGCGGAAGAGCCGAAGCTCATTTTCGACCGCGAGGTGTTCGATTACCCCGCGGCCCCACGACGCGACCCCTTCACGCCGCTGGTGGGCAAGAACGACATGGGCCCGCGCTTCGAGGACCTGTCCGTCCGCGGCATCATCTACGCGCCGGCGGGGCGGAGCCTGGTCGTGCTGAGCGATGGCAAGAAGACATACCGCAGGCGCTCGGGCGAGATGGTGGGCAACGCCCGGGTCGGCCAGATCTCCCCGACGCGCGTGATCTTCTCCGTGGACAACTTCGGGAGCTGGCACCAGGAAACGCTCGAATTGAAGAAGAACCCGGAAGGAGCCAAGGGATGATCCCGCTCATGCCGCTGCTCGCAGCGGTGCTCTCCCTGCTGACCTCCCTCAACGGGCTGTCGCTCGCGCCAGTGGATGGGCGCACGGACCTGACCATCCGGGTGGATGGCCAGGTAACGGTGAAGGACTACCGTCTGGGCGACCCGGAACGGCTGGTCATCGACGTGACCGGCGCGCGCAAGGCGCTGCCCGCGGACCGCTTCGACGACCTGAAGCGGGGCGGTGTGCAGTCGATTCGCGTCAGCCAGTTCCAGCCCGAGGTGGTGCGGGTCGTCGTCGACCTGACGCAGCGCGTGGAATACCGCATCGATCGGCGCAGCGGCGAGATCCACGTCAGCTTCCCCAATCCCGCGGGCCCGTTCGAGCCCTGGAGCGTGGGTGTGGGCGAGAAGCGCGTGGTCCGCGCCACGCCGGTGCGGCGCGCGCCCACGGTGCCGAAGATCACCGTCTCCTTCGAGAAGACACCCATCCTGGACGTGCTGGCCACCTTCTCCGAGTTCTCCGGCAAGAGCATCGTCGCCGGCACGGACATCACCGGCGACATCACTGCAACCATCCGCGATCAGCCCTGGGACATCGCGCTGGAAGCGATTCTGCGCTCGCAGGGAATGAGCTCGACCGAGCAGGAGAGCGGCATCATTCAGGTCGAGAAGGCGGACAAGGCGCGCGAGCGCGAGAAGAACGAAGACCTCGTCACGCGCCAGTTCCGGGTCAAGTACGTGCGGGTCGACTCGCTCGTGAACGCGATCAAGGGGCTGATCAGCGAGCGCGGCAAGGTCACCAGCAGCGCCGCCACCAACACGCTGGTCATCACGGATGGGCGATCCGTCATGGCGCGGCTCGAGCCCATGATCGCGCAGCTCGACGCCCGCACGCCGCAGGTCACGATCGCGGCGAAGATCCTCTTCGTGGACCGCACGGCGCTGGAGGGGCTCGGCATCGTTTACGATCTGAAGGATTCGCGCGGCAATCAGCTGAACACCTTCTCCCCCGGCTTCCTGGACAGCAACGGCGACGGCATTCTCACGCCGGACGAGGCCACCTCGCAGAACGTGATCCTGCTGGGCGGCAACTCGATTGCGGCTCTGGCCAACGCCACCAACCGGCTGAGCAGCTCCTCGCTCCAGATGGTGACCTCGCTGGTGCTGGGCCGGCACACGCTGGTCAGCTTCATCGAAGCGCTGCAGTCGCTGACCCTGAGCGACATCCAGGCTGCCCCGGTAGTCACGGTCATGGACAACCGGGACGCCAAGATCCAGGTGGGTGAGGAAACGCCCATCCGGGTGGTGGACGTCAGTTCGGCCAGCCAGCAGACCTCACAGGGCGGCATCTCGGCCCCCCGGGCGATGGTCCAGATGAAGAACACGGGCGTGATCCTCAACGTTACGCCCCACGTCACCGGGGATCACATCCTCCTCGACCTGCATGCCGAGCGCTCGAACGTGGTGCCGAGCGCCGGCGATGCGGGCGTCACCTTCCAGACGCAGGTGGCGGAAACGCAGGTGCTGGTGAAGGACGGAGAAACGGCGGTGGTCGGCGGCCTCACGCTGATCGAGAAAACCCGCAGCCGGATCGGCATACCGATTCTCATGGACCTGCCGATCCTGGGCGCGCTCTTCCGCACGACCAGCGAGTCCGAGCACAAGCGCGACCTCCTCATCATGGTCACGCCCCACATCCTGAACGAAGGGGCCTGACCGGCTTCTCGGAGAAGAACCATGCGGCACAGCGACGACGCTCTCGCCCAGGATCCCGGCGGCAATTTGCCGGCGGCCATCTCTCCTTCGGGGGGCGGTGCCGGGCTTCGCCGTCCCAGCGCCCTGACGCGCTGGCAGGGGACGGTTCTCGCGCTCTTCGGCGGTGCCCTGCTCTTCGGCGCCTGCCAGGGAGACAACCTGTTCTCCGGGAACTCGGAGTCGCTGCAGCCCAGGATCGTCGGCATTGCCGCGCCCGCGCAGGTGTTCCCCGGCGACACCGTCGTGGTGCAGGTGAGCGCCTACGGGGCCCGCCAGATCACGTCGGTCGCGGTGCAGCTGTCGGGAGCCATGACCTTCGACACGACCATCACGGTCACGGCCGCCACGACCATCGCCACCACGCTGAGGGTCCCGCTGGCGGGCTTCCTCTCGGACACCATGCTGATCATCCACGCGGTCGCCTACGACAAGACGGGCGCGGTCAGCCGCATGCGATCCGATACGATCAAGGCGGTCGCGCCGCCGGCCGTGGTCGAGTTCAGCGGACCCGACTCGGTCCGTCCGGGCGCGGCCATCACCTTCGCCGTGCGCGCCGTGGGCGTGAGGCCCATTACCAAGATCCGCTTCTCCCTGCGCGGCGCGGTGTCCCGTCTCGACTCCATCATGGTGGCCCAGCCACGCAAGGACGTCAGCGAGAGCATCACCATCCCGCTGAGCGTGACCGATGTCGTCGACACCATGCTCGTGGTCGATATGCAGGCCACCGATAATTCGGGGCTAGCGGGCTTCATCACCCGGGACAGCGTGCCGGTGGCGGTCCCGGTGCCGACCATTACCCTCATGACCGTGCCCGACACGGTCTGGGCCGGGGGCTCCATCGAGATGACGGTGCAGGCCCGGGGGCTGCGCAATCTGACCAAGCTGAGCGTCTCCCTCAGGGGTGGCGTCTTCCGCGACACGATGATCACGGTGACCGTGCCCGGGCGCTCCATCACGCAGACCGCATCCTTCCTGGTTCCGGCTTCGGTGCAGGACTCGGTGCGCATGAGCGTCATGGTGATGGATGCCGCGGGCGTGCTCAGCCGGCCGAGCTTGAAGAACGTCACCATCCCGACGGGTTCCCCGGTGGTGGATTCGCTGATCATCGCGGGTGACAGCGTCCGTCCGGGGACGCCACTCGACGCCCACGTGGTCGCGCACGGCAGCCGCACGATCACGACGCTCACGCTCTCGCTGCGCGGCGCTTACAACCAGGACGTCTCGGCTGTGCCTCCGGCGAGCAACAACGTGATGTATGACTTCACGGTGCCGCTGGGTGCGACGCCCGCGGACTCCATGCTGGTGATCACGGCCAAGGCCACGGACGCGGCCGGCAAGATCAGCGCGGGGCTGCAGAGGGTGCTCAGGGTCAGTGACACGGCGCCCCCGGCCGTGTCGGCCACGCTTTCCGCTACCAGCGTCGCCGGCGGCCGGCCCATCCAGGTGCGCATCGTCGCCTCGGACAACGTGGGCCTCGGCCGCGTGGGCGTGCGCTTCTTCGACCTGGCCGGGCTGCAGGTCACGGGCGATTCGACCGTAACCGTGGGCCGGAACCGGGACACGACCTTCACCATCATGGTCCCGGCGAGCCCGCCCAGGAAGCTGAACGTCATCGGCTTCGCCTCGACGAGTTCCGAGTATTGAGTTCTGAGTTCCGAGTGTCAAGTTTCGAGTTTCGAGTGGAACGCCGCGTACTCGATGACTCGGAACTCGGAACTCGGAACTCGAAACTGCTGCTGCGCTCGATCAGGCCATCACTCAACTTCAATTGCTTGCGCAGGCGAAGTTCCTTGCGCGCCATCGCGCCATCGTCGGTCTCGTGATCGTGTCCGCCGAGGTGGAGGACGCCGTGCAAAATAAGGACTTTCAGTTCCTGCGCCAGCGAGTGTTCGAGACGGCGGGCGTTGGTGGCGGCGATGTCGCCGGAGATCACGATGTCGCCGGCGAAGTCGCGTGTGACTTCGGGCATCGCAGGAAAGGAGAGCACGTCGGTGGGCTTGTTTTGGCCGCGGAACT
>JADGQX010000376.1 GCA_017881445.1 Gemmatimonadota bacterium | reverse complement strand
TTGCGCGCAATGCTGGCCCCCGCCGCCACGGTCTGGAGCCCCGCGAAGCGCAGGCAGGGCGAGCCCGTGCCCACCATCCGCTGCCCCAGGTACATGCCGCTGCCACCAATCAGGCCACCCACGAGCGCCCGGACCGCCGAGACCCCGTGCTGGCGGCCCTGGACGAAGCCGGAGAGCGCGGCGACGCCGACGTCCACGCCCCAATACAGCTGAGGACGGGAGCGTGCCGGGGGGGTGTCCTGGGATGCGAGAGAGCCCGAGGGAAGGAACGTCATTGCCAGCACGACCAGCGCGCCGCGATACCACCGCGGCCAAACATGGGGAGCGAGCACCTGCATGGTTCCCGACTCCAGGGCGCGTCATCTCCGGGGGGCGGAGCGGGGACGAGCCACAGCCATGCAGGGTCAATAACCGTGCCGGAGGTCCGGCGGGCGCCGATCGGCCAACTCGCGCTCCGGCGCGCGGATAGCGGCCCGCCCGCGCCGGGGCTCCCGCGCGTGCGAGGCGTATCGGCCCACAAACGCGGCGAAACGCGACCGAACAATGCCGCCGATTCCGGCGCCATCGCGTCAGCGCGCGCAGGGTGGCGGGCGCGTTCTTCGGTCGCGGCTCCGGCCGGCGGGCGCGGGCGCAGGGGGAGGCGCGAACCGGAAAGCGGCGTGGATCATAGCGTTACAGCGTCGCCACCTTTTTTCCCTGACTCAGGCAGGGCGCGGGAGTGCGGGTTGCGCGCAGGTCGTTCCGGGACAATGATCTATGGACGGAGCCATCGCAGGCTCCGTCCTTGCAGCCTCAGGCCGGATACGCGCACGACACGGGCGGGTCCGGCAGGGGCCCGCGCGGCCGGGAATGCGCCGCAGCCGGGAGCGCGGATGCTGGAGTCGGCGGATGTGAGCTTCGTGGAGCGGTTGGACGATCGCACGGCGGCTGAGGTGATGAGGTGGGTGACGGGGGGCCCGGACAACGAGTTCTGGGTGCTGCCTGAGCCGCCGGCAGGGATGGCGTCGGTCTTCCGCATGCCGGTGACGCGCTGGCGGCCGACGCGTGACAGCTTCTGCCGGCAGCTGCTGGTCGAGGAGCTGCGCTCCCGGGGCCTGATCGTGGAGGTGGAGGAGACGCGGACGGCGGAAGGGTTCGAGTACCTCTGCACGATCGCGCCCTCGGCGGACGACCCCCCCACGGTGTCCGTGCGGGCGCCGACGGCGGGCCTGGCCGTGGTGTGCGCCGCGCTGGCGAGCGCGGGCGGCGCGGTGTAGCCCGACGGGAGGATGAGGCGGTGCCGTGCCGCCGGAAACAGCGGGGGCCACCGGGAAACGCTCAGGTGGCCCCCGCTGTTCACATCGGAGCGGGCGATGGGGCTCGAACCCGTGCCCTCAGCCCGATTGGCCGGAGACGCTCGTTCGTTTCCCTACGGCTGCACCAAGGGCCATCGCGCTAAGCTGCGATGGCCCTTGATGTTCCAGAGAGCGGGCGACGGGGCTCGAACCCGTGACCCTCAGCTTGGAAGGCTGATGCTCTAGCCAACTGAGCTACGCCCGCAGGTCCTGCATCCCACCGAGCCAGCGGCGCGATCGGACGCTGGAAGTTGACAGCAAAGGGATATGGAGTCAAGGCAGCCCGGGCGGGCCCGGCCGGCCTCAGATCCTGATCCGCTCCGTCTGGATCTGTAGCTCGCGAGCGACCGCGTGCAGCTCGTCGGCGGCGTCGGAGACGTCGCCCGTGGAGGCGGTCTGCGCCTGGACGGTTGCGGACATCGCGGCCGCGCTGACGGCCTGCTCCTCACCCATCTCGGCGATGGCTGCGGCGCTCTCGGAAACGCGGGCGAGCGCCTGGCGCTGCTGCACGGCGAGCTCGGCGATGACGCCTACGTCGCCGGCGACGGCTTCGACGCCGGTCACCACGCCATTGAGCAGCTCCACCGTCGAGGCGATGACGCCCATGCCGGCATCGACCTCCTCGTCCACCTTGGCGACGGCGGCGACGGCGGTGGCGATATCGCGGCGAATGGCCTCGATGGAGCCGCCGATCTCACCGGCGTGGGTTGCGGCCTGGTCGGCCAGCTTGCGCACCTCGTCGGCCACCACGGCGAAGCCGCGGCCGTGCTCGCCGGCGCGGGCGGCCTCGATGGCGGCGTTGAGGGCGAGCAGGTTGGTCTGCTGGGCGATGTCGCGGATGGCGACCAGGACCTGGTCGATGCGACCGGAGTGGGAGCGGAGCGACTCCATCGCCGCGAGCGTCTCCTCGGTGCTGCCGGAAATCTGGGCCATCTGCAGGCGGGCGCGCTCGGCCACGTCCCGGCCGCCGCGGGAGGACTCGGCCACGGCGGCCGTGGCGCTGCCGGCGCCGGCTGCGGTTTCGCGCATGCGATCGGCCAGGCGGGAGCTCTCGCCCGCGAGCTGGAGATTCTGGCGCAGCCGCTCCCGCTGCTCGGCGGCGGTGGCGGCAACCTGGGAGATGGTGTCGCTCAGGGCGTTGGCCCCGGCGGCGAGCCCGCCGAGGGCCAACTTCATGTCACCGGCCCCGGTGATCACGCGACCCGTGACCTGCTTCATGGCGCCGACCAGCTGGCCGGCGTCGCCGAGGAAGCGGTTGAAGCCGACGGCGAGACGGGCGGTCTCGTCCGCGCCGTGCTCGGGCACGCGCAGCGTCAGGTCCCAGCCACCGTCGCGCGTCGCCTCGCCCACGGTATCCACGACCGCCATGATGGGGCGGATCATGGCCCGGGACAGCAGCTGGGCCAGGATGCCGGCCACGCCCAGGAAAGCAATGGAAATGGCCAGGGCCAGGACGATGCTCCAGTAGAAGCGGCGCATGAGGTCGGCCTGAGAGAGCTCGAGCACCAGGGCACCGTGCCGGCCCGTCAGGGTCAGGGGATGTGCGGCGAACGTGGCGCCGCCGCGCTCGACGGAATGCGATTCTTTGGCCGTGGCGATGGATTGGGGCACTTCGTCCGTGAGGGTCCCGGCGCGCGCGATGGCGCGGCCATCCACGTAGGAGGCGGCCTGGACGACCTGCGGAAAGCGCGTGACGATCCGGTTCAGCGTCTGGTGCACCGTGATGGTGTCGCCGAAGTCCAGCGCGGGCGAAACGTTGGCGGCGAACATCTCGGCGAAGGCGCGTCCCTGGTCGGCCAGGCGCGCTCGCCCGGCGGCGAGGTCCCGCCATTCCCGGAGCGGGAAGAAGAGCACCATGAGCACGACCACCAGG
>JADGQX010000148.1 GCA_017881445.1 Gemmatimonadota bacterium | reverse complement strand
GCCGGGGCGCCGGCCGGGGCCGACAGCATGCGGGCGCTTGCCGCTGGCGGCCGCCGCGACGCCATGGCGCCCGGGGACAGCGCGTCGCCCCGCCCGCCCCGCCCGCCCCGCCCGCCCCGCCCGCCCGCCGCCATGAGCGCGGCGCGCATGGTGGGCGAGATCGCGGGCGCGCGGCTGGCGCGGGACGTCTACTCCGCGCGCCAGCTGCAGGAGGTCATGACCGACTTCTGGTTCAACCACTTCAACGTCTTCGTGGGTAAGGGTCCCGACCGCTGGCTGGTGTCGCGCTACGAGCAGGACGCGATCCGTCCGTACGTCTTCGGCCGGTTCGAGGACATGCTGAAGGCGACGGCGTCGCACCCGGCGATGCTCGTATACCTCGACAACTGGACGAGCGCATCCCCCGACACGACCGATCCGCGCTACCTGCGGCGGCAGGAGCAGCTGCGCAGCTTCGCCGCGCTCACGCCCGAGCAGCAGCAGGCGTTGGTGGACGCGGGGCGCATGACGCCGCAGCAGCTGCAGCGGCTGCGGCAGGCCGTGCCGCGGCTGGGCAGGCGCAAGCCGGGCATCAACGAGAACTATGCCCGCGAGCTGATGGAGCTGCACACGCTGGGCGTGGACGGCGGCTACACGCAGGCGGACGTGGTGGCCGTGGCCCGCGCCTTCACGGGCTGGACCATCACCCGGCCGCGCATCGCGCCCGATGCGCCGCCGGACGCCGACGTGGCCTTCGTCTTCCGCCCCGAGCTGCACGACCGCGCCGAGAAGGTGGTGCTGGGCACGCCGCTCCGCCCCGGGCGCGGCATGGAGGATGGGCTGGAGGTGCTGCACATGCTGGCCACCGCGCCCGCCACCGCGCACCACCTGGCCCGCGAGCTGGTCGAGCGCTTCGTGAGCGACCGCCCCGATTCCGCCATGGTCGAGCGCATCGCCCGCGTCTTCCTGGACGCGGATGGCGACCTGCGGGCCGTCACCCGTGCCCTCTTCACCGATCCCGGCTTCAATGACCCGCGAAACGTCGGCGGCAAGGTGAAGACACCGATCGAGCTGCTGGCCAGCGCGCTGCGCGCCAGCGATGCCGACGTGGGTCCCGGACCCTCGCGGGCGCTGCTGCAGACGCTGCGCACGCTGGGCGAGCTGCCCTACGCCGCCTCCTTCCCCACGGGCTATCCCGCCGCGGCCGCCGAGTGGGTGAACAGCGGCGCCATGCTGACGCGCATGAACTTCGCCCTGGCGCTGGCCGCCGGGCGGCTCGACCGGGTGCGCGTGCAGCCGGCCGCCCTGGCGGCCGCGCCCGCGGACACGGTCGCGGCGCTGGCCGCCGCGTTCCTGCCGGCCACGGACACGCGCCGGCTGCAGGTTGCCGTGCGCTCGGAGCTGGCGCAGCAACCGGCGGCCGCGCCCGGCGAGCGCCTGGCGCGGGCGACCGGCCTGATCCTGGGCTCGCCCGAGTTCCAGCGGCGCTAGCCCGGGAGGGGCGAAGCTCCCCCAACGTTTCGAACGGCCGTTCTGTACAGGTGAAGGACGGAGGCCAATCGATGATCAACCGCCGTGTTTTCCTGAAATCGGGAGCGCTCGCCTTCGTAGCCATGGGAACGCCACCCGAATTCATGAACCGCTCCCTGCTGGCGGAGACCGCCGGCGCGGCACGCCGCAAGACTCTGATCTGCATCTTCCAGCGGGGCGCGGTGGACGGCCTCAGCATGGTGGTGCCCTTCGGCGAGAAGGCGTACTACGCGCGCCGCTCCAGCATAGCCCTGCCCCGGCCCGGCGCCGATGGCGCCGAGGGCGTCCTGGACCTGGATGGCTTCTTCGGGCTGAACCCCGCGCTGCGCCCGCTGCTCGACCTCTACCACGGCGGTGAGCTGGCGCTGGTGCAGGCGGTGGGCTCGCCCGACCCGTCCCGCTCCCATTTCGACGCGCAGGACTACATGGAGTCCGCCACCCCCGGCCGGAAGACACCCGAGGGCTGGCTCAACCGCGTGCTGCGCGAGTCCCCGTCGGCCTGCGCCGACTGCGAGGGCCGGACGCTGGCCGACCCCGTCCGCCACGCCGCCGACCACCAGGTCGGGCAGGCGAAGATGAGCGACGCACGCGAGGCGCTGCGCGGCATCGCCCTGGGCGCCGAGCTACCGCTCTCGCTGCGCGGCACCCAGCCCTCCCTCGCCATTGCCGACCTGGACCGCTTCGGCATTGCCGGCGGCAGCGACGCCGGCGCCGAGGGCGCCTTCACCCGCCTCTACCAGACCGAGCAGGGCGATGCCGTCACCGGTGCCGCCGGCGACGCCTTCGAGGCCATTCGCATCCTGAAGGCCGCCAACCCGGCCCAGTACACGCCCGCGCCCGGCGCGCAGTACCCCGCCGGCGAGTTCGGCCGGTCGCTGCGCCAGATCGCGCAGCTGGTCAAGGCGGACGTGGGGCTCGAAATCGCCTTCACCGACATCGGCGGCTGGGACACGCACTTCGCCCAGGGCGGCGCCGGCGGCCAGCTCGCCCGCCGCCTGACCGAGCTGGGTCAGGGGCTGCGCGCCCTGCACGACGACCTGGGCGAGCGCATGCGCGACGTCGTCGTCCTCACCATGTCCGAGTTCGGCCGCACCGTGGCGGAGAACGGCTCCGGCGGCACCGACCACGGCCACGCCAACTGCATGATGGTGCTGGGCGGCGAGGTGAAGGGCGGGAAAGTATACGGCAAGTGGCCCGGCCTCGAGCCCGAGCAGCTCTATGAGGGTCGCGACCTGGCCGTCACCACCGATTTCCGCGACGTCTTCGCCGAGATCACGGCCCGGCACCTGGGCGCGGCTCACCTCGAGCGCGTCTTCCCCGGCTACGCCCTCAACCCGGCCGAGTACCGGGGGCTGCTGGGATAAGGGCGGCGGCTCCGGGCGGGGCGGGGAACCGCCCCGGCTCCGCTCACGTTTGGGGGGCGGGTACAGTCCGCCCCTTCACCCCGCGAACCGGATGGAACCATGCCCCTGGTCCCGAACCTCGCCGCGCGTCCCTCATTCCGCATACCCATCGCCGCCGCCCTGATCGCACTGCTCGCCCCGCTCGCTCCGGCGCCGGCGCATGCCCCGATGGTGGTCCCCGACAGCTTCACCAACCTCAAGGTCCTGCCCAAGAACATCACCAAGCCGCAGCTGCTGGGCACCATGCGCGCCTTCGCCCTGGGGCTCGGCGTCCGCTGCGACTTCTGCCACGCTCGTGCGGACAGCACGCCGGGCGCCGCCGAGCGCGCGCCGGCCGGGGCCCCGGGCGCCCCGGGCGCCGCCGCCCGGCCGGGGGGGCCGGGAGGTGCGCCGGAGCGGCTGAACTTCGCCAGTGACACCAAGGAGGAGAAGCGGATCGCCCGGGGAATGCTGCGGATGGTGCGGGGCATCAACGCCGACTACCTGGCGAAGATCGCGGAGCTGAAGGACAGCTCGCGCGTAGAGGTGCGCTGCGTGACCTGCCACCACGGCGTCGCCATGCCGCGGCCCCTCACGGACATACTGGCGCAGGACGTGACCGAGAAGAGCGCCGCCGCCGCCGTGATCCATTACCGGCAGCTCAAGACGCAGTATTACGGCAGCGCGGCGTACGACTTCCGCGAGTTCACGCTGGAGGAGCTCGCCCGTCAGCTGCAACAGGGCGGCAAGGGCGACGACGCGCTGGTCATCCTGGACCTGGCCGCGGAAGAGTTCCCGCGGTCGGGAGTCGTGCCCTTCCTGCAGGGCGAGACGCTGCTGCAGAAGGGCGATCGCACCGGGGCGCTGGCCCGCTACCGCCGTGCTCTCGAGCTTCAGCCGCAGAACGAGGCCGCCCGCCGCCGCGTCACCGAGCTGCAGGGCGGGAGCTGACCTCCAGGGAGGCGAGCGTGGGCGCGCCGGAACCGGCAGGGTGGGCGACGGGCTCCTGGCTGCAGGATCAGCTCGTGCGCGGGCACCGGGGCGATCCGTGGCACGGCTGGTCCGTCGCCCGCATCCTGGAGGGCGTGCACGCCGCGGGCGCCGCCGCGCGCCCGCTGCACGGCGCCCATTCCATCTGGGAGATCGTGCTGCACATGACCGGCTGGACGCGGGAGGCGGCGCGGCGGATCGAGGGCGGCTCACCGGCCGAGCCCGCCGACGGCGACTGGCCCGGCGTGGGCGACCCCACGCCCGAGCGCTGGATTGCCGCGCTGGACGACCTGGGCCGCGCCCACGCGGAGCTCGAGCGCGCCCTGGCCGCGCTGCCCGAGGCGGACTGGCACCAGCTCCCGTCCGCCCCCCGCGACCCGTCCATCGGCACGGGCGTGACCCCGGCGCAGCTGGTCAACGGCGTCGTCCAGCACGACGCCTACCACGCCGGCCAGATCGCGCTGCTGAAGAAGGGGCTCCAGCGCTAGCCGGTGAACCCCCAGGCGACCGGGCGCCCTCCGGTTCGCATCATGTTCACGCGAAGATGCAAAGGAGCCAAGCCATCGATCCGGGCGCCGGGCGATTTCGGCGAAAGCCCGCCACCATGATTGATGTAATTTAACAACCAACAACGAGATGCGTCTGTCGCCCGGCCCACCGCGGCCCACCCGGCTGACTGACTTCGGCCCTTGGCGTTCTTTGTGTGAGATGAGCCCCGGGAACGCCCCCGGACCTGGAGGTAGTCAGGAGGGCGGCAGCACCAGCACCACGCGCACGCCCGGCGCCTGCGCGTCCCGCAGCGTGCCGGCGCGCACGTACCCGAGGGCGCCCGAGGTCCGGGCCACGAAGAGCAGCACGGCCTGCTCGGAGTCGAGGGTGGACGGCGGCTCGGTGCCGTGGAAGTACAGGTCGTTCCAGTAGGATGCCAGCTCCCGGGGCGAGCGCCCCAGCACCTCCCGCGAGAACGAGCTCCGCAGCGGCGATGCCGCCGGCAGGTTGACGGGCTCGACCCGTTGGCCGCCGCGCCAGTAGCGCTGGCGCATCAGGTAGATCCGGCGCAGCTCCGCCCGGGAGAGCGCGCGCGCCGGCACGCCGGCGTTGGCAACCACGGCAATGGCCGAATCGGCGGCCCCCGCCGGCAGCTGCGCGGCGGCGCCTCGCGCCAGCGCGAGCGGGGCGGCCAGCGCGGCCAGCGCCGTCAGAAGATCGCGGACGCGGAGACGAACCATCCGTTGGCCACGCGGGCGGAGGCGCGATCGGGGATCTGGCGGTCCAGCTTGAGCGTCAGGTGCGGCAGGCGGACGGCGCCGCCCAGCGTGAGGATCCGCAGCGGTCCGGTGACGACGGGGTCGTACGCCTCGAAGCGCGCCACGGCGCGCAGCGGCCCCGCCACCCGCACGGCTGCCTGGGCGAAGGCGCCGCGCTCGGCGCTCTCGACCGAGCCCGCCGAGAGCGCCGTGGCTTCCGCCAGCACCTCCACGCGCCCGGCGCTCCAGGAGAGGTCGGCGCCCAGCAGCCGGCGGGCGCGCACATCCTCCTCGCGGTCGCCGGTGGTGTCGGCCTGCTCGCTCCCGGGCGTGGGGTCGTCGCCCGCCTGGGCGACGCCGGCGCGGGCGGCCACGGGAAGGAGGGCATCGGAAGGCGCGCCCGCCTGGTCCTCCGGGTCCCGCGGCCGGGTGGCCCGGTAGGCCGCCGCGCTGGCGCCCAGGTACAGTCCGGGCAGCAGCTCCACGGCCACGCGCCCGCCGGCGGCGCTCACGAAGCCCGTCTCCTCCCGCGTCGGTCCGACGCGGACGGGGGCGTAATAGAGGGCGTAGCCGGCGTCGTGCCCGCCAATGGGCAGCTGCCCGGCCGCCATGATGCCCGTGGTGCTCTTGGCGAAAGGACGGTAGGTGGTGAGCGGGCGCAGAGAGGTCCAGGTCAGCGGATCGGCGTGGATCTCGTTCCACTGCCCGACGGGCGTGAGGAACCGGCCGGCGCGCAGCCGCAGCGCATCGGCGAAGGCATACTCGGCATAGAGCCGGTCGATCTGCGGCGCCTGGTCGCTCTGCCGGCCGGTCCAGTTCTCGTTGGTGCGACTGGCCGCCTCGATTTCCCCGAAATAGCTTAGCCTCCCGCCGACGCTCCCCGAGGCCAGGAGCGCCGCCGCCGCCCCCGTCAGGTCATCCATGACGGCGGCCGAGCCCAGGCTGCTGTGGCCGAACACCAGGCTGCCGTAGCCGCCCACGCGCAGCAGCTCGCGCGCGCTGGCCGGCGGCGCCGGCAGCTGGGCGGCGGCGGGGGGCGCGCTCAGCGCCAGGGCCGCGAGCAGTAGCGGCCAACGGATCGAGAGGCGGAGGGTCGCGGTCATCGGGTCCGGAGTCGAGGGATGCACTTGCACGATATCATGGGTCGTGGCGCCGGCGCGAGGCGGCGGGCGGACACGCTGGCCGGCCGCCTGGCCCTCGCCCTCGCCCTGTTCGTCTGCGCGGCGACCATCATCATTGCCGCCGCCGAATACGTACGCCTGCGCCGGGAGCACCTGCGCTCGGCCGTCGTGGCCCTCGACTCCCGCACGCGCCTGGTAGCCGACCGGCTGGAGCGCGCCGTCCTCGAGCGGCGCCGGCTGGTGGCGGTCTGGCCCGGGCTCGAGTCCTCCCGCGACCTGGCGCTGGACGACGTGGACAAGCGCCTGGCCCGCTCCCTGGTCCAGCTCGCCGGCGACTTCGGCGGCGGCGCCACCGCCGTGGCCGCCGACCCGCGCGGCCGCATCGTCGCGGCCTCCCGCCGGGAGCTCATCGGCCTCACCCTGGCCGATCCGGCCTGGCTGGCGGTGGCGGCGCCGCGCACGACGCTTTCCGCCAGCCCGGGCGCGGGCCGGATCCTGGTGGTGGCCGCGCCCGTGAGCGCGCGCGGCGGCGCGCTCCTGGGCAGCATCGCCCTGGCCACGCCCTGGGCCGAGTTGCTGGCCGCCGCCGCCGGCGATGCCCTGCCCGCCCTGCGCGTGAGCGACACCCTGGGCGTGACCCTGGCCGCGGGGCCCGTCGCCAGCGGCGGCGGGGCATTGGTGCGGGGCCGGCCCCGGCGCGTGGCCCTGGGCGGCCCCACGGTGGAGATGACGCTGGCGCAGCCGCGCGCCGCCGCGCTGGCCGCTCTGCCCGACGCCTTCCGCCCCGTGCTGGTCCTGGCCCTGGCCATCCTGCTGGTGTCGCTCCCCGCCGCCGTCATCGTGGCCCGCTCCACCACGGGCGCGCTGCGCCGGCTGCAGGCGGCGGCGATCCGGCTGCGCGCCGACGAGCAGCCCGACTTCGGCGCCCTGGCCGCGGGCGCGCCCCTGGAGGTGCGGGTGCTGGCGGGCGCGCTGGAGGACATGGTACGGCGGCTGGAGGCGTCGCGCGACGAGATCGCGCGCCAGCAGAGCCTGGCCACCATGGGCACCATGGCCGCCGTGCTGGCCCACGAGATCCGCACCCCGCTGGCCGTGCTGAGCGGCGCCGCCGACGTGCTGGGCCGCCGCGGCGCCGCCGATCCCGAGACAACCGAGCTGGTGGCGTTCGTGCGCGAGGAGATCGCCCGGCTGGCGCGCCTGGCCGAGGACCTGCTCGTCTTCGCCCGGCCGCGCCCGCCCGAGGCGGTGGCCGCGGACCTGGCCGACACCGCCGCGCGCGCTCTGAGCACCGTCGCCGGCAGGGCGGCGGCGGAAGGGATCGCGTTGGAGACCCGGCTCTCGCCCGCGCCCGTCGTCGCCGATCCGGACCAGCTCTTCCAGGCCGTGCTGAACCTGCTGCAGAACGCGCTGGATGTCTCCCACGGCGGCGGCGCCGTGGAGATCGAGACCGGCACACGGGGCGGCGAGGCGTACCTGGCGGTCATCGACCACGGCCCCGGCATTGCCGCCGAGAACGTCGAGCGCATCTGGCTCCCCTTCTTCACCACCCGCCGTGGCGGCACCGGGCTGGGGCTGCCCATCGTGCGCCGCATTGCCGAGGCCCACGGCGGCCGTGTTGCGATCGACTCGGTGCCGGGCGAAGGCGCCCGGCTCACGGTGACCCTGGCGCGCCGGGAGGATGCGTGAGCGCGGCTACTTTGCTGGTGGTGGACGACGAGCCCCGCATCCGCCGGGTGCTCCAGCTCGCCCTTTCCGACCTGGGCTATCGTGTGCTGCTGGCCGAGGATGCCGACGCGGCCCAGCGACAGCTCGCCGCCGGCGACGTGGACCTGGCCCTGGTGGATCTCCAGCTTCCGGGCCGCTCCGGCCTCGACCTGCTGGCCGAGCTGCGTACCGGCCGCCCCGAGCTGCCCGTCATCCTCATGACCGCCTTCGGCACCGTGGAGAGCGCCGTCCAGGCCATGAAGCTGGGCGCCTTCGACTACGTGCTCAAACCCTTCTCCGTGGACGAGATTCACACCCTGACCCAGCGGGCCCTCGGCCTGCGCCGGGCCGAGCGCGAGCTGGCCTACCTGCGCGAGGCCGAGGCGACCTCCTTCGAGGGCATCGTGGCGGCGGCGCCGGCCATGCGCGCCGTGCTGGCCACCGTCGAGCGCGTCGCCGGCGCGACCGCCACCGTGCTGGTGACGGGCGAGACCGGTGTGGGCAAGGAGCTGGTCGCCCGCGCCCTGCACGCCCGCTCGCCCCGCGCCGACCGGCTCTTCGTGGCCGTGAACTGCGCGGCCATCCCCGGCGAGCTGCTGGAGGCCGAGCTGTTCGGCGTCACCCGGGGCGCCTTCACCGGCGCGCTGGCCGACCGCGCCGGCAAGTTCGAGCTGGCCGACGGCGGCACGCTCTTCCTGGACGAGATCGGCGACATGCCGCTGGCCATGCAGGCCAAGCTGCTGCGCGCCTTGCAGGAGGGCGCCATCGAGCGCCTGGGCTCCGGCGCGCCCCGCCCGGTGGACGTGCGCGTGGTCGCCGCCACGCACCGCGACCTCCAGGCCATGGTGGCGGATGGCTCCTTCCGCGCCGACCTCTTCTATCGCCTGCACGTGGTGCCCATTGCCATTCCCCCCCTGCGTGATCGACGGGAGGACATCCCGGTCCTGGCCCGGCACCTGGTCGAGCGACTGGGCCGCCACATCGGCCGCGCCGCCCGTCTCTCGGACGAGGCCATTGACCGGCTCCTGGCCTACGACTGGCCCGGCAACGTGCGCGAGCTGGCCAATGTGCTGGAGCGCGCCATCCTGCTCGCCCCGGGCGAGCTGCTGGCGGCGGCGGACGTGCCGGTCGGAGCGGCTGGAAGCGCCACTCCGACCGGACCGGCGGCGACCGGGCAGGCCCCCGGACCGCCGCCGCCCTTGCGGGACGTCGTCGAACGCGCCGAGCGCGAGGCCATCCGCGAAGCGCTCCGCCACACGGGGGGCAACAAGACCCGCGCGGCGGAGCTGCTGGGCGTGAGCATCCGCACCCTCTGGTACAAGCTGGAGAAGCTGGGGCTCGAGCCCCGTCCCTAGCCCCCGCCACCGCCACCTCGAAAACCCATTCACCACAGAGGCACAGAGGAAACGGAGATAGCGACATCGGTCTGCGGCCAGCGCAGATTCACACCGATTCTGTTGGTTTTCAAAAACAACAACACGGACGCTGGGACGCCCCCGCGGCCTGGGATCAGCCGGCTCTGTGACCTCTGTGCCTCTGCGGTGAAATAAGGTTGTCGTGGCCGGCGGCGCCGGCCTCAGTCGTCGTCCCGGCCACGCCCGCCGCCGCCGTTCGGCGCCGAGCCCGTGATCGTCAGCTTGTTGGTCGCGGCGTCGAACGCCGCCGCCAGTGCCGCCAGCGGCGTGGTCGCCGGACCGCGCGTCACCCGCCCGGACGCATCGAATTGCGCGCCGTGGTTCGGGCAGGTCCAGACCTTCCCGGAGAGGTTCACGGTCGTGCCCTGGTGCGTGCAGGCCAGCGTGTAGGCCGCGAACTGCGTGGCCGAGACGCGCACCGCGCCCACGGGCGTGCCCGTGCCCCCGTCCACCCGCGCCACGCCCCCCACCTGCGCCAGCGCCGCGAACTTCGACAGGTCCACCACCAGGTTGATGGAGCCGCTGCCGCCGCCCGGCTGCTGCCCCGGCCCGGGCACCGGCCCGGACCCCACTCCGCCGATGGCCAGTGTCCCCGCCGTCGCGTCCAGCAGGACGGTATACGCCGCCAGGTTCGACGTCGGCTGACCCCCCGTCCAGCTCCCCGACGCGTCGAAGCGCGCGCCGTGGTTCGGGCAGACGAAGCCGGACCCCTGGATGTTGATCGTCGTCCCCTGGTGCGGGCAGACCATGGAGAACGCCAGGTAGGTCGTGGCCGCGCTGTGTACCAGCGCCATTGGCCCCGCGGTCGTGTCCGCCCGCACGATGGCGCCCACCGTCGCCAGCGCCGGGTAGTCCGCCAGCCGCAGCGTCAGCCCGCCCGTCGGCAGCGTGGCCGGCGCCGTGAGGCCGCGCCCGCCGATGATCCCATCGCCACAGGCACCGGCCAGCACCGCCGCCACCGCCGCCAGCGTGGAGCGGCTGATGAACGCCCGCCGGCTCAGGCCGTCCCCGGCCGCCCCGGCCAGCTCCACCTCCACGCTCTCGCCGGCCAGGCTCAGCGCGCACGATCCGTCGCACATCGATCCCTCCCTCCGCTCACGCCACCGTGGCGACGGCGCCGGCCCACGCCACCGCGTCCTGGTCCTGCCGCAAGATATTCGCGTCGTCCACCACCACCTGCCCGCCCTCCACCCGAAGGGCGAACCGGTCCATGCCCCGCGTCGCCCGCCCCGATACGAAGCTGCCGTCCGGCTGGTACTTCGAGTGGTGCTTCGGGCACTGGAACCGCCCGTCGCCCGCCTCCCAGCGCAGCGCCGTGTGCTGGTGCGGGCACGACAGGTTGAAGGCGTACACCTTCCCCTGCCAGCGCACGAGAATGATCTCCCGCTCCCGGTCGATGCTGGCGCCATCCGCCGCCGGCACCGGGTAGCGCACCTCGCCCCCCGCGGCCACGCCCCGCACGATCTGCACGACCGCCGCGGCCGCGTCCCCGCCGCCCGCGCCCAGCGCGATCAGCAGTCCCGCCGCCACCACGCCCGCGCCCTTCAGGAACTCCCGCCGGTCCGCCACGGCGCCCAGCCTCCCGCCGCCGCACCCGCAGCCCTCGTCCACTGCCCGCATCACGTCCATTCGCTCCTCCACCGTTCTCCGCCGCACAGAAGTGCCCGCGGTCGCCCGAGATGCCCGATTTCTGACGCCACGCCCGAGGCCGCCCCCGTCGCCTGAGGTCCCGCTCTCCCGCTCTCCCGCTCTGCCGTTACGCCGCCGTCAGCACCGTTCCCAGGAAGAGCGTCACCGTCCAGAGCACCA
>JADGQX010000029.1 GCA_017881445.1 Gemmatimonadota bacterium | reverse complement strand
TTGGCGCGGTCGACACCACCACGGGTGCTCCCGTCGTACGTATCGTTGACGCGTTCCACTTCAATAGCACTACGCCCACTGGAGCGCCCGTCGAAATAACCATTCGGGACCGGATCCTGGGTGTCCTGAAGTCATCCGCGCCCCTGGCGGGCGAGAATGCGGGCTTGACGTGCCCCGGAACGAGCGGCGACGACGATCGCTGTGTCGTTGCCAAGCTCTATGGCATCACGGGGGACAACCACGTAGTCGTTGTCAACGTTCACTGGCAGGACGTGAAGGCGCTCATGCAGTGATGTCCCTGACCCGTCGGGCGCTTTACACGGCGCCCGACGGCGCGTTATATACCAGCGCAGGACCCAGGGAGCCCGGTCATCACCGGGCTCCTTTCACTTGAGGGCAAGGGCCATGCGCTTCACTTTCCGGACGGCCGGCGAATCTCATGGACGGGCGCTGGTGGTGCTCGTGGAGGGGGTGCCGGCGGGCCTCTCCCTGGATGCCGCGCGCGACATCGATCCCGACCTGAAGCGGCGCCAGGGCGGCTACGGCCGCGGCGACCGCATGAAGATCGAGCAGGACCGCGCCGAGTTCGTGGCCGGCGTGCGCCTGGGCGAGACGCTCGGCTCCCCCATTGCCATGCTGGTCTGGAACCGCGACTGGGAGAACTGGCGCACGGCCATGGCCTACGAGGCGCCCGCGCCCGATGCCAGCGCGGAGGAGCTGCGCAGCGTGCACCTGCCCCGGCCCGGGCACGCGGACCTGGTCGGCGTGCTCAAGTACGACCGCCAGGACGCCCGCGACATCCTGGAGCGGGCCTCCGCCCGCGAGACCACCATGCGGGTGGCGGCCGGCGCCGTGGCCAAGCGCCTGCTGGCGGAGCTGGGCGTGAGCATCGGCAGCCACATCGTGCAGCTCGGCCCCATCGTCTGTGCGGTCCCGGACCCGCTTCCCGACGACCTGAACGCTGCCGCGGACCGCTCTCCCGTACGCGTGCTCGACCCGGAGGCGGAGCGGCGCATCATCGAGGAGATCGACGCCACCAGGGCGGCGGGCGACACGCTGGGCGGCATCTTCGAGGTGGTCGCCCGGGGGCTGCCCGTGGGGCTGGGCTCGCACGTGGCCTGGGACCGGCGCCTGGACGGGCGGCTGGCGCAGGCGCTCATGTCGATCCAGGCCATGAAGGGCGTCGAGATCGGCCTCGGCTTCGAGGCGGCCCGCCGCCGCGGCTCGCAGGTGCACGACGAGTTCGAGACTGACACCGCGGAGACCCGCGCCGGCGGCTTCCACCGCACGCGCAACAACGCCGGCGGCCTGGAAGGCGGCATGACCACGGGCGAGCCGCTGGTGGTGCGCGTGGCCATGAAGCCGCTCTCCACGCTCATGCAGCCGCTGAAGAGCGTGGACCTGCGCACGGGCGACCCGGCGGAAGCGATCCGCGAGCGCAGCGACGTCGTCGCCCTGGCCGCCGCGGGCGTGGTGGGCGAGGCCATGGTGGCCACCGTGCTGGCGGATGCGGTGCTGGAGAAGTTCGGCGGAGACTCGCTCGCGGAGCTTCGACGGAACTTCGAGGGGTACATGGGTAGCCTCATGAAGCGCGGCGGTCGCGGCGCCGGCGATGGGACCGGCTGACGCGACCCTGCGCATCGTCCTCGTCGGCTTCATGGCGGCGGGGAAGACGACGGTGGGCCGGCGCCTGGCCGCCCGCCTCGGCTGGGGGTTCGTGGACTTCGACGAGGTCATCGAGGCGCGCACCGGACTGACCGTTCCCGGGATCTTCCGCACGCAGGGAGAGGCGGCGTTTCGCGCCCTGGAGGCGCAGCTGACGGACGAGTTCGGCTGCGCCCCGGGCGTGGTGCTGGCCCCCGGTGGCGGCTGGATCACGCAGCCGCGGCTGCTGGACGCCCTGGGCCCGGGATCGCTGGTCGTGTGGCTCAGGGTGTCGGCGCAGGAGGCGGTGCGGCGGGCGCTGGCGGACGACGTGCACCGTCCGCTGCTGGCCGGCCCCGACCCCCTGGGCAAGGCGCGGCTGCTGCTGGACGAGCGCGAGCCGCTGTACTACCTGGCGGATGCGGTGGTGGATGTGGATGGACATGAGGTCGACGACGTCGTCGGGCAGATTACCGGGCGGATCCGAGTCCTCCCGGACCTGAATGCGGCCGGCCCCTGGCCGGAACGGACTGAATGAGCGAGCAGAGCAAGAAGATACGGTTGGTGATCGTGGAATCGCCGGCCAAGGCGCGCACGATCGGCAAGTACCTGGGCGCGGGCTACCGCGTGCGGGCCTCGGTCGGTCACATCCGCGACCTGCCCGAGCGCGAGCTGGGTGTGGACATCGAGGCCGGCTTCGAGCCCAAGTACGTCACCATCCGCGGCAAGGGCAAGATCATCCAGGAGCTGCGACGGGAGGCCGAGGGCGCCGACGAAGTGATCCTCGCCACCGACCCCGATCGCGAGGGCGAGGCCATCGCCTACCACGTGGCGGAGCAGCTGGGCTACGAGGAAGGCAATGGCGATTCCAACGGCAGGGGCGGCCCGCGTTTCCGCCGCGTGCTCTTCCACGAGATCACCCGGGACGCGGTGCGCGCGGCGCTGGAGCACCCCATCGCCCTGGACATGAAGAAGGTCGAGGCGCAGCAGGCGCGGCGCATCCTGGACCGGCTGGTGGGCTACCAGGTCTCGCCGCTGCTCTGGAAGCCGATCCGGCCCGGGCTCTCCGCCGGCCGCGTCCAGACGGTGGCGCTGCGCCTGATCGCCGAGCGCGAGGCGGAGATCCGCGCCTTCCTGCCCCAGGAATACTGGTCGATCACCGCCGAGCTGGAGAAAGCGGAGCAGCGCTTCGCCGCCAAGCTGCACCATATCGACGGCAAGGCCTTCCACCTCGAGAACGAGGCGCGCTCGAACGAGGTGCTGACCGACATCGAGGGGCTGCCCTTCGTCGTCAGCGAGGTCAAGCGGCGGGAGCGGACCAAGGCGCCACCGGCGCCCTTCACCACCTCCACGCTGCAGCAGGAGGCGGCCAAGCGGCTGGGCTTCTCGCCCTCGCGCACCATGCGGGTGGCGCAGCAGCTCTACGAGGGCATCGACCTGGGGAGCGAGGGCTCGGTCGGGCTCATCACCTACATGCGTACCGACTCGACGCGCGTGGCGCCCAGCGCCGCGGGCGCGGCCCGGGACTGGGCCAAGGAGAGCTTCGGCGAGCGCTACGTGCCGGCGGGCCCGCGCCTCTGGCAGGGGCGGCAGCAGAAGGGCGCGCAGGAGGCACACGAGGCGATCCGGCCCACGGAGGTGTTCCGTCGCCCCGAGCTGGTGAAGCGCTACCTGGACAAGGACCAGGCGCGGCTCTACGAGCTGGTATGGCTGCGCTTCGTTGCCGGGCAGATGGAGAGCGCCATCTACGACACCACCACGGTCGATTTCGACCTGCGGGGTGCCAGCGGCCGCCACTACCTGTTCCGCGCCACCGGCTCGGTCATGAAGTTCGACGGCTTCACGCGGCTCTACAAGGAGGCGCGCGAGGAGGGCGAGCACAAGACGCTGGACGAGGAGGCGCCCCTGCCGCTGCTGGACCGGGGCGACCGCTGCGCCCTGCTGCGGCTCCTGCCGGAGCAGCACTTCACCCAGCCGCCGCCGCGCTTCACCGAGGCGTCGCTGGTCAAGGAGCTGGAGCGGCTCGGCATCGGCCGGCCCTCCACCTATGCGCAGATCATCGCCACCATCACGGACCGCGAGTACGTGGAAGTGAAGCAGAAGCGCTTCTACACCACGGCGCTGGGCGAGACGGTCGCGCACGTGCTGGTGCGGGTGTTCCCCGACCTCTTCGACGTGGGCTTCACCTCCGAGATGGAGACGGAGCTGGACAAGATCGAGGAGGGCGACCTCGCCTGGAGGTTCGTGCTGGAGCAGTTCTACGGTCCCTTCCAGCGCCAGCTGCAGGATGGCGAGAGCCGCAGCGAGGCCATCGTGAAGGACCTGGCCTCGGGCGACGCCCAGGAGCTCTGCCCCGACTGCGGCAAGCCCATGGTCGTGAAATGGAACCGCTACGGCCGCTTCCTGGCCTGCACCGGTTATCCCGAGTGCAAGCACACGCAGCCGATCGATAAGCGCGAGACCGCCGAGCCGCGCCTCATCGGCGAGCAGTGCCCGCTGGACGGCGGCGAGCTGGTGGAGCGCGCGGGCCGCTTCGGGCCCTTCATCGCCTGCTCCAACTACCCGAAGTGCAAGTTCACGCGGCCGGTCACCATCGCGGGGCTCAAGTGCCCGGAGTGCGGCCAGGGCGAGATCGGCGAGAAGCGCACGCGCCGGGGCAAGATCTTCTGGGGCTGCACCCGCTACCCCGACTGCAAGTGGTCCTCCTGGGACCGCCCCGTGCCCGGGCCCTGCCCCGACTGCGACGCCCCCTTCCTGGTGGAGAAGAGCACCAAGGCCAAGGGCGACTTCATCAAGTGCCCGAAGTGCAAGGGCGAGTTCAAGCCTGAGAGCTTCGCCGCGGCCGCCGCCGTGGGCGCGCCGGAGGCCTGAGCCGTTGGCGCGCGTGTCCGTCCTCGGCGGCGGGCTGGCCGGCTGCGAGGCGGCCTGGCAGCTCGCGCAGCGGGGGCACGAGGTGCAGCTGGTGGAGATGCGCCCGCTCCGCTCCACTCCCGCTCACCGCACCGACGGCCTGGCCGAGCTGGTCTGCACCAATTCCTTCAAGAGCGAGGACCTGGCCAACGCCCACGGCCTGCTCAAGGCCGAGATGCGCGACCTGGGCTCGCTGCTGCTGAGCGCGGCGGCGGAAACCCGCGTGCCCGGCGGCACGGCGCTGGTCGTGGACCGCCATGCCTTCTCCGCCCGCATGACCGAGCGGGTCCTCTCGCATCCCCGCATCTCCCTGGTGCGCGGCGAGGCGACGTCGCTCCCTGAGGGCCCGGCCATCGTGGCCACGGGGCCCCTCACGTCGCCGGCCCTCACCGCCAACGTCGCCCGCGTCCTGGGCGGCGACGAGGGACTGGCCTTCTACGACTCCATCGCCCCCATCATCGACGGCGAATCCATCGACCGTTCCATTGCCTTCGGCGCCTCGCGCTGGGGCCGGGGCGTGGGCGAGGACGACTATCTGAACTGCCCCATGTCGCGCGAGGAGTACGAGGCGTTCCTGGCCGCGCTGCGCCAGGCGGACGTCTACGCCGGACACGACTGGGAGGGACTGCCGTTCGGGGCGTCCGAGGCCGTTTCGGGCCCGGGCCCGGGCCCGAACGAACCGGACGCCGCCCGCGAGCCTCGGGCGGAGGCCGAACGCCTGACCGCGCTCGACCCCGGCGTGCCCTACTTCGAGGGGTGTCTGCCGGTGGAGGTCATGGTGGCGCGGGGGGCGGACACGCTGCGCTTCGGGCCCATGAAGCCCATCGGCCTGCGCGACCCCCGCACGGGCCGGCGGCCCTGGGCCGTGGTGCAGCTGCGGCGCGAGGACGCCGCGGGGCAGATGTGGAACCTGGTCGGCTTCCAGACCCGCATCCGCACGGCCGAGCAACGCCGGGTCTTCCGCATGATCCCGGGGCTGGAGCGTGCGGAGTTCCTGCGCTACGGCTCCATCCACAGGAACACCTATCTGAACTTCCCCGCCCGCCTCACATTCTACGGTGCGCCGGCGTCACGGCCGGCCGTGATCTTCGCGGGGCAGCTCACGGGTGTGGAGGGGTATACGGAGTCGGCGGCGTCGGGCGTGCTGGCCGGTGTGAACCTGGACCGGCTGCTGCGGGGCGAGGTCCCGACCGTGCCGCCGCCCTCCACCATGCTGGGCGCGCTGTTCCGCTACCTGCGGACGGCCGAGCCGGGTCGCTTCCAGCCGATGAACTCCAACTTCGGCCTGATCGATCCGCTGGAGCAGCCCGTGCGGGACAAGGGCCAGCGCCGGCAAGCGGTGCTGGAGCGCGCCCGCGCCGCATTCGCCGCCTGGATGCGCGAGAATGGCATCGAGCGCGCCGAAGTGCCGGGCGCGGCCACCGGCGTAGCCGGGGAGGGGCCATGACCGACGAACGGCAGAGCGGGAGAGCGGGAGAGGAGGAGAGCGGGAGTTCGCTGCCGAACGAGCCGGCCGGCTTCGGCCCCGATGTCCCGGACGCCATCTCCCACTCTCCCGCTCTCCCGCTCTCCCGCTCGGAAGAGGGCGCCTCGGCGCATTCCACCGTCCAGGCCCAGGTGAGCGCCTACCTCCGTCACCTGGGCGAGGGCCGCCAGCTCTCACCCCACACGCTCCAGGCCTATCGCCGCGACCTGACGGAGTTCGTCGGGTTTCTCGACCGCGAGCTCGAGGGGACCGATTGGAGCTGGGACGCCGTCGACCGTCTGGCGCTGCGCGCGTTCCTCGGGTACCTCGCCCGCCGCGGGCTGGCGCGCCGGAGCATCGCGCGCAAGCTCTCCGCCGTGCGCACCTTCTTCCGCTGGCTGCACCGCGAGGACCTGGTCGAGGCCAATCCCGCCCGGGCCGTGCGCTCCCCCCGCCTCGAGCGGCGACTGCCCGGCTGGCTGACGCGCTCCCAGGTCGAGGCGCTCTTCGACATCGCCGAGGTGCGCGCCGCCGAGAACACCTTCCGCGGCGCCCGCGACCTCGCCATCCTCGAAACCTTCTACTCCAGCGGGTTGCGCCTGTCCGAGCTGCAGGGCCTCAACCTGGACGATCTCGACCTCGTGGTGGACCAGGTCAAGGTGCGGGGCAAGGGGCGCAAGGAGCGCATCGTGCCGCTGGGCGGCGCGGCGGTCCGGGCCCTGCGCCGCTACGAGCTACGCCGCGCCGAAGTCGCGCCCGCGCCCTCCGTCGCCTCCGCGGACCGCCGCGCCGTCTTCCTCTCGGAGCGCGGCAAGCGACTTTCCACCCGCCAGGTGCAGAACATCGTGCGGGGACTCATGGACCGCGTGGCCGAGGCCGGTCGGGTCTCCACGCACTCGCTCCGCCACTCCTTCGCCACCCACCTGCTGGATGCCGGCGCCGACCTCCTGGCCGTGAAGGAGCTGCTCGGGCACGTATCGCTTTCCACCACAAGAATTTATACGCACACGTCCAAGGAGCGGCTCAAGCGCGTCTACGACCAGGCGCACCCTCGGGCATGAGGGGATTCGAGCGCGAGCGCGGCCGGGCCGCGCGATGACGCTACCCCTGCGCTCCCGCCCGACCCTGCTGTTCCTGCTCTCCGCTGTCCTGGTCTATGCGGCGCCCGTACGCGCCGGGAAGGCGTCCCCGCGCCGCGCCGTCGGCTACCTGCGCGCGACCGCCTTCGGCGACCCCACCCTGCTGCTCGAGCTGAGCCGGGAAGTCACCGCCGAAGGGTCGTACGGCATCCGGAAGCCCATCCAGCGGATCGGCCTCGCCCCGGACGACCTGCCCGCGTTCATGAAAGCCTTGCAGTCGCGCCTCGCCCCGAGCGTGAGGTAGCCCGGCACACTGGGTAGCCTCGCACCCTCGGTGGCCGCGTCGCCCCCGTCCCCCCATCCCCCCATCCCCCCATCCCCCCATCTCCCCATCGAGATCATGATTGCCGCGCGTGCGCGCATGGCTGTACCATTCAGGGAGTGGTCCAGCTCTGATGAAGGGGGCGTCGTGAGTGCCATTGCTTTCCGCCTGAACGGGCGGCCCGTCACCGTCGAGGCCGGGGGCGGCCGCATGCTGCTCTGGGTGCTTCGCACCGATTTCTCTCTCACCGGCTCGAAATATGGCTGTGGCTCCAGCCTGTGCGGCGCCTGTACCGTGGTGGTGGACGGCGAGGCGGTGCGCTCCTGCGAGCTGCCGCTGGAGTCGGTGCAGGGGAAGGACGTCACGACCATCGAGGGGCTCGAGCACGGTGGCCGGCTGCACCCGCTGCAGCAGGCGTTCATCGATCACGGCGCCCTGCAGTGTGGCTACTGCACGCCGGGTATGTTGATGAGCGCCTACGCCCTGCTGAAGAAGCGGCCGGGTCTCGGGCGCGAGGCCATCGCCCAGGCGATGGAGGATCACCTGTGCCGCTGCGGTGCCCATGGCAGGATCCTGGACGCCATTGCCGAGGTGTCGGCGAAAGGAGGCCGGCCATGAGCGCCCACGGTCTGGACCGTCGTGAGTTCCTCGGAGTCCTGGGCGGGGGCATCGTGGTGTTCGTCAGCCTCGGCCCTTCGTCGCTCGACGGCCAGCAGCCGCGCCTGCGCTATCCCGAGGACCTGAACGCGTACCTGCGCATCGACGAGAAGGGCCGGGTCTGGATCTTCTCCGGCAAGATCGAGATGGGGCAGGGGGTCATGACCTCGCAGGCGCAGATGGCGGCGGAGGAGCTGGGGGTCCCGCTCTCCTCCATCGAGATGGTGCTGGGCGACACCGACCAGTGCCCGTGGGACATGGGAACCTTCGGCTCCATGACGACGCGCATGTTCGGCCCGGCGCTGCGGGCGGCGGCGGCCGAGGGACGGGCGGTCCTGACGGGGCTGGCGTCGAAGAAGCTGGGCGTGTCGCCGGACGCTCTGGTGGTCGAGAACGGCGTGGTCTACGTGCGCGCCGACCGGTCGAAGAAGGTGAGCTACGCCCAGCTGGCCCAGGGTAAGAAGATCTCGCGCCTGGTCGACGGGAAGGCGGTGCTGCGCGCGACCCGGGACTTCACGGTCATGGGCCAGTCGCCGAAGCGCATGGATGCCCGCGCGAAGGTCACCGGCCACGCCGAGTATGCGGGCGACGTCCGCCTCCCCGGCATGCTGTACGCCCGCATCCTGCGCCCTCGGGCGCACGGCGCGACCCTGACTTCGGTGGACGTCTCCGCCGCGCGCGCCCTGCCGGGCGTGACCGTGGTGCAGCAGGACGACCTGGTCGCGGTGCTGCACGCCGATCCGGAAGCGGCCGGGCGCGCCCTCATGGACATCAAGGCCGAGTGGCAGACGCCGCCGGCGGCGGTCGACCAGGATTCGATCTTCGACTACCTGGTTCAGCGTGCGCCCGCCCCGGCCGTGAGGCTGATGAAAGGTGACCCGACCGCGGCCCGGGCGGCGGCGGCGCGGGTCTTCGAATCCACCTACCGCAGCGGCTATCGCGCGCACGCGCCCATGGAGCCGCACACGGCCGTGGCGGAGATGAAGGACGGCCGCATGACGGTCTGGGCCTCCACCCAGACGCCGTTCCCGGCCCGCGACGCCATCGCCCGGGCCCTGGGTCTGCCCGCCACGGACGTGCGCGTGATCACACCCTTCGTGGGCGGCGGCTTCGGCGGCAAGAGCTCGGGTCGCCAGGCGCTCGAGGCGGCGCGCCTCGCCCGCATCACGGGAAAGCCGGTCCAGGTCGCCTGGACCCGGGGCGAGGAGTTCTTCTACGACGCCTTCGACCCCGCTTCCGAGGTCAAGCTCGCGTCCGCCGTGGACGCGAGCGGCAGGATCGTCCTCTGGGACTATCAGGTCTACTGCGCCGGCGATCGGGGGACCGAGCTGTTCTACGACATCCCCAGTGCCGCCATCCGCACCTACGGCTCCTGGGGCGGCGGCGCCGGCGCCAACGGCCACCTCTTCGCGGTCGGTGCCTGGCGGGCGCCGGGCGCGAACACCAACGTCTTCGCGGCCGAGTCGCAGGTCGACATCATGGCGGCGGCGGCCGGCATCGATCCGCTGGAGTTCCGCCTGCGCAACACGTCGGACGCGCGCATGCGCCGGGTGCTGCAGGCCGCCGCCGGGGCCTTCGGCTGGAAGGCGGCCCCGGGGCCGTCGGGCGCCGGGCGCGGCGTGGCCTGCGGCATCGATGCCGGCAGCTACGTCGCCCTCATGGCCGAGGTGGCTGTGGACAGGAAGACCGGCCACGTGCAGGTGAAGCGCGTGGTGGCGGCGCAGGACATGGGCACGATCGTGAACCCCGACGGCGCCCGCATGCAGATGGAGGGCTGCGTTACCATGGGGCTGGGCTACGTGTTCTCGGAGGAGGTGCGCTTCCACGGCGGCGAGATCCTGGACCGCAACTTCGGCACGTACCACTTGCCGCGCTTCTCCTGGGTGCCTCGCATCGAGACCGTGCTGGTGAAGAACGACGAGGTCGCGCCCCAGGGCGGCGGCGAGCCGACCATCGTGCCCATGGGCGCCGTCGTCGCCAATGCCATCTTCGATGCGACGGGTGCGCGCCTCTATCGCCTGCCCATGACGCCGGAGCGCGTCCTGGCCGCCCTGCCCCCGAAGGCGTAGCGCGCCGCAACCCCGGCCGCCCCTGGCGGCCGGGGAGCCCCCCTCCGCTGGACTCCATCCCCCATTTGCCCCATCTTCCGCCGCGGGCAGGCCCGTTGGGCCCGTCGGGGGTAAACCTGGGAGGTGGGATGAGCAATATCCGCGGCACGACCATCGTGGCCGTGAGACACAACGGCCGCGTCGCCCTGGGGGGCGACGGCCAGGTGACGGCCGGCGACCAGATCCTGAAGTCGGGGGCGCAGAAGGTTCGCAAGCTCGCCGATGGCCGGATCCTGGCCGGATTCGCGGGATCGGTCGCCGATGCGCTGACCCTCTTCGACAAGTTCGAGGAGAAGCTGCAGCGGCACCCGGGCAACCTGTCGCGCGCCGCCGTGGAGCTGGCCAAGGAGTGGCGGACCGATCGCTTCCTGCGGCGGCTCGAGGCCTTGCTGGCCGTGGCCGACGCCGAGCGCCTCTTCGTCATCAGTGGCGATGGCAACGTCATCGAGCCGGACGACGACGTCGTCGCCGTGGGCAGCGGCGGCGGCTACGCGCTGGCGGCCGCCCGGGCGCTCAAGGCGCACTCGCAGCTCGACGCTACCGCCATTGTGCGCGCCGCGCTCGGCATTGCCGCCGAGATCTGCATCTACACGAACGATCACCTGACCATACTCGAGCTGCCGGAGTAGTAGACGGCGCCGAGGGGGCGAAGGGGCAGGGAAGGCACGCACGGAAACGGGGATATGGCGAAGGCGATAGAAGAGACGCCCGCCAGCGAGCGGGATGAGACCGGCGGGCCGCCGGAGGCGGGCTGGCTGGACGAGCTGACGCCGCGCCAGATCGTGGCGGAGCTCGACAAGTACATCGTGGGCCAGGACAAGGCAAAGCGCGCCGTGGCCATCGCGCTGCGTAACCGCTGGCGGCGCCAGCGCGTGGGCGACGATCTCCGCGAGGAGATCATGCCCAACAACATCATCATGATCGGGCCGACGGGCGTGGGGAAGACGGAGATCGCCCGCCGGTTGGCCAAGCTCTCGGGCGCGCCCTTCGTCAAGGTGGAGGCCTCCAAGTTCACGGAGGTCGGCTACGTCGGCCGGGACGTGGAGTCCATGATCCGCGACCTGGTGGACATGGCCGTGAACCTGGTGCGAGACGAGCGCGAGGCGGAGGTGGAGGAGGTCGCCGAGCAGCGCGTCGAGGACCGCATCCTCGACCTGTTGCTGCCGCCGGTTCCCAAAACGGAGGAAGGCCGGAAGACCGAGGAGGCCAACGGTTCCCGCCCGGCCACCGTGCGGGCCTTCGTGGTCGGCCCGGCTGGGCAGGCCGAGGAGCGGCCCGACGAGCTCGAGTCGCTGGACGGCGACGATGGCCGGCGGCTGCAGGAGCGGCGCGAGCGCACCCGGGAGAAGCTCCGCACGCTGCTGCGCGACGACAAGCTCGAGGAGCGCTCCGTGGAGGTCGAGGTCTCGCAGGGACCGAACATCGAGAACATGATGGTCCCCATGGGCGGGATGGACGGCTTCGACAACAACTTCTCGGAGATGATCCAGGACTGGCTGCCCAAGAAGAAGAAGAAGCGGACGGTCACGGTGGGCGAGGCCCGCCGCATCCTGATGCAGGACGAGCTGGACAAGCTGGTGGACATGGACGAGGTCGTGAACGAGGCGCTCGAGCGCGCCGAGAACATGGGCATCGTCTTCCTGGACGAGATCGACAAGATCGTTGGCGAGCGCGGCGGCGCCGGTCCGGATGTCTCGCGCGAGGGCGTGCAGCGCGACCTGCTGCCCGTGGTCGAGGGCAGCACCGTGCAGACCAAGTACGGCATGGTCCGCACCGACCACATGCTCTTCATCGCCGCGGGCGCGTTCCACGTCTCCAAGCCCAGCGACCTGATCCCGGAGCTGCAGGGACGCTTCCCCATCCGCGTGGAGCTGTCCTCACTGGGCGAGGACGACTTCGTTCGCATCCTGCGCGAGCCCAAGAACGCGCTCCTGCGGCAGTACGAGGCGCTCATCGCCGCCGAGGGCACCACCCTGGAGGTGACCGACGACGGCGTGCGCGAGATCGCGCGCATCGCCTCCGAGGTCAATGACCGCAGTGAGAACATCGGCGCGCGCCGCTTGCACACCGTCCTGACGACGCTGCTGGACGAGGTCCTCTTCGGGCTCCCCGAATCCGGCGCCGCCCGCATTGTCGTGGACGCGGGCGTGGTCCGCGACCGGCTGCAGAAGATCGTCCAGGACGAGGACCTCCGGAAATACATCCTCTAGGCGACGTGGCCGCCTCCGACTCCGCGGATCCCCCGCTGCCGCCCGCCGGCTCCGCCCCATGGGCGGAGCGGGGGTGGCCGTGGCTGCTCGCGCTTATCGCTGCGGGCGTCGCCGCACTCGCTCCTCTCTGGGAGATGGACCTGGCCCAGCACCTGGCCACGGGCGAGTGGATCGTGCGCCACGGCGCCGTGCCCTTCCTCGAGCCCTTCGCCTGGACCCGCCAGGGGCAACCGTACTACGCCTACTCCTGGCTGCCGGAGGTAGTCTTCTTCTGGCTGCTGCGCGCCCTGGGGCCGCTGGGGCTGCACCTGCTGGAGGGGGTCATCGCAGGCGGGGCCGTGCTGGCCAGCGCCTGGGCCGGGCGCCAACTGCGCTGGCGAGCGGCGACCGTGCTCACGGTCGCGCTGCTGGACCTGCTGGTGCTCTGGGGAGTCGCGGGCAGGCTCCGCCCGCAACAGCTGCTCCTGCTGGTGATCCCGCTGGCGTGGGGCGTGGCCGGGCGCATCCGCGACCATGGCCCCCGGGCGGGGAACCTGCTCGCCCTGGCCGCCGTCGGCGCCCTCGCCGCCAACAGCCACATCTTCTTCCCGCTCACGGCCGTGCCCGTCGCCTTCTTCCTGCTGGCAGAGGGCGCCCCGCGCCGTTGGCTGCCTGCGCTGGGCGCCGTCGTGGCCGGTTGGCTCGCCAGCCCCTACGGCCTGATCTGGCCCCGCGTCTTCGCCCTCAATTTCGGCGGCAACATCCTGCTCCAGCGCCCGCCCACCGTGGCCGAGTTCCGCCCCGGCTTCGAGTACTGGTGGGGCAACTGGGGGGTGATCGCGGTGGTCGTGGTACTGCTCGCCGCGGGCTGGATGGTGGCCGCGGAGGCGAGGCCGTGGCGGGAGCGGACCGTGCTGGCACTCTTCTGGGCGGTGGGACTGCTGCTCTTCGCCTTCGCCGGCCGGCTGGTGCTGGTGTGGTGGGCCCTGGCCTTCCCGCTCGCCGGCGCGGCCGCCGAGTTGGCCTGGCGCCGGGCCGCGCCCTTGCTGGAGCGCACCTACGGGCCACTGGTCGCGCTGTGCACCCTGGGCGCCGGCGCCATCGCCTTCGCCGGCGCGGCCCCTCCCGTGCGCCCCGCGCTCTGGCGCTTCGAGGGCGACGCCGTGCACCGCATGCTGCCGCGCGCCGCTGACGACCCCGCGCTCTGGCTGCCCTCCTGGCTCGTCTGCCACGCCCGCCCCGGTGCGACCGGGCGCGTGATCAACGAGTTCAACTATGGCAGCGAGCTGAACTGGCGCCTGAGGGGCTTCTCGCCCTCCATCGACGGGCGCACGATCTTTCCCGACAGCGATGCCGTCGAGTTCGCGTACGTGCCGTATGGCCGCCGCCATCCCCACGCCACGACCTGGAGGCACGCCGACCTGGCACTGGTTCGCCGCACCTTCTGGCTCGCCCCCCTGCTGGATGCCGACAGCGGCTGGGTCCTGCTGGCGCAGAGCGGCGCCACCCGGAGCGGCGGCGCCCTCTGGGCGCGCCGCGCCTGGTGGCGCCGCTGGGGGGCGCCCACCACCGTACCCGCACTCGGACTCGTGCCCGGCGACGCGCGCGCCACCTGCGCGGCCACCGGGGTCTTCCCGAAGCCGTAGCCCGGGCCGTCCTCTACGCTGCCTTCGCGTCGTCCATGCGGCTGTGGCTCATGCCGGCGTAGAAGACCAGCGCGCCGATGAGGGCGATCCCCGCGGCGGCCGTGATCGCGGCCGCCACGGCGCTCGCGGAGCGTGCGGCCGCCACGCAGGCGGCCCAGTTAGTCCAGATCACGCCCACCAGCACGGCGCCGAGCGCGATGGCGCTGAAGCCCCCGATCTGCAGTGACCGTTTGGGCGCGCCCAGGTCCATCGGCTGTGTGATGTCCACCAGCTTGAACTCGCGGCCCATGGCGACGCGCAGGATGATCCAGCTGAGCGGGTGCATCAGCCCGGCCCAGATGAAGATCGCCTGCTGCGTGCCCGTCCACTGGATGGTGGCGCCGGCCAGCAGCGTCAGGAACATCCCCCCGATGCCGCCCGCCGTCCCGGCGAGACCCGTGACGGACCCCACGACCCGGGCCGGGAACACGTCGCTCGCGACGGTGAAGACGTTGGCCGACCAGGCCTGATGCAGGCCGGTCGCCAGGCTGATGAGGGCGATGCAGAGCGCGAAGCTCGTGGTGTAATAGGCGACGATCGCCAGCGGCATGAGGGCCGCGGGCACCAGCATGGTGACGTAGCGGGCCGGCGCCACCTTCCAGCCGCGGTCCATCAGGAACCCGGAGTACCAGCCGCCCACCATGGAGCCGATGGTCGCACCGGTGTAGATGATGATGAGCAGCAGGGCGCTCTTCAGCGGGTCGCGGCCGCGTTCCGTGGCCAGGTAGGACGGCAGCCAGAACAGGTAGAACCACCAGACCGGGTCCGTCAGGAACTTCATGGCGAGGATCGGCCACACCTGGCGATAGCGAAGCAGCTTCACCCAGTGCACGCTCTCGCTTTCCGCGGGCGGGGCCATGCCGGAGCGAATGTAGTCCAGCTCGCCCGCCGAAACCCTCTTGTGCTCCTCGGGCGCCGCGTACCAGCGCCACCAGAAGAACAGGCTGAGCAGCCCGATCCCGCCGACGGTGTAGAACGCCCACGGCCAGCTGTAGGTGTTCGCCAGCCAGACCACGCTGAACGAGATCATCACGCCGACGTTGGTCCCGGAATTGAACAGCGAGAAGGCGAAAGCGCGCTCGTTTTGCGGATACCACTGGGCAACGGCCTTGTTGGCGGCGGGGAAGTTGGTCGCTTCGGCGGCGCCCAGCAGGAAGCGCGCGACGGCGAAACCCACAACCGAGCGCACCAACCCGTGCGCCATGCACATCAGCGACCACAGGAAGAGGCCGATTGCCAGGCCCTTCTTCACACCGAGCGAATCCACCATCCGGCCAGCCAGGACCGGGAACATGGCGTACGCCGCCGTGAACCCGAACATGATCCAGCCGTAATCCGCCTCGCTCCAGCTCAGCGCCTGCTGGAGCGTGGTCTTCAGCACCGAGATCGAGTTCCGGTCGACGTAGTTGACGGTCGTGACCAGGAACAGCAGCCCGCAGATGATCCACCGTATGTGCCCCGCCCGCCTGGGAGGGGCTGGAGCCGTCACTACTGTCGCCATCGACAGTCTCCTCGCGCCGGAGCCGCCCGGGACGCCGCGCGGCCCGGATCGGGAAAGATGCTAGCCCCCCACCCCACCCCGGTCAACGAACTTCTACTCCTTCTCGTGCTCGCGCACCTTCCGCAGGACCTTCACCGCGCACCTGCACCTGCTCATGCACGTATGCCCTGCTCCTGCTCGCGGCGCTCGCGCCGCCATGTTAGCTTCCGCGCCGAAACCCTGACGCGAGCGCCGCGATACCATGAAACGCGACTTCCTCGAGATCCCCGAGTTCGAGACCGACGAGCTCTACCAGGTCCTGGCGCTGGCCCGCCGCATGAAGAGCGGCGAGTACCGCGCCCGGCCCCTGGCCGGCAAGACGCTGGGCATGATCTTCGAGAAGAGCTCGACCCGTACCCGGGTCTCATTCGAGGTGGGTGCCCTGCAACTGGGTGGGCACGCGATCTTCCTCTCCTCGCGCGACATCCAGCTGGGCCGGGGCGAGCCGATCCGCGACACCGCCCGCGTGCTCTCCCGCTACATCGATGGGATCATGATCCGCACCTTCGCCCACGCGGACGTGATCGAGCTCGCGCGATACGCCAGCATCCCCGTGATCAACGGGCTGACCGACCTGCTGCACCCTTGCCAGGTCCTGGCCGACGTGATGACGATCCAGGAGCAGTTCGGGGAGGACCTCTCGGGCCGGAAGGTGGCCTGGATCGGCGATGGCAACAACATGGCGAACTCCTGGCTGAACGCGGCCTACCGCTTTGGCCTGGAGCTGCGCCTGGCCTGCCCCGCCGGCTACGAGCCCGACCCCGCGATCTTCGAGCGGGCGCGCGCCGGCGCCAACGTCCGCCTGACGCACGACCCCATGGAGGCGGCGGCAGGCGCCGAAGTGGTGAACACGGACGTATGGGCCTCCATGGGGCAGGAAGCGGAAGCCGAGGCGCGCCGCGTCGCCTTCACCGGCTACCACGTGGACCGGGCGCTCATGGCCCGGGCCGCGCCCGACGCCGTGTTCCTCCACTGCCTGCCCGCGCACCGGGGCGAGGAAGTGGCGGACGAGGTGATCGAAGGACCGCAGTCCCGCGTGTTCGACGAAGCCGAGAACCGACTGCACGTCCAGAAGGCGATCATGGCTCGCCTGATGGGCGAGTAGCGAGGAGGCAAGAATGCCCGAAGAGAACAAGCGCACGCCGATCTACGAGGAGCACGTCCGCCTGGGAGCGAAAGTCATCCCATTTGCGGGCTATCTGATGCCGGTCAACTACCCGGCGGGGATCGTCGCCGAGCACAACGCCGTGCGCAAGCGGGCGGGCCTCTTCGACGTCTCCCACATGGGGGAGCTGGACATCCGTGGCGGCGATGCGCTCGGACTGGTGCAGCAGGTGGTCACCAACGACGTCTCGACCATGACCATCGGCCAGTGCCAGTACTCCGTGATCTGCCAGGAGGACGGCACAGCCCTGGACGACTGCATCGTCTACCGCTTCCCCGACCACTACATGATCGTGGTCAACGCGTCCAACCAGGACAAGGACCGCGAGTGGATCCGCAAGTTTGCGCCGCGCTTCGGCACCCAGGTCATCGACCGCGGGCCGGAGACCGCGCTGCTGGCGCTGCAGGGCCCGGCCTCGCAGCGCATCCTGCAGCCGCTCACGGACGTGGAGCTGGAAGAGGTCGAGTACTATCACTTTGCCGAAGGCAAGGTCATCGGCCACGATGCCATCATCTCCCGCACCGGCTACACGGGGGAGGACGGCTTCGAGCTGTACATTGCCAACGAGATCGCCGTCGAGCTCTGGCGGCGGCTGCTCGAGGCGGGTCAGGCGGAGGGGATCCTGCCCATCGGTCTGGGCGCCCGGGATTCGCTCCGGCTCGAGGTCGGCTACGCGCTCTACGGCAACGACCTGGACGAGAGCCACACCCCGCTGGAGGCGGGGCTCGGCTGGGTGACCAAGCTGGACAAGGGCGACTTCAACGGCGCCGCCGCGCTCCGTGCCCAGAAGGAGAAAGGGGTCGTGCAGCGCCTCGTCGGCTTCGAGATGAAGGAGCGCGGCTTCCCCCGCCACGGCTACACGGTCCGCTGGAACGGCGAGCCATCGGGCGCGGTCACCAGCGGCCTGCTCTCGCCCACCCTCGACCGGGGCGTGGGGCTGGCCTACGTCCCGGCCGGTGCGGCCAGGCCGGGCACGGCCATCGAGATCGTGATCCGGGACAAGGCGATCCCCGCGGAGGTCGTCCGCCCGCCGTTCTACAAGGACGGCTCCATCCGCCACTGAGGGTGTATTTCAGGCGTGGACCCCATTCGTCTCGCGATTCTCACCATCTCAGACGGCGTCGCCGCTGGCCGGCGTGAGGACCGGAGCGGCGACGCCGTTTCGGCTCACGCCCTGGGGCGCGGCTGGCTCGTCGTCGGCCGGGCGGTCGTCCCGGACGAGGCGGATGCCATCGCCGGGGCGCTGGCGCGCTGGGCGGATGCCGGGCTGGCCGACCTCATCCTGACTACGGGCGGCACGGGACTGACCGCGCGCGATGTGACGCCGGAGGCCACCGGCCGCGTGCTGGAGCGGCCCGTGCCCGGGATCGCCGAGGCGATCCGCCTGCGCGGGGCCGACTCCACGCCCTTCAGCTGGATCTCCCGCGGCCTGGCCGGCACCCGGGGGCGGACACTCGTCGTGAACCTGCCCGGCAGCACCGGCGGCGTGCTGGACGGCCTCGAGGTCCTGGACACGCTGGCCGACCACGCCGTGCAGCTCCTGCGCGGCATCGACACCGAGCGCCACGAGCCGCCCCAAGCCCATGGCTGAGACCATCCTCGTTACGACCACGGACCTGGAGCCGGCGGTGCGGCTCCGCGACGCCTTCGAGGCCGCGGGCTTCACCGTCGAGCTGATGACGTCGGGCGAGCACGTCGGCGACGTGCCCGACCCGGCGCTCCTCGTGCTGACCGGTCCCCTCGGCGACCGCCTCGCCCAGCGGCTGGTGCGGGAGGCGCACGAGCAGGGGCCGATCCCCATCCTGGGGCTCGCCGCCACCGCCGCGGAGTGCACCCCCGAGGGCTGCCGCCGCCTCGGAATCTCCGAGGCGCTGCTCAAGCCGGTGGACATCGGCGAGGCCGTGCTGCTGGGCCGGCGCCTGATCGAGCGCCGCCGCCTGCGCACCGTCACCGGCATCGCCGGCGACAGCGAGAGCGTGCGCGAGGTCCTCGAGCGCATCCTGCAGATCGCGCCCGTCAACTCGACGGTGCTGGTGACGGGCGAGAGCGGCACCGGCAAGGAGCTGGTCGCCCGGGGGATCCATGCCCTCTCCCCGCGCCGCCACCAGCGCTTCATCGCCGCCAACGTGGCGGCGCTGCCCGAGACGCTCCTCGAGAGCGAGCTGTTCGGCCACGAGAAGGGCTCCTTCACCGGCGCCGTGGCGCAGCGGAAGGGCTTCTTCGAGCTGGCCCACAACGGCACACTTTTCCTGGACGAGATCGGCGAAATGACTCCCGCCACCCAGAGCAAGCTGCTGCGGGTGCTGGAGAACGAAGAGTTCATGCGCGTCGGTGGCGAGGAGCCGATCCGGGTGGACGTGCGGGTCGTGGCCGCCACCAACCAGGAGCTGCGCCAGCTGGTGGAAGTGGGCCGCTTCCGCCGCGACCTCTATTACCGGCTGGCGGTGCTCTCCATCCACCTGCCGCCGCTCAGGGACCGGCGCGAGGACATTCCCACCCTCGTGGACACCTTCGTCCGCCGGGCGACCGCGGAGCACGACCGACCGCCGGTCGTGCTCGCGCCGGAGGCCATGCGCCTGCTCCTGGACTACGACTGGCCGGGCAACATCCGCGAGCTGCGCAACCTCGTCGAGTCCATGGTCGTGCTCTCGCCCGGACGCATCATCCGGCCGCAGGACCTGCCCCTCTCCATCCGCGAGCGCCGCGACCGGCTGCTGCCCGTGCACGTGCCCCAGCCCCAGAGCGAGCCGGGCGCCGCCGCTCCCGCCGAGCTGGAGTTCATCTTCCGAACGCTGGTCGGCCTCAAGATGGACATCGAGGATCTGCGCCGGCAGTTCGACGACTTCCAGCGCGGGCACCCCGAGCTGCGCTCGCTGCCGACCGGCCTGGCGCTGCCGCCCTATCCCGGCGTCATGCCGGGCGCCGCCCCGGGCGGCGCGGCTGCCCGGGCGGAGACGGGGCGCGACCTGAGCGCCGTCGCCCCGCAGCCGCCCTTCGCCGACGGCGACGAGGACGAGGACGCCCTCGTCGTCTTCCGCGCCGGCATGACCATGCAGGACCTCGAGCGGGAGGCCATCACCGCCGTGCTCAAGGAGGTCCGCGGCAACCGCCGCCGCGCCGCCGAGCAGCTCGGCATCGGCGAGCGCACGCTGTACCGCAAGATCAAGGAGTACGGCCTGCCGCTGTAGCACGCGCCTATCGAGGGAGGTGATGGTGCTCCGATTTCATGGGATTCCCGGGCGAGCGACCCCGCGCCCGGCCCCGCTGGCTCCGCGCCTGCCGGTCCTGGCATTGCTGCTCGGCGCCTGCCTCGTGCCGCTACAGGCCAGCGGCCAGCAGGCGACGCCGCTCTACCGCGACGCCACCCAGCCGCTGGCGACCCGCGTGGAGGACCTGCTCCGTCGCATGACGCTGGAGGAGAAGGTCGCGCAGATGGAGTGCATGTCGCCGCGCGACCTCGACTCCGTCTTCGCGGGCGGGGCCGTGGACCGCTACGGCCCGGCCGATGCGCGCTACGGCATTGGCCACATCTGCGGCCTCGGCTTCGCCGCCCGCGGCGGTCCGCGCCAGCACGCGGAGATGGCGAACCGGCTGCAGAAGTACTTCATTGAGCACGGCCGACTGGGCATCCCCGTGGTCGTCACGGAGGAGTCCTTGCACGGCCTGGCAGCGACCGGAGCCACCAACTACCCCACGCCCATGGCGCTGGCCAGCACCTTCGACCTGGATCTCGTGCAGCGGGCCTTCACGGAGATCGCCGCGGAGGCCGCCGCGGCCGGCACCAACCACGTGCTCGCGCCCGTGCTCGACCTGGCGCAGGACCCGCGCTGGGGCCGGACGGAGGAGACCTACGGCGAGGACCCCTATCTCGTGTCCCGCATGGGAGTTGCCGCGATCACCGGGTTCCAGGGCGACCGGCCGCCGACCATCGATCGGCACCACGTCGCCGCCACGACCAAGCACTTCGCCGGCCACGGGGTGCCGGAGGGCGGGCGCAACATCGGCCCGCCCCACATGAGCGAGCACGAGCTGCGCGACATGCACCTGCGTCCGTTCGAGGCGGCCGTCAGGGAGGCGGGTGTCGCGGCGGTGATGCCCGCCTACCACGAGCTCTTCGGCGTGCCCGTGCATGCCAGCCCCTTCATGCTGACGAAGATCCTGCGGGACGAATGGGGGTTCCAGGGCGTCGTCATCTCGGACTTCTACGGCGTTCGCTACAACGCCGACACACACTTCGTGGCCCGGGACAATACGGATGCTGCGCGGCTCGCCATACTGGCGGGCGTGGACGTGGACGCGCCTCAGCTCGAGTCCTACCAGGGCCTGGTCTCACTGGTCCGGGCCGGACGCCTCGACGAGGCGCTGGTCGACCGCGGCGCGCGCCGGGTGCTGCGCCTGAAGTTCGCGCTAGGCCTGTTCGATGCGCCCTACGTCGACCCTGCCGGGACGGACAGCATCGTCTCCAGCCCGGCGCACCTGGCCACGGCCCGCAGGGTCGCCGGCGAGGCCATCACGCTGCTCAAGAACGAGGGCGGCGTGCTGCCGCTCGACACCGCCAAGCTGCACACCATCGCGCTGATCGGTCCCCATGCCGACTACGCGGAGCGGGGCAATTACGCGGGCGTCCCCCGATCCACGGTCACGGCGCTCGCCGCGCTCCGGGCACGGTTGGGCACCGGCACCCACGTGCTGTACGCGGAAGGCGTCCGGCTGCTCCGCGACACCCGGCCTCCGCTCCGTGCCGGTGGTCCGGGCGTGCCCGGCGCTCCGCGCGCCCCGGGCGCTGCCGGTGCCGCGCCGGCAACCGGCATCCCGGCGGGCTTCGGCCGCGTGGCGCTGGCCGACGACACGACCAACCAGCGCCTGATCCGGGAGGCAGTGGCGGTCGCGAGCCGGGCGGATGTCGTCGTGCTGGCGCTGGGTGCCAACGCCCAGATGATGCGGGAGGCGTGGCGCGGCCGGGAGGGGGACAACGCGAGCCTCGAGCTGCGCTCCATGCAGAACGAGCTGGTGGACGCCGTCCGGGCGACGGGCAAGCCCGTGGTCGTCCTGCTCTTCAGCGGCGGCCCCCTCACCTTCGAGCACCTCGATCGCACGATCCCCACGATCCTCTACTGCTGGTACCTGGGGCAGGAGACGGGCAATGCCGTGGCGGACGTGCTTCTGGGCGACGTGAACCCGAGCGGGCGTCTGCCCATCACCCTCGCGCGCTCCGTGGGACAGCTCCCGGTCTACTACGACCACAAGCCCTCGGCGCGACGCCAGGACTACATCTTCGACGCGTCCGCGCCGCTGTATCCCTTCGGCTACGGCCTGAGCTACACGACGTTCCGCACGGACAGCGTGCGGCTCGAGCGGCCGGCCGTGGGCACCCGGGACTCGGTCAGGGTATTCGCCCGGGTCACCAACACGGGGACCCGGGCGGGAACGCAGGTCGTCCAGCTCTACATCCGGCAGGACTTCACGCTCCCCACGCGCCCGGTGAAGGAGCTGAAGGACTTCCGGCGTGTGTCCCTGCAGTCGGGCGAGAGCCGGACGGTCGAGATGATGCTGACGCCGGCGAAGCTGGGCCACGTGGGCGCCGACATGCGCTTCCTGGTGGAGCCCGGACCATTCCGGGTGATGGTCGGCAGCTCTTCCCGCGATGCGGACCTCACGACCGTGTCGCTGGAAGTGCGTTGAGTGGCGCTCCCGGCCTCCCATGCGTCCGCTACGATCGTCGCCCCGTCCGGGTACGGAGGTCGCCCATGCGGCTGCGCACATCGCTCGTCTCCCTGGCGCTGCTCATGCTGCCCTGCGCGGCGGGTGCGCAGGAGCGCCTGGCCGCGCTGCGCTCCGTTCACCCGCATGCCAACGGCTTCGTGCTGGAGTCCGTCAGCGGCCAGCGGCTGTACGTGCGGTCCTATGGCCCGGCCATGCTCCGCCTGCAATGGGTACGCGCGGGGGAGGCGCCCTTCCCGGACGAGCACTACGAAGCCATCATCGCCCGGCCCGAGGGTCGCCTGGCGATCCGGGAGGAGCCGGGGCGCGTCCTGATCGAGACGCCCGGCCCGTCCGGCGTCCGCCTGGAGGTCACGCGCGACCCGATGCGCCTGGCGTTCCACGGCCACGACGGCCGGCTGCTTCTGGGAGAGCGCGATGGGGTCGGCTGGAGCGCGGGGCGCATCGGCCTGGACTTCGTCGCCGACACGGCCGAGCATTTCCTGGGCTGGGGGCAGAAGACCTTCGGCTACATGGACCGGCTGGACCTGCGCGGCACGCGCATCCGGCGAAACTACGAGGAGGAGCGGATCGACCGGGGCGTGCAGGGCAACCTGCTCGTGCCCTTCTTGATCTCCAGCAAGGGGTACGGGCTCTTCCTGAACAGCCCGTTCCCGAACGAGGCGTCCTTCGGTGACCGCGGCGAGTTCGGCGTCACCCTGGACACGAACGGGTTTCCGGCCCGCATGGACGTCGTCTTCCTTTACGGCCCGACGCCGGCAGCGCTCCTGGACCGCTACACGCGCCTGACGGGCCGGCCGCGGCTCCCGCCGAAGTGGGCCTTCGGGCTGCAGCTCTCGGACAACGACCCGCCTCTCCCGGGCCACGAGCCCATCGACGAACTCTGGTGGAAGACCATGGTGACGCGCCATCGCGCCGCCGGCTTCCCCCTCGACCAAATGGTCTACGACAACGACTGGCGCGCCGGCGGCGGCGGCCGCGTCGGCTCCCGCTTCGAGTTCGACCGCGTCAAGTATCCGGACCCGCCCGAATTCCGGCGCTGGTACATGGCCCAGGGGCTGACGCTCACGCTCGACCTCAACCTGAACAACGTGAAGGAGAGTTGGGGCTGGAAGCCGTCGTACAACATCCCGGTGGTCCCCGGCTGCACCTATGCCTTCAAGGACGCCTTCCCGGACTACTCGCGGCCGGACGTCCGCCGCTGGCTCTGGCGCCTGTTCTGGAAGGAAGCCCTGGACCCGGCGCTGCACTATCCCGGCGATGGCCTCTGGCTCGACGAGTCCGACGAGATCCAGTCGTCGTGCGTGCCCGATTCCACCATCGTTGGGAATGGCCGCTCCTGGGCCGAGACCCGCAACACGTACTACTTCCTGAACGCGGAAGCCGTTGTCAACGGTTGGGATAGCGGCATCGGCGAGGCCCGGCGCCCCTACGTCTGGCTGCGGGGCGGCAGTGCCGGCGGGCAGCGCCTGGCTATCCACTGGACGGGCGACACCTACTTCGACCAGCGCGCCTACGTCGGCCAGATCGTGTCCGCCCAGGCCTCGGGGCTCGCGGGCTACCCTTACTTCAACCACGACGCCGGCGGCTTCTCCGACAGCGAGCACCCCGGGCCGCGCGATTCCGTCTACATCAACTGGGGCATCGCCTTCGCCAGCTTCGCACCCATCTGGCGACCGCACGGCTACGGCCTCCCGCGCTGGCCGCTCAACCGCGACTCCGCCGTCCAGGCGGCCATGATGCGCTACGGTCACCTCCGCTACCAGCTCATGCCCTACATCTACGCCGCCGCCCACGTCGCGCACGACATCGGCCTGCCCATGGCGCGCGCCCTGGCCCTCGTCTACCCCTCGGAGGCCGACGCCTGGTCCCACCCCCGCCAGTACCTCTGGGGCGATGCCATGCTCGTGGCGCCCTCCCCCGCCATCGACGGCCGCGACACCCTGGCCGAGGTCTGGCTGCCGCCGGCGGCGCGCTGGTACTACTTCTGGAACGACAGCGTCTTCGCCGGGGGACGTGTGATCCGCCACCCCGCCCGCTTCGGCGAGCTGCCGGTCTGGGTGCGGGCCGGCGCCATCATACCCCGGCAGGAATTCGCGCTCAGCACCGCCTGGCTCTCCGACCGGGCGCTCACGCTCGACGTCTATGCCGGCGCCGACGGCACGTTCACCCTTCCCGAGGACGACGGTGTCTCCGAGCGCTACCGTACGCGCGGCGAGCTGCGGCGGACCCGCATCGCCTACCGCGACGGCGCCCGCAGCCGGCTCGTCATCGGTGCCGCCGCGGGCAGCTATGCCGGAGCCTCGGCGGCCCGGTCCTGGACCATCCGGCTCCACGGCCTGGCCGCCGCCCCCGCCACGGCCACTCTGAACGGCCGCCGTCTGGACGTCTTACCTGCGCCCCCGGCGACGAAGGGCACCGCTGGCGCCTCCTGGTCCGTTGCCGACCGGCTGCTGACCATCACCACGCTGCCCCTGCCCGTCGGCCGGCCCCTCACCCTCGAGGTCTCGCGCCTCTCGCCCTAGCCATCGCCCTCGACTGGAGTCCGGAGTCGGCGCGGCCTACTGCGACGCGTTGGTCGCCCTGGACAGGACCTTGGCCCGCTCGTTCTCCAGCACGGGCACGACGTCGTTCCAGGCGCTGCTCTGGTCCATGCCGTTGCGCACGATGATCGGCTGGCCATACTCGATGGGCCCCTCGAAAACATAGACCGCGGCCTGCGTCTCCTGCTGCGCCAGCCGTTGCTTGCCCCAGCCCGCGGTCATGGGCAGGATGGCGGCGGGCCGGGCCGTCCGCCCCTGGGCCACCAGCTGCAGGTCCTCCGGCTGGAACGGCACGTCCGGGTCGTAGCTGAAGAAGGAGACCAGGAAGAGCTGCGCGTCGCCGCCCGGAACCCGGCGTGCGGCCTCGAGGCGCCGGCTCTCGGCCAGGGCGTGCAGGCGGGTGTAGGTGTCGGGCGCGGCCAGCCGGATCACCCCCTCGTCGAGGGGCGTCACCTTGACCAGCAGTGCACCGCTCCGCAGCGACACCGTGAATGCATCCTGCTTGAGCGTGCCGAACCCGGCGGGCGGCAGTCCCGCGGCCTTGTCGGCGGAGGACGACGGCTCCTGCGCCGCCGCCGGGGGGCCCGACGACGCGCACGCCGCCGCTACCGCCGCCGCCATCACCAGCATGAGCGTCGTCGCCCTCACGTTGCGCCTCCGTGCACGATGAGTTGCTCCACTGCCTGCAGCAGCTCGTCCCGGCCCTCGCCCGAGAGGGCGGAGAAGGGCACGACCTGCTCGGGATCGGCATCCAGCGCCCGGGTGATACGTTCCACCTGCCGCGCGCGTTCCCCCCGCGCCAGCTTGTCCGCCTTGGTCAACACAAAGATCGTGGGCGTGCCCAGCCCGCCCAGGAACTCCAGCATCTTGTGGTCGTCGGGCGTCGGCCCGCGGCGGATGTCGATGAGCTGGACGACGCCGCGCAGGTCGCGGCACGCCCCCAGGTAGCCTTCCACCAGGGGCTTCCAGGCGCCACGCAGATGCACGGGCACGCGCGCATAGCCGTACCCGGGCAGATCCACGAGGAAGAACTCCACTTCGGCGACGCGCTCGGGCGCGTCGCGCGCCGCCAGCACGCGGAAGAAGTTGACCTCGCGCGTCTTGCCGGGCGTCGCGGACACGCGCGCGACCTTGCTCCGGGTCCGCGCGAGCAATGTGTTGACCAGGCTGGACTTGCCCACATTCGACCGCCCGGAGAACGCCACCTGAGGCAACGCCCCCGGAGGTTCCTTCCCCCCGGGGGCGCCGATCGCTCCCGCGAATTCCACGGTCTTGATTTTCATGCCCTTCGCTCTCGCGCCGCCCCCCTTACGCTTCCTTCTTCTTGTTTTCGGGGTGCAACACCAGCAGCGGCGAGATGCCGGACTGCACGCTCTCCGCCGTGACGACCACCTCGCGGACATCCTCGCGCGAGGGCACGTCGAACATGATGTCGCGCATGAGCTCCTCGAGCACCGCCCGCAGGCCCCGCGCGCCCGTGCCCCGGTCGAGCGCCTTCGCCGCCAGCGCCTTGACGGCGTCCGCGTCGAAGGTCAGCCGGATGGCTTCCAGCTCGAACATCTTCTGGTACTGCTTCAGGAGCGCGTTCTTGGGCTCCTGCAGGATGCGGATGAGCGCTTCCTCGTCCAGCGACTCGAGCGTCACCAGCACCGGCAGTCGCCCCACCAGCTCGGGGATCAGGCCGAAGCGCAGCAGGTCGTCGGGCTCGATGCCCGAGAACGGGTTCTTCTTCTTCAGATCCGCCGGTGTCGTCGGCTCCGCGAAGCCGATGCGCCGGTGGCCGGTGCGCTGCTCGATGATCTTCTCCAGACCGTCGAAGGCGCCGCCGCAGATGAAGAGAATGTTGCGCGTGTTGATCTGGATGTATTCCTGCTGCGGGTGCTTGCGGCCGCCCTGCGGCGGCACGGACGCCACCGTGCCTTCCAGGATCTTCAGCAGCGCCTGCTGCACACCCTCGCCCGAGACGTCCCGCGTGATGCTCGGGTTCTCCGACTTGCGCGCGATCTTGTCGATCTCGTCGATGTAGACGATGCCCCGCTCGCAGTCCGCGATGTTGAAATCGCTGGCCTGCAGCAGCCGCACCAGGATGTTCTCCACGTCCTCGCCCACGTACCCCGCCTCGGTCAGCGTGGTCGCATCGGCAATGGTGAAGGGCACCTGCAGGACCCGCGCGAGCGTCTGCGCCAGCAGCGTCTTCCCCACGCCCGTGGGCCCCACCAGCATGATGTTCGACTTGTCGATCTCGACGTCGTCGAGCACGCCGTGGTGGTTGACCCGCTTGTAGTGGTTGTAGACGGCTACGGCCAGGGCGCGCTTGGACTCCTCCTGGCCGATGACGTACTCGTCCAGGATGTCCTTGATCTCCCGCGGCGTCGGTACTCGGGGTACGGCTTCCGCGGCTTCGCGCTCTTCTTCCTCCGCGAGGATCTCGTTGCACAGCGAGACGCACTCGTTGCAGATGTAGACCGAGGGCCCCGAGATGAACTTCTTCACGGAGTCCTTGGACTTCCCGCAGAAAGAACAGCGGAGATGCTTGTCACTCGGCATGGTCGCGCCCTGCTATGCAAGGAAGGGGCGGCCCCCCGGGCATCGGCGTCCGGGGCTGGCCCTTCACACTACTTGCGATCCTTGGTGTTGCCCGCGATCGACGCGATCTGGGCCTGGCTCTCCACCACGTGGTCGATGAGACCGTATTCCTGGGCATCCACGGGGCTCATGAAGCGGTCGCGGTCCACGTCCTCCGCCACTCGCTCCGCCGTCTGCCCCGTGTGCTTGCTTAGAATCTGGTTCAAACGCTCCCGCGCGTACAGGATCTCCTTCGCCTGGATCTCGATGTCGGCCGCCGTGCCCTGGCTGCCGCCCGAGGGCTGGTGGATCATGATGCGCGAATTCGGCAGCGCGCTGCGCTTGCCCTTCTCCCCCGACGCCAGCAGCACCGCGCCCATGGAGGCGGCCATTCCCATGCACATGGTGTTCACGGGAGCGGTCAGGTACTGCATGGTGTCGTAGATGGCCAGCCCCGC
>JADGQX010000375.1 GCA_017881445.1 Gemmatimonadota bacterium | reverse complement strand
CCCGGCGGGAGCCGCTCGATCGACTGGTCCCAGGGCCAGTCAGGGTAGCCGCCGAAGACGGGCAGCACCTCCGCGGGCGGTAGCACCGCGTTGTCCCAGCCGGTCACCGTGTAGAGCGGGACGTCCAGGCCGACCGCACGCGCCATCTGCTTGAGCCGGAGGATATGCTCCTCGCCTCGCCCGGGGCCCCGGCCGTTGTACTCGTTCTCCAGCTGGATGCCGATGACCGGCCCGCCGTCCTTCCAGAGCAGCCCCTGGAGCTGCTTGCCGATCTGCTCGTAATAGCGAGCCGTGTAAGCCAGATAGGTCGAGTCGTTGCTGCGCAGCCCGGGGCCGACCTTCTTCACCAGCCAGTCCGGGAAGCCGCCGTTGCGCACCTCCGCGTGCGACCAGGGGCCGATGCGCGGGTAGGCGTATAGCCCGTGCTTCGCGCATAGCTCCACGAAGTGCCGCAGGTCCCGGCGCCCGCTCCAGTCGAACTGCCCCTCGACCTCCTCGTGGTGGATCCAGATGATGTAGGCGGCGACGATGTTCACCCCACCGGCCTTCATCTTCTCCAGCTCCTCGTCCCACTGCGCCTCCGGGTAGCGCGAGAAGTGGAACTCGCCCATGACGGGGAGCCACGGCTTCCCGTCGCGCGTGAGGTAGCGGCTGGTCGCGCCCAGGGTGTGCCCGTCGGGCGACGTAGCCGTCCCCAGGCGCAGGAAGCCGGTCTCCACTGGCGGCGGTTGTTGCGTGGCATCGATCACCAGCGGGTGCGCCGCCTGCCCGGCGGCGCCTCCCGCCAGCAGGAACGTCGCGGTGCCGGCCGACAGCAGCGCCGCCAGCGCGCGGGCAAGGCTCGGAGCGAAACGACCGTTCGTCATGGGTTCGGTTACCCTGGGTGAGGGTCAGGCGGCATCGTCACCAGGAAGCCGGAGAAGCCATGCGCCGGCCGGCCCGCAGCGCCGCCGGGTCGCTCGGCCACCCCCGGAGCGAGCGCACGCGCGGATTCTACCGCAGAAGCACGGCAAAATGAACCGTGTCCCGGGGCAGGGCGCTTGACTTTAGCGAACGTTCGTTCAAATGTTCAGGGGCCGTCTCGTTGGGCCGGGGGGATGCGGAACGGGGGGAGCGATGAAGGCCGTCCAGCTGCTCGCGCCGGGCGCACCGCTGGAGGTGCGCGATGTCGCCCGCCCGTCGCCGGGCGCGGGCGAGGTGCTCGTGCGGGTGGCGGGCTGTGGCGTGTGCCATACCGACGTGGGCTTCTGGCGCGACGGCGTGCCGACGCGGCATCCGCTTCCGCTGACTCTCGGCCACGAGGTCGCCGGCACGGTGGCGGAGACGGGGGCGGGGGCGGGCTGCGAGGAGCTGCTGGGGCGCGAGGTGATCGTGCCGGCGGTGATCCCGTGCGGCGAATGCGGGCTCTGCCGTGCGGGCCGGGGCAACATCTGCAGGTCGCAGGTCATGCCCGGCAATGACATGGATGGCGGCTTCGCGGAGTACCTGCGGGTCCCCGCCCGGGGCCTCTGCCCCGTCGAGGATCGGGGCGGCTACGAGCTGGCCGAGCTGGCCGTGGTGGCGGACGCGGTCACGACTCCCTACCAGGCGGTCCTGCGCAGCGGCCTGGCCGCCGGTGATCTGGCGATCGTGGTCGGGACGGGCGGGGTCGGCGGGTACGCGGTGCAGATCGCGGCGGCGCTGGGTGCGCACGTCGTGGCCATCGACGTCGACGCGGCGCGCCTGGAGCGCATGGAGCGCCATGGCGCCGACCTGGTGCTGAATTCCGCCACGACCGACTTCCGCGCGATGCGGAGCGCCATCTCCTCGGCCGCATCGGAATGGGGCTGCGCGCCACACGGCTGGAAGATCTTCGAATGCTCCGGTCATACGGGCGGGCAGGAGACCGCGTTCGGCCTGCTGACTCACGCCGGCGTGCTGCTGGTGGTGGGGTTCACGCTCGCGAAGATCCAGCTCCGGCTGAGCAACCTCATGGCGCTGGATGCGACGGTCCAGGGCACGTGGGGCTGCAGGCCCGAGCTCTACCCCGACGCCCTCCGGCTGGTCACGACCGGCCGCGTCCTGCTGCACCCGTTCATCGAACGTTTCCCGCTGAGCGACGGCCCGGAAGTGGTGCGCCGCGTGGCGGATCACGAGCTGGAGCGCCGGGCGATCCTGACGCCGCTCGCCGCGGTCCGAGGAGAGAGCCAATGCTGAAGAGCCACACTCTGGTCGCGACGCCCGATTTCTCGCACATCCGCTACGAGCTGCGCCCGGCGCTGGGCCCGGACGGCTCGCCCGCGGAGGGCCTGCACAACGCCTGGATCGTGCTCGACAACCCGCGCCAGCACAACAGCTACACCACGGAAGCGGTGGCGGAGGTGATCCTCGCCTTCCGGGCCGCGAGCATGGACCGGAGCGTCGTCGCCTGCGTGCTCACGGCGGTGGGGGACCAGGCCTTCTGCACCGGCGGGAATACCGCTGAATACGCCGAGTACTACGCGGGCAACCCGCAGGAATACAAGCAGTACATGCGCCTGTTCAACGACATGGTCGACGCCATCCTGCGCTGCGACAAGCCGGTGATCAACCGCGTGAACGGGATGCGGATCGCGGGCGGCCAGGAGATCGGCATGGCGTGCGACTTCAGCATATCCGTGGACAGCGCGCGCTTCGGCCAGGCGGGTCCGAAGCACGGGTCGGCGCCGGATGGCGGCTCGACGGATTTCCTGCCGCTGTACGTCGGCTTCGCGCGGGCCATGGAGAGCGCGGTGCTGTGCGACGTGTGGAGCGCGCACCGGGCGCTCTTCTACGGCCTGATCAACGAGGTCGTGCCGGTCTACCGCGTGGACGGCCGCTGGATCCCGAACCCGCTGGTGGTGACGGATCGAATGCTCGACGACTTCGGGCGCCTGGTCTACGGCGAGCTGCGCACGGGCGACGACGCCGCCGCGGCCCGCGCGCTGATCGCCGGCGCCACGCTCGACCTCTCCGCACTCGACCAGGCGGTGGAGCGGCTGTGCACGCGCCTGCTGATGCTCATGCCGGAATGCGTGTCCAAGACGGTCGCGAGCCTGCGCAAGCACAAGCAGCGGCACTGGGACGCGAACTCCATCGGCAACCGCGAGTGGCTCGCGCTGAACATGATGACGGAGGGGCGCGCCGGCTTCCAGGCCTTCCACTTCGGCCCGCGGGGCCAACGCGAGGTGGACTTCATCGGGCTGCGCCAGCTGCTGGCCCAGGGGCAT
>JADGQX010000374.1 GCA_017881445.1 Gemmatimonadota bacterium | reverse complement strand
TCGGCCAGGACCGCCCGAACCTTCGCCGCGAGCCGCATGGGATCGCCGATCGCCTCCGGCGTGAACCAATCCAGGTCGAGGGAACGCCGCGTGTGCGTCCTCCGATTCCAGGGGTTCATCCTGGCGACGGCGATCCAGCGGTCGACCTGTGTTCGAGGCAGGTCCAGCACGAGGCCCCAGAAGCGGAGGCGGCGCGGCTCGATGCCGCGCCCCTGCCGGCGAGTCAGGAAGTCGCGGATCTCAGCGTCGCTCAGGCGAGACCGCAGCCATGCCACGGCGTCCATCCCCCCAGCCTGGAGCAGGCGGAGCACGATCGTGTGCTTGCTCCGTTCCCAGGTCAGGCCCTCGGGGTCGTAATCCCAGAAGTACCGGCGCAGGTTGCCAGGCAGCTCAGCCGGGGCTTGCTCGTCTCGCATGGAGCGCTCCGTTGGGTTCACCCACCCTCCTATGATACCCCCAAGGCTCATGCTAGCCTACGGCCCCCGGCGCCGATCGGCCCTCGTGGCCTGCCGACGCCCCGACTCGGCCGTCCTCCCGGCGGACGACGGCACCCGCAGGGATCGACCGTTCATGGTGCGGGAAGGGCCGCTGCCGCGGCCAAGCGAAAGGCGGAGGCGGATGCCGCCCATCTGAGGCGGCTGACGACGGAAGTCGCGGTGCTCGACCGTGCAAGCTGAGGGGGCACCGGGCGAGGACGAGGTATGCGCTCAGTCGTCCGCGGACTCCGCCACCTCGTCCCCGACCAGGACGTCCGCCGGGACGCGGAACCTCGCCGAGAGGGTCCTCACCTGTCGAAGCGACAGCCCCCGCTTGCCCTTGAAGAAGTCGGACACCCGGCTGCGCCCGCCCATCAGCCTGGCGAGATCCCCGCGAGTCATGCCGTGCTGCTCCAGCATGAACGCAACCACTTGCTGCGGGCTTGCCGCCTCCACCGGGAAGTGCTGCCGCTCGTAGTCCTCGATCAGGACGGAGAGGAATCGCAGCTCATCCCCTTCAGCCGAGTTCGGCGTCAGGTCCATGCGCAGGAGTTCGTCCACACGCCCCTGCGCGGCGTCGTACTCCCCCTCGCCCCGAAGCACGTGCGGCCGGGAAAAATCCAGGAGCTTCGCCATAGCCACCTCTTTCTCTTTCTGCCCTTCCGGCCCCTCGCCCCGCGGCAGCTGCGATCGAGCCCGGCATCACAGCTCTCGAACGTCGACCCGATCGTACTCCTGGTGCGTCAGCACGGCCACCACGAAGACCCGCCCCCATTCATACCGGAGATCCGCTACCAGGCGGTACCTGTTCCCTCCGATGTCGAACACCGCTCGTTCATCCCCCACCAGGTCCGCCCGCGGGAACGCCGCCTTCAACTCATGCGGATTCCTGAACGTGCTCCGCGTCATGATGGTATGCCACGCGCGCAGCGCGCCTTCTGCGTCGGCGTGGCGGGCCCAGAAGTCGCGCAGCCGCTTTTGTGAGATGACGTGCATGGACTTCGCTCGTGTGCCGCCGGACCCGCGTTACCAATCTGGTAACATCGGGGCCCTCGGTCAATCCCCCGGATCGGACAACCCTCGGGCGACGGCGCGTTTCGGCGTCAGCGGCCGCCCCGCTCGGGTTGCGTCGTCTGCCCAACCCCCGGTGGCAGAAACGCCAGCATTGTGCAAGCGTGAAGTCGCGCGGCTGCCTTTACCATGGCCAACGGGGCAGGAGGAATGCGATGGTGGGAACGGCAGGGCACCGAGCCTCAATCGCGTGGACGACATGGCTGAATGCATCAGGTTCGTGTGCGGACATTGCGCCCGTGCGATCGATGCGTGGTCGGACGGGAACCCGTTCTACCTCGATGAAGGCGGCAAGAAACGCTATGCCTACCACCCCGATCACCAGAATCTCGATCGCTGCATCGCGAACGATGTGCCTCACCTGTGTCTGGGCTGCGGGTCGAAGCGGAAGGTCGATTCGCGCAAGCCACGCACGGACTGCCCCACGTGCAAGGTCGGGCGGCTCGTCGCCACGTGGGACCTCGAGGGGCAGCCCTGCCCCTACTGCAAGACGGGTGTATTCGCGCGCCACGGATCCGTCGGCATCTCGTGATGGGACCCTGGGGCCTTACGGAGCCCCGGTGTTCGCCTGACTGGCCGCCATGGGCCTGGGGTCGCACCCGCCGGCTATACCGACGCAGGGGCTGTCACACCCCCCACCTACCTTCCCCCCCAACGTTCTCACACGGGGGGTCCACATGCTCGACATCCGCATCGGCGCGCCGCAGGCGCACGAGTACCTGACCGTCTTCCCACTCCTGGCCGGCGACGACCCCGAGCTGCCCTACGCGCTCCTCGCCGACGCCATCGCCGCCGGCACGCTCCGCATCGGCGAGGTGGGGCAGGGGACCGTGCCCACGCTGCTCGCCCACAACTCCGGCGACACCGACATCCTCGTCCTCGACGGCGAGCAGCTCATCGGCTCCAAGCAGAACCGCATCACCAACCGCTCCATGCTCCTCGGCGCGCACAGCACGGCCGAGATCCCCGTCTCCTGCATGGAGCACGGCCGCTGGCACTTCGACAGCGACCTGATGAGGTCGGCGCCCCAGCACTCGCCTGCCAAGGTGCGACGCCACGCCCGCGAGACCGAGGTCAAGCACGCGTACGCCGGCGTCGCCGCGTCGCCCGCCGCGCTGCACGAGGGCCAGATGGACGTCTGGGCCTCGATCGCCGACACCGCCGCCAAACTCGGCGGCCGCTCCGCCACCGGCGCCATGGACGCCGTCTACGGCGCCAACGCCGCCCGCCTGGACCAGATGCAGCGGGCGTTCCCGGGCCTTCCCGGCCAGGTCGGCCTGCTCGCCTTCACCGGGGCGACGCCGATCGGCCTCGACATCGTCGGCGGCCGCACCCTCTACGCCCGCCTGCACCCGCGCCTGCTGCGCGGCTACCTGCTGGACGCGCTCGACCGCGCCGTGGACCGCACGGGTGCCTCCCCGGCGCCGGTGGCGACCGAGGCGTCCGTCGCTCAGACCTACCTGGACGCCGTCCGCACCGCCCCCCGGGTCCCCGCCCCCACGGTGGGGAAGGGCGCCTACGCCGTCCTGACCGGTGCCGTTATCGGCGGCGAACTGCTCGATGGCGAGGCCGTCGCGCACCTGTCGGCGTTCCCGGCCGACGACGGTTTCGGGCGCACGGACCGGCCATTCGTGCTGCGTGAGGGGCCGCTGCCGCGGCCGAGCGAGCGGAGGCGGCGGCCGCCGCCCATCTGATCGGAGCGGAGTACCC
>JADGQX010000147.1 GCA_017881445.1 Gemmatimonadota bacterium | reverse complement strand
ATGATCGGTCGATGGGCGGTTCCTTGCGCGCTGCTCGTGAGCGTTTTCGGCTGTGACGGCGGTGTCCTGTCCCAGCCCGATGGCCCTCCCTCGTCCATAGCCGGTGACTACACCCTCGCCGCCGTGGACGGCGCGGCATTGCCGTGCTGTGCCCTGCCGGACTCCGCGTCCGGGGCGCGGGTGACGGTCCTGGCGGGGACGTTGACGCTGGGTGAGGCGGCCGCCGAGGAGTGGGTCGCGACGCCGGCCGGCTGGATGGCGAAGTCGTGCGTGCACGAGATCCCCAACGGCGCCGGGGTCGACACCGCCAACGTGGTGCACATGCCGGACGGCACCAGCTACAGGCTGCCGGAGTGCGGCGACGGCAGCTACGGCATGGTCCTGACCGTCCGCTCCGACTACCCGGACGGCCGCTCGGCCACCTCGACCAGGACCACGGCCGGCAAGTACGTCTGGGGCGAGGACCGGCTCAGGCTGGTGGGCAGCGGCTCGACCCGGGGCCTGTCGGGCCAGATCGTCGCCGCGTCCGGGGAAATTGGCATCACCGTCCAGCCGACGACGGTCGGGCCGCCGGTGCCGGTCCCGCCGGGACAGACGCTCCGCTTCGTCCGGGCGAGGTAGGAAGCGCGCTGGCCTCGCCCGGAGGAGACCCGGGATCCGGGCGCTCATCGGAGGCAATCCGCCACGCGGCTCTTCCGCGGCCGCGGCGATCCGCTTTCCGTGCGGAATCCGGGATCAATCCGCCACGCCCACCGGGCCCCGGGGCGCGCGTGGCGGATTGAGTGCGCCAGGCGCACGTAAGTCGCCAGCGGTCGCGGGCGGAAGCGCGGTTGGCGAGTTTCGCTCGCCTTGGGGGCGCGCGCGGCCGCCACTATGGTTCGGGCGACGGGTGACGACATGGGCGGAACCGCGTAAAGTAACGGCTGTCAGCGTGCCCGTGAGCGTGAGCGGAACAGCAGAGGGGCCCGCGCGGACTCAGCCGCCCGGGGCGCCCTGATCGACTATGGCTCCAGCAAGGAGGTAAGCGACGAGACCGTGGCCGATGCCGGCGTTCCGCTGAGCATCCAGTGGTTCAACGACAGCTACATCGACGTGCCGGTGTGGCACGAACGGCCTTGAGTGGAAGCGGAACGAAGACGACGCGCCCGGAAAGCTTCAGCCGCCCGGGCGCGTCGCCCCATCGCCCCATCGCCCCATCGCCCCATCGCCCCATCTCGAGCCTCAGCGCAGCAGGTCGAAGCGCAGCTCGCGGCGGAGCGCCTGGCCGCCGGTGACGCGGGTCACGCGCACCACGATGCGGTAGGCGCCGGGCTGGAGGTTGGGCTGGAGCAGGCGCACCTCCTGCACCGTGCCGGCGCTGTCGGAGCGGGCATCGGTCTGGAAGGCAAGCGCGACCTGCTGCCGGTCGCGGAAGAGGCCGCGGATGCGGGACCAGACGTCGTTGCGGCCCCGCTCCAGCGCGATCTCGGTGGTGATCCGCTCGCCCGGCTGCAGGTTGTACAGCTCGTAGAACAGCTTGACCTTGCCCCTGGCCGGGAACTGGCGCGGCGGGATGAACGAGAGCAGGGCCGCGCCGCGTCGCCAGGTGCCGCCCTCCTCGCCTGCCGCCAGCACCAGATCGCTCATCATGAAGGCGGAGCCGCGGTAGTCCGGGACCGTGTCGGGGCGGCTGTAGAGCTGGCCCAGCATGGGGTCGTTCTCGGCGCGCACCACGATGCGGTGGCGCGCGTGGGTGGAGGGCTGCGCGGCCACTGCCACGACCAGGCGCAGGTAGTCGCGAGGGCCGAGGCGCCGCGAGCTGGCGACCCGGATCACGGTGTCGGTGACAGCGGCGCGCACGGCGGCGGCATCGGAGACGGAGAAGATCACGCGCGGCGAGAAGGCGATGCGGCCGTCGGCCAGGCCGACCGAGGGCAGCATGGCCGCCGGCACGGCAATGGGCGCGATGACGTCGGTCAGGCCGTCGCGCCCGCGGAAAGTGGCCCGGTCGTAGTAGAAGGGCAGCGGCCGGTCGAAGTGGGGCGCCCCCTCTTCCGCCTCCAGCGCGGCCAGGCCCGCGGTGCGGGCGGCGGCGGTGTAGTCCTCGCGGGCCGCGAGGTACGGCCGCATCACTGCCTGGTAGAACTCCTCGTTCACGTCGGCGTCGGTCGCGTACGTACTGGGCCGTTCGCAACTGCCGGCGTACTGGCAACGCTTGGTGCTGAACACTGCTCGCGCATGCTGGACTCGCTGGTAGAACCGCTGGATGAGCGGGTCCGCAGGCGCGAGGTCGGCCAGTACGGCGACGGCGTCGTCGAACGGAGTGCCGGCGTACTTGGCCGCCCTCGTCACCTCCATCCGGCGGGTGATGTCGAATTGACCTGGCACGACCAGCTGGAGCGCGTCCTCGGTCAGCCACATCCCCGGCGCCGACGGCACCGCCACGAAGAGGAACGTGCGCGGGGCCGAGCCGACGCCCTGGTAGGCCCAGAGCTCGTGCGGGCGCGCCCCGGGGACATGACTGACGATGATTCCGTCCGGCCGTCCGTAGCGGATATAGACCAGTCCCCGGTCCTCGTAGGGGATGGCCGAATCGTGCCCCACCAGGCGGATCGCGCCCTCCGGCGGCGCACCCCTCTGCGAGCGCGCCCGGTAGTCGCGCCCCGCCACCGCCAGCCGCTGGAAGTGCTGCACCAGCCGCTCGGCCACGCTCTCCCCCGCCTCGGCCGCATGCCGCGTCCAGAAGTCGCGCACCCAGTCGGCGCGGGCCCCGGCGGCGGCGGGCCAGCTCGCCCGCTCGGCGCTGGAAGCCAGGGGCAGCGCATCCGCCAGGTACGCGTCGTCCGAACCGCCGCCGCCGGCGCCGCGCACGTACGCGGCGGCGCCCTCCTCGGCACCGCCCGGCTCCAGCAGGCGGGCGATGGCCCGTGCGCGTCCGCCGGCGGCGCTGTCGCTGTTGGCGCTGGGCAGGAGGCGCTGGCCGGAGGCGGGAGTGCCGAGGAGCGCCAGAAGTGCGACGGCGGCCGCGAAGAGGCGCATGGCGGGTTGGCCCCGTTGTGTGTGGTGTTGCGCGCCCGCGCGGCCGATCCGGCAGCACGCAGACGCGCCCAGGCCAGGGTGGGGCGGGCCCCGGCCGGCGTAAGATACATGCTACCGGAGAAGGTCGCGGTAAAGTTCCGCCAGGGTCCGACGTCTTTCACCACCACGACGTGCCCGGCGACCCGGGCGGCCACCTGGCGGGCGCCCACCGGAGGCAATCCGCCACGCGGCGCTTCCGCCGCGGCGGCGATCCACGTTTAGTGCGGAATCCGGGATCAATCCGCCACGCGCGCCAGGCCCCCGGGCGCGAGTGGCGGATTGAGTGCGTCTGGCGCACATAAGTCGCCAACGGGCGCGGGCGGATACGCGGTTGGCGGATTTCGCTCGGCCCGGCGGCGCGGGCGGATGCGCGGTTGGCGGTTTTCGCTCGGGGGGGAGGCGCGGGCGGCTCCACACCGGTGTGGGTGACGCATGCGGGAGCATCCTCTCCCGCTCGCCCGCTCGCCCGCTCGCCCGCTCTAGGCGCCCGCCGCCGCCAGCGGCTCGATCGCCCGCCCCCGCTTCCACTCCACGATGCGCCCGGCAATGGCTGACGCCGCCACCGTGTAGGGCGACGCCAGGTAGAGCTGGCCGGGCCCCGAGCGGCCGGGGAAATTGCGATTCTGCGAGGAGATCGTGACCTCGTCCGGGCGGGCGCTCGTCCCCGGTCCGGCGGCGATGCAGGCGCCGCAGCCGGGCTCGATGAACTCGGCGCCGATCTCCTGGAAGAGGGCGAGGTAGCCGTTCTGCTCGCAGTATTGCCGCACCTCCTGCGACCCGCACTGGATGTAGAGCCGCACGTCGGGGTGCACGCGCAGTCCCTGTTCGCGGGCGGCGCCCAGCACGGCGGCGTACATGTCCATGTCCTCCTTCTTGCCGGCGGTGCAGGAGCCGGCGTAGGCCGCGTCGATGCGGATGGCCGCGTCGCCCAGCTCGTCGATGTACAGGCCGTTGCCGGGATCGCCGGGCAGCGCGACCATGGGCCGCAGCGACGTCGCATCGATCTCGATGACCTTGACGTAGGACGCGTCCGGGTCGGAGAAGAGCCCCTGGCACAGCTTCTCCGCCCGCTCCCGCTCCATGCCCCGCTCGGCGACGAGGTAGTCCACGGCCTTCGCGTCCGGCGCCACGATCCCGGTGAAGGCACCGACCTCGGCCGCCATGTTGGTCATGGTCGCCCGCTCGTCCACCGACAGCGCCTCCACGGCCTCGCCTGCGTACTCGATGATCTGGCCGATGGCCTGGCCGTCCCTGATGTAGGGGTGGCGCAGGATCTCCAGCATGAAGTCCTTGGCCGTGACGTTGTCGGGCTTCTGCCCGCGCACGATCACCTTGAACGATGGCGGCACCGACACCCGCACGTCCTTGGTGATCCAGGAGTTGAAGATCGCGGTGGTGCCCACGCCGAAGGCGATGCAGCCGATGGCGCCCGAGTGCGGCGTGTGCGAGTCCGTGCCCACGATGAGCTGCCCGGGCTCGGCGTAGCTCTCGAGCATCTTGGAGTGGCAGATCGCCTCCGACCCCAGCCTCAGCCCCAGCCTCTCGCCGTAGTAGATCACGCCCTGCTTCTTCGCGAACTCCTCCTGCTTGTCCTTGAGCTGGCCCGCCACCTTCAGCAGCCCCATCTGCACCCGTTCCTGCGGCATGACCTGGTGCAGGTAGGTGAGGTGGTCGCGGAACATGATGATGGAGCCGGGATCGGTGACCCGGGCGTCCTCGCCCAGCTTCTCCTCGAAGAAGATGGCCGCCATGGGGCTGACGTACTCGTGCGAGAAGCGCCAGTCGGTGAGCACGAAGCCGCTGTCGCCCGCCTTCACCCACGGCACCCCGAACTCCGCCTGGGCGGCGTCGATCACCCAGTGCCGGGCGAAGATCTTCTCGGCGAGGGTCATGGGCAGCCGGGAGGCGCCGGCATTTGCATTCGCAGCCGCATTCGCATTCGCATTCGACGACGTTGCGGACGCCCCCGTCGCCTCGCTATTCGCCTGCGCCTCGACCCGCGGCAGCCGCACCTTGCCCTGCAGCCGGGCGACGTTGTACTCGAAGAGGCCGCCGTACTCGATGATCTCGCGGGTGATCTCGTCCACGCCGTCGGTGAACGCCGTCAGCGGGATCTCCTCGCCCGCCTTGATGCGGTCGATCAGCCGGAAGTCGGTCGAGGTCAGCACGCCCAGGTTCTGGCAGTTCTCGTTGTAGATGCGCTCGATGTTCTCCGCGATGACCACGCGGATGCCCGCCATCAGCTCGGCGTAGGGCGACTGCTCCCGGCTGGAGCCCTTCCCCCGCCGCTTGCCGCTTACGGAGCAGACGAAGCCGCCCTTCTTCACGCTGCCGCGCGTGACCGGGAACTCGCCGCCGGCCTTGAGGCCCAGATAGGGGAACTCGCCCAGTGTCTCGTCGAAGTAGTAGCAGATGTAGGCCGGCGTGATCTCGTCAGTGGAGATCTGGTCCCGCAGCCTCGAGCGCAGCTCGCCCGTCAGTCCGAAGTTCGCGCCCGCGAGCTGGCGACGCATCAGCTCGGCGTCGTCCACGAGCAGCAGCACGCGCCCCCTGAAGCGCATGTGCGCCGGGCGCTTCTCGACTTTGAGCTTGAGCAGGTCGGTCCGCATGCGATGTCCGGTGGCGGTGGCTTCCAAGGTGTTCGGGACAAAAAGACGCGTAAGTTGTGCCGGGATCCTCGGGGCCGGCAAGCGGCGCAGACGCGAATGCCGACGTCCTTGCTTCCGCCGATGCGCCCGCGGCATTGTTGGTGCACCTGCTCGCCCTTGGGCAAGACGGAGGACGCACATCCGCGTGATGGAAAACGTTGAGCGTTGTCCTCGTCCCTTTGAATGTGAGGGTCTCGTGAGCCTGCTGGGAATCGCGGCAGCCCTCGACGTCCCGACGCGGGATCTCGAAGAACTGTTCAGTGGTCACGTCTCCCTCGGCATTTCGGCGCGAACCGGCGTCTTGAGGGGCAGCCTGCAACAATACATCGATGGAAACGCCAACATCCTGACCGCGGCGCTGATCGGCACGCCCAGGATCGATGCCCAGGAGCTCCGGAACCGGATCGGGCGTGAGGGTGCGATTGGCCTGGTGCTGGGCTACTGCCTGGCGAAACGTAGGTAGCGTCCGCAGCGCCAACCGCGGCATGCCCGGAATCGGCGCTCGCCGTCCAGCTTTACGCCCGCAGGGTCAGCGCGGCCCGGGCGGCAGCACCACGGTGGTCGCGGCCCAGCCCTGGGCGCCGTAGCGCACGTCGGCGATCCGGACCAGGGTGGCGGAGGGGCCGCGCTGCACGCGGAAGACGGGAAAGCGCGCCCAGCCCAGGAACGGGCGCGCGGCGGGCGAGGCGGCGGCGGCGCGGGGGGCCGGGTCCGCGAGTCCGCTCGGTAGCGGCGTCGCCTGCAGGCGCACGCGCCAGGGAACGACCTGCAGCGTCCCGAAGCGGTAGCCGTCGCCCTGCCGGGCGACGACGTCCCAGAGCAGCGGGTTGCCGAAGGTCGGTCCGACCATGACGGCGGCGGGCGCTCCTCCGTCCGCGGCCAGCGCCCGCCGGGCGGTCTGCCGGCCGGCGGCGCTGATGCCGAGCATGGCCAGGGCGTAGGCGACCACCAGCGCCAGCGCCACACGCGCGGGGTAGTCGGCGCCGCCGGCGCCGCCGCGCCCGCCCCGGCCCAGCCAGGCCGACAGGGCGACGCCCAGTCCCAGCGCCAGCCACACCCACGGATCCATGATGAACCAGGCGTCGCCGTGGTACCACTCGTCCCGGAACGGCATCAGCCAGCGCATGCCGTACGTGTTCAGCCAGTCGAGGAGCGGGTGCGTGAGCACGGCCAGGAAGGCGAGGAAGAACACCTCGCGCGGGACGGTGGCGGGTCGGTCGGCGCGGAGCGCGCGGCGGCGGCGGCGCCGCTGCGAGCGGTCCCACGCCAGCACCAGAGCGGTGAGCAGGAAGGGCAGCAGCGCCAGCGCCAGGATGCCGTGCGTCCAGCCCCGGCGAAAGCCGATGGCGCCGCCGGTCCAGTACGTGATCGCATCGACGTCGGGCAGGTTGGCGCCGATCACGAGCGTGGCCATGCCCAGCGCCGTCCGGCGCTTCAGCCCCGCCTGGCCCAGCGCGGCGCCCACCAGCGTGTGCGTGATGTTGTCCATGGCCGCAGGATAGGCGGACGGAGCGCCTGGCGGGAGGCGGCGCGGGCCGAGATGCGCACTCGGGCCGCCGGGCCTTCGCAACGTCGCTCGCGCGCCGCCGCGTCCGGGCCCACGGTCCTTACCGCCACGACGCCCTTCCGGTACGTTCGTTCTCCCTCCCGATCCCGATGGTTGCCGCGTCTCCTGAAGGACATCCCCCCTGATGGCTCGTATTCTCAGCGTTGCCCCCGAAGATGCACGTGGTATCCGGCGCTTCATCGTATGGTTCACGAAACGGCGCTATGGCGGGTTTCTTCCCGGCGTGGTCCGGGTGATGCTCCCCGACCTCACCGTTGGCCTGACGGTCGACAGGCTCTATCGGCACCTGCACCTGAGGAAGTCGTCGCCGATCAGCCGTCTGCAGCGCGAGATGCTGGCGACGGTGGTCAACGGCAAGATCGGCGGAGCTGCCTGACTGGGGCTCCATTCGGCGGCGGTCCGTCGCCTCACGGGTAACGAGCACCTCAGTCGCGCGTTCGCGACTGACTGGAGCGAATACGAGCTGGATCCGAAGACGCGGGCCCTGCTCGGGTATGCGAGCAAGCTCACGGACGCCCCCGCGTTCGTCGAGGATGCGGATGTGGAGGCGCTGCGCTCGGCCGGATGGGATGATCGTGGTATCTACGAGGCCACTGCGCTGGCTTCGTTCTTCAACTTCACGGGCCGGATGGAGGCCGCATCCGGCCTGCCCCCCGACGAGGTCCCGGCCGCCGCGCGTTTCGCGGAGAGCTCGCCCGACTGATCGACCGGCGCGCGGATGATCCTGCATGGAGCCGCCGGGCCGTGACCGCCCGAGCGCCGCGCGGTCGGGCCGATCGACGCCCTTGACCCGCCCGGCGGGCCGCATGACCTTGGCGACGATCGCCCTCCGCGCCCGGCCTCGATGCGCCCGGTGATCGTCCGTCAACGAAAGGAGCGGCCTTGGCCAACCTCCAGCTCAGCCGCAGCCCGGTCGCGAAGACCGGCATGCTCATCCGGCGGCCGCCCCGCGACGTGTTCGAGGCGTTCGTGGACCCCGCCATCACGACGCAGTTCTGGTTCACCAAGAGCAGCGGCCGGCTCGAGACCGGCCGCGAGGTCCTCTGGGAGTGGGAGATGTACGACATCGCCATTCAGGTCACCGTGAAGTCCGTCGAGCCGTACGAGCGCATCGTCATCGAGTGGCCGGGACCCCACGGCCCGACCACCGTGGAGTGGCGCTTCATGCCCTACCAGGGGGACTCCACCTTCGTCTCCATCAGCAACAGCGGCTTCGCCGGCGACGCCGACGAATTGGTGCAGCAGGCGACCGACTCGACCCAGGGTTTCTCGCTGGTCCTGGCCGGCCTCAAGGCGCTGCTCGAGCACGGCATCCGGCTGAACCTCGTCCACGACCGCTACCCCGGGGGCCTCGAGGCGCACTGACGGCCGTTGCAGCCGGGTGCTCGGGGCGGCCACGCCGCCTGACAACGGCTAACCGTTCGCGGCCCGTCAGCTCACACTGGAAGCCGCCTCGCCCTGCGGCACCTTCGCTCCCATGATCGGAAGCCAGAGGACCATCGCCAGCTCGCCGAAGTAGAGCGGCGTCAGGATCTGCGAGACCACGTGAGGCTGGGCGGGGAAAGCAATATCCGCAAACCAGGCAGCGACGTAGGCGAATCCCGAAACGAACTGCAGGTAGCCCAGGATCCTGGGGAAGAACCGGGACCTGATCGTCAGGATGCCGAAGGGAAAGAGCCAGAGGCCCCAGAGTACCGTGATGAGCTCGCTCAGGTTGCCGCCCATGCGGATGAAACCCAGCGCAAGAGCGTCGAGCTGCGGTTTGGTGAACACCGACAGGAAACTGGCGCCACTCAGGAGTACCAGCGGTGCCATCCGAAAGGCGAGATTGACGATCTCGGCGGCCACGCCCGTGACTCGTCGATGGTGCCGCTGCTCATCTCGCCCTCCGCAGCTGAGTGAAACCGTGCGGGCCGTTCGAGCCCACTGGGCGGCGGCCAGGGTCACGTACGTCGCGGCCGGCGCGCGGGTTTCAGACGCTCGGCCCCGCCCTGAAACTCCATCTTCCAGCAGACCGTAGCGGGCCGGGTCGGCGCGGGTCCCCCGGGCTGCCGCGCGCTCTGCCGGGGGCGACCGTGACGCACACACTCGTGTGTGGGGAGGGCCCCACGCGGGCGACGCCGCGGCTACGGCAGCCAACCGTCATTCCCACAGTGCGCGATTCAGCGGAGGGCACGATGACTCGAGAGCGAGCACTGAAACTCGTCCTGGTGCTGGTGGGATTGCTGTTCACGGCCGGGATCTATCCACTGACGATGACTCTGTGGCAGAGGGAGCAGGCCGCGTACCCCGAAGCGATGCTGCTCAGCCTCTATGTCACGCTCGGGATCCTGCTGTTGCTGGCGGCGCGCAACCCGGCGGCGCACCGCAGCCTGATCGCCTTCGCCGCATGGTCCAGCTTTGCCCACGCCGCCGTCATGGTGGTCATGGCGTTCCAGGCGGGCGGAAGAGACTATCTTCTGGCGGCGGCCTTCTTCGTCGTGATCGGCGTACCGCTGTTCGCGCTGGCTCCGGCCAACCCGTCAGGGGAGCGGGCCTCGACGGCCGGGGGCTAGCTCTGGCTCTTGATCTGGGGCGCGAAGCAGCCATCATCCCTGCGTGCCGTCGCGAGCTGACCCCTGGACCCGGAGGACCTTGCCATGGACGACGCCCAGCTCCGCACGCACGTGCAGCGCCTGCTCGACTGGCATGACGCGCACGCCAGCTTCGAGGACGCGGTCTCGGGGATTCCAGCCGAATTCCGCGGCCGACAGCCCGCCGGTCTGCCCTATTCGCCCTGGCAGCTCCTGGAGCACCTGCGCCTGGCCCAGCAGGACATCCTGGCGTTCTGCGTCAACCCCGCTTACGAGGAGAAGAGCTGGCCCGAAGGCTATTGGCCCGGGAGCGCCGCGCCCGTGGGCGATGCCTGGGAGCGGAGCGTGGAGGGCTTCCGGGTGGATCGTGAAGCCCTCAAGGAGCTGGCCTCGAAGGCCGACCTGTTCGCCGCCATACCCCACGGCACCGGGCAGACGTATCTGCGCGAGCTGCTGCTGGTGGCGGACCACAACGCCTACCACATCGGGGAGCTGGTCGTCGTCCGCCGGCTGCTGGGCATCTGGCGCTAGCAGCGCGCAATCGGCCGGTCGAGGCTCTTGACCTGCCCGACTGTCCGCACGACCTTGGCGACGCAGCCCGGACACTCGCCGGCGTTCCGCCGGCCACACGCCCCCGTGCGGTCCCTGCACGTCCATCAGTGAAGCGATAGTTCGAGCGCCGTGGCGGCCGTTGAACCCGGACCGGAGACCGATGCCGGGGGACCGCCGCGCGCGCCGACGAGCGACGTCGCCCACAGGAGTCCCATGGACTACCCGCTGCGCCTGAGCTTCAAGGTTCTGGCCATCGGCCACCAGCTCTCGGTCGAGGACGCCCGCGGCAACCTGCTCTGGTACGTCAAGCAGAAGGTCCTGGCGCTGCGCGAGGCCATCACGGTCTTCGCCGACCGCGAGCGCACGCTCCCCCTGTTCCGCATCCAGGCCGACCGCGTCATCGACTTCAACGCCGTCTACCGCATGTCGGTGGAGGACACGGGCGAGGAGCTGGGCGCCGTGCGACGGCGCGGCGCCCGCTCCCTGTGGCGCGCCCACTACGAGGTCCACGCCGGCGCCGGCGTCGCCTTCGTCGTGCGGGAGGAGAACCCCTGGGCCAAGCTGGGCGACGCCCTGCTGGGCGAGGTCCCGGTCCTGGGCCTCTTCTCCGGCTACTTCTTCCACCCCCGGTACCTGCTGGCGCGCCCCGACGGGTCCGGGCTCTTCCGCCTGGAGAAACGCCCTGCCCTCTGGGAGGGCCGCTTCGACATCTCGCGACTGGCCGAGATGTCGCCCGAGGAGGAGCGGCTGGGGCTGCTGAGTCTCATGGTGACGGTGCTGATGGAGAAGCGACGAGGGTAGAGGGCAACTTGAGCGAGCCATCGGGCCCGGGCCGGCACAACAACCGCTGGGCCCTGAGCATGATCAGCGCGGTGGCCGGGGGTCTCTTGGTCGCTGCCGGCCTCGCGCTGGGCGTGGCTGGAGGGCACTGGCTGGCTGCTTC
>JADGQX010000146.1 GCA_017881445.1 Gemmatimonadota bacterium | reverse complement strand
ACTTCCGGGCGCTGCAGCGAGCGCGCGTGGCCACGGAACGTGCGGCCGCCGACTACAAGAAGTTCGACGCCAACAACGCCAAGCACGCCGAGGCGCTGGCGCTGGCGGGCTTCACCTACGTCTTCTTCGCCGAGAACTTCTGCGCGGGCGTGCCCTTCAGTAACCTCGACCCGAACGGCAAGGACCGGCGCTTCGGCGACCCCAGCACGACCACGCAGATGTACGACCTGGCCATCGCCCGCTTCAACGAGGCGCTGGGGGTTTCCGGCGCCACCTCCACGCAGCAGAACCTGGCCACGATCGGCGAGGCGCGCGCGCTGCTGGGCGAGGGCAAGTTCGCGCAGGCGGCGGCGCTGGTGGCGTCGGTGCCCACCAGCTTCGTCTACAAGATCCGCCACGACGCCACCACCGACCACGAGACCAGTGGCGTCTGGAGCTTCGGTCGCAGCATCGGGCGCTGGACGGTCGGCGACAGGGAGGGCGTGAACGGGCTGCCCTTCCGCTCCCAGGCCGACGTCCGGACGCCTTACGCCCGCGACACGATCAGCGGGGCGGCGGCGCGCGGCTTCGACCACAGCACGCCGCTGTTCTACTCGGTGAAATACGCGGCGCGCGACTCCAGCGATGTGGTCGCCTCCGGCACCGAGGCGCGGCTCATCGAGGCCGAGGCTGCGCTGAGCGCGGGGGATGTCGGGACCTGGCTGGGCACGCTCAACACCCTGCGCGCGGGCGTCGGGCTGGGCCCGCTCACCGATCCGGGCACCGGCAATGGCGAGATCGCGCTCCACTTCCAGGAGCGGGCGTTCTGGCTCCAGTTCACGGCCCACCGCGTGGGGGACATGCGGCGGGAAGTGAAGTACTTCAACCAGCCTGTCGGCGCCGTCTATGAGACGGGGCCGTACCCCAAGGGCGGCAACTGGGGAACCCAGGTGGTCATCCCCGTCCCCTTCGACGAGGTGAACAACCCCCAGTTCAAGCAGTGCCTGGACACGGGCGTCTGAGGCGCGGAAAACTGCTTCACGGGGAGAAACGCCAACGGCGCTCACGCGGAGCCGCGGAGCACGCAGAGAACGGCAACGGCCCGGCTCATGTCGATCCGGCATGACCGCCGCCGGCCGGGCGCACCAGGGTACCAGATGTATGTTGTTTAACAACAATGGGATGCCATCGGTACCCTCGGGCCTCGAGGTTCGCAGGGTTGCCGGCGGGATGTTCTTTAACAACAAAACGACCCGTGGGGTGCCCCGGATCTTGCGGCAGAGCAGGGTCGCCGTTCTCCGCGCTCTCCGTGGCTCCGCGTGAAACAGGCTGTTGAGGTTGGAGTGCCCGGCGGGTTTCCCTCCCGGCCGGGCACTCTCTTTGGCTCACTGCGTGCCAGGCCGGCCTCACGCGTGTGCTTGTGCGTGCTTTCCCGCGCCCGGTATCTTGCCGGCGGAGTCCCTACCGTCGCCGGGAGAGGAGCGGTCATGCAGCCGGAGCGGGTCGAGAAGCCGTGGGGCCACGAGCTCATCTGGGCGAAGACGGACCGATACGTCGGCAAGGTGCTGCACGTGAAGGCGGGGCACGCGCTCTCGCTGCAGTACCACGAGCGCAAGGACGAGACGATCCACATGCTGCGCGGCGAGATGCGCTTCTGGGTCGGTCCGTCGGCCGAGCGGCTCGAGCTGCTCACCATGCGCGAGGGTGAGAGCTACCACGTCACCCCCGGTACCGTGCATCGCATGGAGGCGCTCACCGACGTGGACATCCTGGAGGCGTCCACGCCCGAGCTGACGGACGTCGTCCGGCTGGAGGACCGCTACGGGCGCGCGTGAAGCGCGCGCCTGGCTCGGGCTCGGCACCAACGTCGGCGACCGCGAGGCCAACCTGCGCGCGGCGCTGGCCGCGCTGGCGGAGATGGGCCGCATCGAGGTGGTGTCCAGCGTGTATCGCAGCGACCCCGTCGGCTACGTCGATCAGCCCGACTTCTGGAATCTCGCGCTGCGTCTCGCCACGCCGCTCGGGCCCGAGCGGCTGATGGAGCGCGCCCGCCGCATCGAGGACGGCCTCGGCCGCGAGCGCGCCTTCCGCAACGCGCCGCGCACCCTGGACATCGACCTGCTGCTCTACGACGACGTCGTCCTCTCCGGCCCGCTGGTGGTGCCGCACCCCCGGCTGCGGCAGAGGGCGTTCGCCCTGCGGCCGCTGGTGGAGCTGGATCCGGGGCTGCGCCACCCCCTGACGGGCGAGCGCCTGGCCGACCTGGCACTGGCTCCGGGGCTCGAGCGACTCGAGCCACTTTTCCCCGGCACACGCCTGCTGCCCGACCCCAATCCCACCGGCTCATGATTCGCTCATGCCCGAGGCCCGACCGCGCCGCGGCCCTGCACCTGCTCGCGCCCGTGGCACTGGCGCTGGCGCTCACCAGCTCCGCCTGTCATGCCCAGGACACCGCCCCGCAGGATACCGCCCGGGTGCGCGCCCTGGTCGACTCGCTGCTCCCGCGCCTGCAGGTGCTGGCGGGGCTCAGGGCCGAGCGACCCATCCGCATCGGCTATCGCACGCGGGCGGAGGTCCGCTCCTACATCGTCCGCCAGCTCGACCGCGACCTGCCCCCGGCCGACCTGGCCGGCATGCAGGCGACCTACGCGGCGCTCGGGCTGATCCCGGACACGCTGCGGCTCCGTCGCCTGCTGGTGGACCTGTACACCGAGCAGGTGGGCGGGTACTACGACCCCGAGACGAAGACCTTCTACACGGTGGAGGGCACGCCCCGGGATATGCTGCGCACCGTGCTGGCGCACGAGCTGGTGCATGCGCTCCAGGACCAGCACACCAACCTGGACTCGCTGGTCTCGCGCAGGCGCGGCAACGACCCGCAGAGCGCCGCGCAGGCCGCCATCGAGGGACAGGCGACGGCGGTCATGTTCGCGCTGATCACGGAGGAGGCGTCCGGCCAGGCCGTGGAGCCCGCCCGGCTGCCCGACCTGGGCGCCCAGCTCCGCCCCGCGCTCGAAGCGCAGAACTCACGGTTTCCCGTATTCCGGCGCGCGCCGCCCGTGATCCGGGAAGGACTCGTCTTCCCCTACCTCCAGGGCGCCTCCTTCGTGGAGGCGCTCTGGCGCTCGCGCCTGCGGCCTGGCGCCGGTCCGTCCGTGCCCTGGCCCGCCCCCCTCGACTCGCTGCTGCCGCAGTCGACGGAGCAGGTCATGCACCCGGAGCGCTTCCTGGATCTCCGCGATGCGCCCACCGCGCTGCGGCTCGGAGCCACGACCGGCCCTCTCTGGCGGACCGCCTGGGAGAATGGCATGGGGGAGATGGAGATGACCCTCTTTCTGCGCCAGCACCTGGGACCCGCGGCCAGCGCCCGGGGTTGGGACGGGGACGCGTACCGCCTGCTCCAGGGACCCGGCGGCGCCCGCGCCCTGGTCTGGTATTCCGTCTGGGACGACGACGCCGCCGCCGATGCCTTCGCCGCGGCCTATCGCCGCACCCTGGTCGTGCGACCCGCGCGGCACGCCCTCGTGGAGCGGCAGACCGTGGACGGGCGCCCCGTCGTGCGGGTGGTGGACGCGCCCGCGGCCGTGCCGCTGGAAAGCGTGCCCTCCGTGCCGCTGGTGCAGCTGCTGGGCGGAGTACCCTGAGCCGAGCCGGGCCCGCGTGAACGAAGGGGCCCGGGCGGCGATAGCCGCCCGGGCCCCTTCCGTGCCCGCTTGCGTCGCCGGGCTACTTCTGCCCGGCGGCCTCCTCCGGGAAGGGCAGCTCCAGCTCCAGGGGCGCAATGCGCCCGTTCCCGTTCGTCCGACCGTTCCCGTTCCCGTGAGCCTTCCTGTTCCCGTTGAGCTTTCCGTTCCCGTTCCCGTGGACTTTGCCGTTGCCGTTGCCGTGCACGGCCGTTCTGCCTTTGCCCTCGCCCTTGCCTTTGCCCTTGCCGCTGATGAGCACGAGGTCGCCCCGGAACATCTCCGGCTGGTCCTCGTGCGCGACGTTGCCATTGCCGTTGCTGCAGACCATGAGGGCGGGCTCCGGCTCCCTGGGCAGCGGATAGTGGTAGACGTCGCCGGCGTAGTTGCGCAGGATCACCTCGTTCTCGGTGACCGACTGCAGGTATTCGGGCAGGATCGGGATCTTGCCGCCGCCTCCGGGGGCATCGATGACGAAGTGCGGGACGGCCAGCCCGCTGGTCCAGCCTCGGAGGGCGCGGATGATCTCGATGCCCTTTTCGAAGCGGGTGCGGAAGTGCTCGGCGCCGGCCACCACGTCGGCCTGGTAGATGTAGTAGGGGCGGACGCGCGCCTTGACCAGCTTCTGCATCAGCTCCTTCATGACCGCGGGGTCGTCGTTGACGCCCTTGAGCAGCACGGTCTGGGAGCCGAGCGGGATCCCGGCATCGGCGAGCATGCCGAGGGCGCGCACGGCATCCTCGGTCAGCTCCGAGGGGTGATTGAAGTGCACGTTGACGTAGACCGGATGGTATTTCCGGATGACGTCGCATAGCTCCTTCGTGATCCGCTGCGGCAGATGGCTGGGCATGCGCGAGTGGATCCGCAGGATCTCCAGGTGCGGGATGGCCCGCAGCGTGGAGAGGAAGAACTCGATGCGCCGGTCGCTCAGCATGAACGGATCGCCGCCGCTCATGATGACGTCGCGCACCTCGGTGTGCTGCCGCAGGTACTCGAACGCCTTCTCGAACTGGTTGAGCGGGATCTTCTCCGGGTCGCCCACCTTCCGGCGTCGCGTGCAGAAGCGGCAGTACGTGGCGCACACGGGGGAGACCAGGAACAGCACCCGGTCCGGGTAGCGGTGCGTGAGGTTCGGGACCGGCGAATCGGCATCCTCGTCCAGCGAATCGATCATGCCGTCGTGAACCTCGTTCTCCTCGCCCGTGGGCACGTACTGGCGCCAGAACGGGTCGCCCACCTCCTTGATCTGCGCCAGCGCCGCCGGCGTGATGCGCAGATTGAACTTCTCGATCGCCCGCTCCACCGCTTCGCGGTCGATGTTCTCCTCTCCGAAACGCGCGACCAGGTCGTCGACCGTGGTCAGGCTCTGGTGCAGTATGCCCTGCCAGTTGTCGTTCATCATGCTTGCCCGTTCGACGGTTGAATGCGCTTGGCGTAGATCACTCGATCATCGCCGTCCGAGTAGAAGTCGGGGACCCGTGCGACCTCGGGGTAGCCGTGGCGGATGTAGAAGCTCCGCGTTTTCTCATAGATCGGCTGCGATGAGGTTTCGATGATCACGAGTCGGGCGCGTTCCCGGGCAAGCCTTCGCTCCACCTCCTGGAGCAGTAGCGTTCCGACCCCGGTCCGCTGCGTGCCCGACGCCACGGCGATCCAGTAGAGATCCCACGTGCCGAGCGTGCAGGGGGTTGGGCCGAAACAGACATAGCCGAGCAGTTTCGCGTCGGGGGTGAAGGCGCCCACCGCCGTATAGTCCTGCCCGGGGTGATCGAAGTAATGATCCAGCACCTCCAGGGCGATCTCGACCTCGTCCTCGCGGAAGACGCCGGTGCCCTCGAGGATCTCGCGCACGTCGTCGCGCTGGGCGCGGCTGAGTGGTGCGAGGGCGACGTCGGCGTCCGACGGCGTGCTGCTGACCGCGCCGGCTGCCGGCATCGCCGGGGTTGGGTGTTCGTCGGGGCTCACGCCGCCTCCTCAACGATGTGACGGATCAGCTCCACGTAGCTCCAGCCTTCGGTCGCCGCCATGCGCGCGAGCCCGGCAGAGGGAGCGAGATCCGGGTTGGGGTTCACTTCCAGCACGTGGAGCCGCCCCTCGGCGTCCGCGCGCAGGTCCACGCGGCCATAGCCGCGCCCCTCCACGATCGACCAGGCCGCCCGCGCCAGCGAGCGCGCCTCTGCCGCCGTCGCCTCGTCCAGGCGGGCGGGACAGCGCGGGGTCGTCGCCAGGTCCTCGTCCGAGCCCTGCTCCCACTTGGCCCGGTAGCTCACCAGCGGCCACCCGCCCGCGGGCAGCGCCGTGAACTCGATCTCCGCGACCGGCAGCACCCGGGGGCCGACGATGCCGACATTCAGCTCCCGGCCCGGCAGGAACTCCTGCACCAGCAGCGGCCGGTGCAGGCTCTCCGCCACGGCTCGCCGCAGCGAGGCGTCATCCGGTGTCACCGAGGCCTGCGTGATGCCCACCGAGGCGTCCTCGGCCGCGGGCTTCACGATGGCCGGGAACCGGTGCCAGCCGTTCAGCCGGTCCGCCAGCGTCCAGGAAGGCACCGCCACGCCGGCCGCGGCCAGCAGCGCGTTCACGCGGTCCTTGCGCCGGGCGAGGGCGAGGGTGTCCGCGGGGCTGCCGGTCATGGGCAGCCCCAGCAGCTGGACCACTCCCGCCGCGTGCACCTCTCCCGCGCTGGCGCCGGCCACGCCCTCGCACAGGTTGAATACCAGGCCGGGGCCTGCGTCCCGCAGCTCCGCCGCCCAGCGCTCCACCCGGGGCGTGGCGGCGATGCGCACGACCTCGTGGCCCAGCTCCGCCAGTGCGAGCGCCACCGCCTCTACCGCCTCCATGACGCCCAGCTCGTCGGGGCTGGCCTCCATCCGGGCCAACACGTCGTCGTGCAGGATGGCGACTCTCATTGCGCGACCCCGCAGCGTCGGACCGCCAGCTGCAGCACCGTGGCGATCAGGTCGTCGTAGGAGAGGCCCGCCGCCCGCGCGGCCTTGGGGAAGCACGAGTTCTGGCGCGGGTCCGGCAGGATGCCGGGCAGGGGGTTGATCTCGATGACGTTGGGTCGCTCCTCCGCGTTCAGCCGGATGTCCACACGGGCCCAGTCGCGGCAGCCCAGGGCATCGTAGGCGCCCAGTGCGGCCGCGCCGATGGCGCGGCCGAGGGAAGCGGTGACGTCCGCGGGGCAGTCGAAGATCTGCAGCGGCGCCTCGGTCGTGTCCCAGACCCACTTGGCTTCGTAGCCGTACAGCGGCACGGCTCCCGCCGGCAGGGCGTCGAAGCGGATCTCCACCAGCGGCAGCGCCGTCGCCCCGGCGCCGTTTCCCAGCACGGCCACCGTGAACTCCCGCCCGGGCAGGAACGCCTCCGCCAGCGCCGGCTGATGGTATTCCCGGGCGATCTCGGCCACACGCCGCGCCACCTCCGCAGGCGTGCGGCAGAAGGCGCGCTCCGGGATCCCCATGCTCGAGCCTTCGTGCACCGGCTTCACGACCGCCGGCAGAGGAAAGCCCGGCGGCAGCGAGGAGGGCGCGTCCGGCAGGAGCGTGACGAAGGCGGCCGTGGGCACGCCGCGCGCCTGGAACACCTCCTTGGCCCGCCGCTTGTCCAGGCCCAGCGCCAGCGTCAGCACGTCGCTGCCGGTGTAGGGAACGCCGTAGAATTCGCACATCGCCGGAACGTGCGCTTCCCGGTTGGGGCCGTTCAGCCCTTCGGCGATGTTGAAGACGATGTCGGGAGAGGCGTCTTGCAGCTTCCGGGGAAAATCGGCGTCGGCTTCCAGGCGGACGACGGTGCCGACACGGGAGAGCGCCGCCTCGACGGCGGCGATCGTAGCAGGTTCGTCCCACTCCGCAAAGCGGTCGTGGGACGGACTGTGGGGAGGCTTCGAGCTGGGAGGCTCGGCGTCCTCCGAGGCCCCCTCGCGGAAGGCGCCGCTGGCGGATGCCGCGCCCTCCGTCGGCTTCTGGTTGTAGGCCAGACCTATGCGGAGCTCCATCGTTCCGCGTTCCCTCCCCTTCGCATGAAAGGTGACGTCACGGGCCGCCGTCTCGCGCCCCCGGGCAGTACGTACCGCCCCGCCAACTTCTGGGACGCCCGGACAGCCCGTGACGTCACAGATATAATAAATCCATCGCCGGTCAGCGCAATGTCCTTGCCGCGGGGATGGCGCGGTTGCTGCACCCGGGGTCGCCGGCGTAAACTTCGGGACCGCGCCCATGCCCGCGTGAACGGACGCGTAACGTAGCCATGGACTTAACCTTGGCCCGAAGGACGGGTCGGCGCGCAACGCGCCGAGTCCGAAATCGAAAGGGGAACGGTGACGCGGCTCAGGATCTCGCCGCCTCCGCCGCCGGCGGAGGGCTACGACGTGGTCGTGCGGCCGGGAGCGCTGGCCGAGCTGCCCGCATTGCTGCGCCATGCCGCCCCCGCGCACCGCTACGCCGTGGTCACCGATGCCAATGTCGCACCGCTCTGGGGCGACACGGTGCTGCGCTTGCTGCGGCAGGAGGGCCTGGTCGCCGACCCGATCGTGGTCGCCGCCGGGGAGCGCGCCAAGAGCCGCGAGAGCTGGGCCGAGGTCCTGGACTCGCTCCTGGCGCTCGGCCTGGGCCGCGACGGCTGCGTGGTCGCGGTGGGCGGGGGCGCCGTCGGCGACCTGGCGGGCTTCGCCGCCGCCACCTTCCTGCGCGGCATCCCCGTGGTGCAGGTGCCCACCACGCTCCTGGCCATGGTCGACGCCTCCGTGGGCGGCAAGACCGGGATCGATCTGCCCGCCGGGAAGAACCTGGCCGGCGCTTTCCACCATCCCCGCCTGGTGCTCGTCGACCCCTCCACGCTGGCGACGCTCCCCGACCAGGAGCTGCGCTCCGGTCTGGCCGAGGTGGTCAAGCACGGCGCCATCGCCGACTCGACCTACCTGGTGGGCGTGATGGCGGAGCGGGACGCGATCTTCGACCGTGTCGCCAGCGTGCTGGCCGTTGTGGTCGCCCGCTCGATCCAGATCAAGGCGAGCTTCGCCGCCTCGGACCCCTATGAGCTGGGCCCCCGCAAGGCGCTGAACGCCGGCCACACCATCGGCCACGCGGTCGAGCTGCTGTCCGGCTACGCGCTGCCCCACGGCCACGCCGTCGGCATAGGGCTGGTGGTCGAGACCCGCGCCGGCGAGCTAGCGGGTCTCACCGCCGGCGGCACCGCCGCCCGCGTCGAGCTGGCGCTCGGGACGCTGGGCCTGCCCACGCGTGTCCCGGCGGCCATGGACCCGGCGGCCGTGCTCGCCGCCGCCCGCTCCGACAAGAAGACGCGCGCCGCCCAGCTCCACTACGCCGTCCTCTCCGGCATCGGTGCCGTGGCGCGAACCGGGGACGGCGGCTGGACCTTTGCCCTCGCGGACGATCTCGTCGTCATGGCGCTGGAACAATGTCGCGAGCGCGCATGACCTTCCACGCGTGCTGCGCGGGGAAGCTCCGTTTGACGATCCGCAGGCAGCGCCGCTATTTTGCAGGGTTGGGCCCGACGTGCTGCCCGAGGGCGGCGTCCGGCGCGAAGCAACCCCCGACGGAGGCGTGATGGCGCTCGGAGAGCGCATCCGAGGCCGGTCGGTCGCCCAGGTCCTGGAGGAGAGGGCTGCGGACGACCCCGACCGTGTCTTCCTGATCTTCGGCGATCGCAGGTTCACGTACGGCCAGGTGGATCGCCAGGCGACGTCGCTCGCCGCGGCACTGCACGAGCTGGGGATCGAGCGCGGCGACCGCATCGCGCTGGATCTTCCGAACTGGCCCGAGTTCGCGGTCTCGCTTTTCGCGGCTGCGAAGCTGGGCGCAGTCATCGTCCCGCTGAACCCCTTCTATACCGTGCCCGAGCTGCAGTACATGCTCCGGCATTCCGAGGCGGCCGTCTGCATCAGCGCCGAGACCTTCGGCGGCACCGATTACCTGCAGTTGTTCGAGGGGTTCCTCACGTCGCTGCCTGACCTGCAGTACCTGGTCACGGTGGGCGAGGAGGACCTGTGGTACGACGACCGCATCTACCAGTTCGAGGATCTCGTCTCGAGCGGAGAGGGGCGGTCGTTCCCGCGGGGCGCGGTCGATCCGGAAGAGGACGTCTTCGCCATCCTCTACACGTCCGGAACCATGGGGAAGCCGAAGGGCGTGGCGCTCACGCACCGGAATCTCCTCTGGACGGCGGCGGAAACGGTGGCTGCGGTGGGGCTCACGCAGGACGACGTCGTCTTCGGGGTGACCACGCTGTTCCACGTGTTCGGCCTCGGCCCCGGCATCCTGGGCACGGCGACGGCGGGTGCCGCCCTCGTGCTGCAGGAGCAGTTCAACCCGACCGAGGCGCTGCGGCTCATCGACGAGCACCGGGTCACCGTGCATCACGGGGTCCCCACGGTGTTCACCACCGAGCTGCGGAACCCCGAGCGAGCCCGTCACGACCTCACATCGCTGCGCACGGGGATCGTGGCGGGTGCGCCCGTGAGCGAGGAATGGCTGCGCCGGATCCGCTCCGAGCTTTGCCCGGGGCTGCAAGTGGCCTACTCGCTCACGGAGACCTCCTCGACGGCAGCCATCACGCGGCTTTCCGACCCGGAGGACAAGCAGCTCTTCACGGTCGGGCAGCCACTGGCCGAGACGGAGATCCGGGTGCTCGACCCGCAGGGAGCGATCCTGCCGGTGGAGAGCCTGGGCGAGCTGGCGGTGCGGGGCCCCGGCGTGATGAAGGGGTACTACCGGCAGCCGGGTTTGACGGCGCAGGCCTTCGGCGGCGACGGCTTCTTCCTGACGGGCGACCTGGGCATGGTGGACGAGGAAGGCTTCGTCCACATCGTCGGCCGGCGCAAGGAGCTGATCATCCGCGGCGGCTTCAACGTCTACCCGAGGGAGGTCGAGGACCGGATCCGTGCGCATCCAGCGGTCCTCGACGTGTCGGTGGTGGGCCTGCAGCACGATGTCCTGGGCGAGGCGGTGTGCGCCTGCGTCGTGGCCATGGAGGGCGCGATCATCACGGGCGAGGAGATCAAGGAGTGGTGCCGCGGCGCCCTCGCGGAGTATAAGCTTCCTGATCTCGTCCGGTTCTTCGATGGATTCCCGCTCACGGGGAGCGGAAAGGTGCGACGGGTCGAGCTGGCGCGTATGGTCAGCGCCGACGAATCGAGCCGTCGCCCCTAGGAACATCCCGTCGGGGCTCCCCCGGCCGTCCCGTGACCGCGTAGAGACGTGGCCGCGCAGAGGCGAGGGGGTCCCGCCACGGGCAAACGCTTCAGAAGAAAAGAAAAGGGAAATGGCACAATTCGCACGGGGCCCCCAGGGGCGCTCCATCGGGCCGACGTATGCGGCCCCCCACGCGCCGCACGCGGCGCTCCTCATCGACTTCGACAACGTGACGATGGGGATCCGCAGTGACCTCACCAAAGAGCTGAAGAACCTCCTCAACAGCGACATCATCAAGGGCAAGGTGGCCGTCCAGCGTGCCTACGCGGACTGGCGCCGTTACCCGCAGTACATCGTGCCTCTCTCGGAGGCATCGGTCGATCTGATCTTCGCGCCGGCCTACGGTAGCTCGAAGAAGAATGCCACTGACATCCGCCTCGCCATTGACGCGCTCGAGCTGGTGTTCACGCGTCCCGAGATCGGCACCTTCATCCTGCTGTCGGGTGACTCCGATTTCTCCTCGCTGGTGCTGAAGCTGAAGGAGTACGGC
>JADGQX010000373.1 GCA_017881445.1 Gemmatimonadota bacterium | reverse complement strand
GATGTCGTCGATGCTGGCATCGGCGTTCGACAGGATCACCAGGCCGATGTGCCGCGACGGCCGGAAGCCGATGAAGGAGTGGTAGCCGCCGGTCTGGCCGTTGTGCCAGACGATCGTGTCGCCCAGGGCGGCCAGCACGTGCCAGTTGAGGCCGATCGACAGGTTGGGCGAACCGGTCGGGGCGCGGATCGCGTGCGTGACGGCGATCTCGCCCCCGAGGCGGCTCTTCCCGGGGAACATGTTGGCCCCCAGGAACACCAGCATGTCCTCCATGTCGGAGCGGATCCCGCCCGCGCCCGCGAACGTGACGATGTCCCAGCCCGCCACCTGCCGGCCGCCGCTGTGGCCGGGGGCGAAGTGCTCGCTCATCTCCGGGGTCAGTGCCACACCCGTGTGCTCCATGCCCAGTGGCTTCAGGATGCGCTCGTGCAGCAGCGCGTCGTAGCTCTTGCCGCCGCGGAGCGCGAGGACGTGGCCCAGCAAGCCTACGCCCAGGTTGGAGTACTCGTAGCGAGCGCCGATGTCGCGCGTCAGGCGATAGGAGGAGAGGAAGTCGTACATCTGCTGGACGGAATAGTCCGCGTAGGGATTGCCCGGGTCCGCCGGGTGGAAGTTGTCCGGCATGCGCGGCAGCCCGGAGGTCTGGGTCGAAAGGTCCACCAGAGTGATCTGCCGACCGCCGCGCTCCGGCACCCTGACCGTTGCCGGCAGGTACTTCGCGATCGGATCGTCCAGCTTCAGCTCGCCTCGCGCGACCATGTCCGCCAGGATCGAGGCGGTGAACACCTTCGACACGGAGCCGATCTCGAACTCGCTGCGCGCGTCCAGCGGCTTGCCGGGCTTCTCGTCGCCCGAGGCCAGCACGCGCGCCTTCCCCTCCGGGCCGATCAGTCCGACGACCAGGCCGGGCGTGGCGCCGGACTGGATCCGCCGGGTCACGAGGGCGCGCACGGCCGAATCGGACGGGAGCTGAGCCCGCAGCGGGCGCTGGGCGGCGACCAGCGCCGGGAGCGCGGCCAGCGCCGCGGCGATCAGCCTGCGAGACGGACGGAGCATGGGCGGAACCCTCCTGGGTGACAGCTAGCCGGTCGGGCGTCGTAGGTGCCTGGAAGCTAGTCCCGACCCGCGAGAGGAGCGAACCAGGGTGCTGGCGCGACGGCCGCCATTCCCCCACTCTCCCGGCGGTATCGTACCGACCGACCCCAAGGAGCCCCCATGCCCGCACCCGACCTGCTGCTCTTCGCCGCCCTGCTGACTTCGCCGCTGCTGCCGCCGCGGCAGGCGGGTGGCCCGCCGCGCGAGGACACGATCCGGACATCGGCGGGCGAGCTGGTGATCACCTTCGTCGGCCACGGCACCCTCGTGCTCCGGCAGGGCGGCAAGGTGATCCACGTGGACCCGGTGGGCCGCGAGGCGGACTACTCGACCATGCCCAAAGCCGACCTCGTGCTCATCACGCACGAGCACGGCGACCATCTCGACCCCGCGGCGGTGGCAGCGATCCGCAAACCGGGCACCCGTGTGGTCGTGTCCCGCTCCTGCGCCGGGAAGATCCCGGACGCGGAGGTCATGGCCAACGGCGATGTGCGGGAGGAATCCGGGTTCCGGGTGGAGGCGGTGCCGGCGTACAACCTGGTGCACGTGCGCGCCCCGGGGCAGCCCTTCCACCCCAGGGGGAACGGCAACGGTTACATTATCCGCTTCGGCGACACCCGGGTCTACGTGGCCGGCGATACGGAGAACACGCCGGAGATGAAGGCGCTGCGGGGAATCGACGTCGCCTTCCTGCCCATGAACCTGCCCTACACCATGACGCCGGAGATGGTGGCGGATGCGGCACGCGCCTTCCGCCCCCGCCTGCTCTACCCCTACCACTACGGCGAGACGGACCCCGGCAAGCTGGTGGCGCTGCTCGCGGGGGAGAAGGGCATCGAGGTGCGCGTGCGGGACCTACGCTGACGGGAGGCAAGATGAAGCGACGCAAGCTGGGGCGGCAGGGGCTCGAGGTCTCGCAGCTCGGGCTCGGCTGCATGGGCATGAGCGATTTCTACGGCGCGGGCGACGATGCGCAGTCCGTGGCCACCATCCAGCGCGCGCTGGAGCTGGGCATCGACTTCCTCGACACGGCCGACATGTATGGCCGGGGGCAGAACGAGCGGCTGCTGGGCCGTGCCATCCGCGACCGGCGGGACCACGTGGTCCTGGCGACGAAGTTCGGCAACGTGCGCGCGCCCGATGGCACGCCCATGGGCGTGCGCGGCGATCCCGAGTACGTGCGCCAGGCGTGCGACGAGTCCCTCCAGCGCCTGGGCCTGGACCACATCGACCTCTACTACCAGCACCGCGTGGATGCCGGCGTCGCCATCGAGGAGACCGTGGGCGCCATGGCGGAGCTGGTGCGGGCGGGGAAGGTGCGCTTCCTCGGCCTGTCCGAGGCCGCGCCCGCGACCATCCGCCGGGCCCAGGCGGTGCACCCCATCTCGGCGCTGCAGACGGAGTACTCGCTCTGGAGCCGGGACCCGGAGCAGAACGACGTCCTGGCGACGGTGCGCGAGCTGGGCATCGGCTTCGTGCCCTACGCTCCCCTCGGCCGCGGCTTCCTGACCGGCCGGTTCCGCCGCCCCGAGGACATCCCCCCGGACGACTGGCGCCGCGCCAATCCCCGCTTCCAGGGCGAGAACTTCCAGCGCAACCTGGAGCTGGTCAGGCGGGTGCAGGAGCTGGCGCGGGAGAAGGGGTGCACCCCGGCGCAGCTCGCGCTGGCCTGGGTGCTGGCCCGGGGCGAGGACATCGTCCCCATTCCCGGCACCAAGCGCGTGCGCTACCTGGAGGAGAACGCGGCCGCCGCGGAGGTCGAGCTGTCCGCCGACGACCTGCGCCGCATCGACGAGGCCTTCCCGCCCGGCGCCGCCGCGGGACCGCGCTACCCGCCCGGCGGCATGGCCACCATCCACCGCTGAGCCAGGTCGGCGCCGGCGGGCGGCGCCGGCTCAGGCGGCGACCGGCGGGAGCCAGGCCCGGATGTGGTCCAGCTGCACCGGCTTGGGCAGGAAGGCCGTGGCGCCGCCCGCCCGGGCGGCCGCCCGCGCCACGTCCGTGACGGACGAGCTCATCATGAGCACGCGGGAGTGGGCGAGCGAGCCGGCGCGGACCAGCGCCTCCAGCACGTCCAGCCCGGACATCCCCGGCAGGATGAGGTCCAGGAGCACGAGCGAGGGCGCGCGCCGGCCCGGGCCCGTGAGACAGCGCAGCGCCGACTCGCCATCGCCGAACCAGCTGGCGCAGTGGCCCGCCGC
>JADGQX010000145.1 GCA_017881445.1 Gemmatimonadota bacterium | reverse complement strand
GGCGGTGCGCGACGTCAGGATGGCCAGGTCCTCGCCCTGCGGCATCAGGCCCGTGGCCGCGGCCACCGAGGCCGACATGGCGCGGAATCGCTGGACGCGAACGCCGCGCGCGGCGCCAGCGACTCCGGCGGCGTCGATGTCCACCCAGCGGTCGTCCGGCAGGAAGGAGATCACGCCCGTGGAAGAGCGGCGGCCGCCGCCGTCGCAGTTCAGCTCGGTGCGGCGGTAGACGCGGCGCGCATCGGCGGACCAGGTGTTGCTCTCCCAGCCGCGGCAGCCGCCCTCGGCGATGGGGCTGCGTGCCCCGCTGGCGACGACCTCGCGCTGGCTGACGACCTTGCCGGCCATGAGCGAGGCGAAGGTCACGCCGGGCGCGCCGGCCGCGGCGTGGACGCAGATCTGGGGTCCGCCGCTCAGGGTCGCGCCATCAGGAGCGACAGCCTGCCAGCAGCCGAGCCAGGGGAGCCAGCGCGCGTCGGCCGGGGCCTGGGCGCGGGCGGAGGAAGTGAGCGCCGCCGAGGCGCCGAGGACAGCCGCGGCGAGCAGGAGGAGCCGGCGCGAGGCGCCGGCGAGTCGGGTCCATGGGTGCGCGTGACGCATACGTCGCCTCCGCTCAATACCGCCAGCTCAGCCCGACCGTGGTCTGGAGACCGTTGAGGTCGAGGCTGGTGAAGCCAGAGAAATCCGGGCCCGGGTCCGCCGAGGCGAAGGCGTAACGGGCCTCCACCTTCAGGGCGGCGTGCCGGGTGATGCCGATGTCCACACCGCCGAACACGTGGGCGGTGGGCGACCAGCCGTCCGCCACCGACGTGGCCGAATAGATGGCCAGGTCGCGGGAGTCCACGAAGTCGCCGCTCTGCTCGAAGCGGTGCCAGACGAACCCTCCCGCGGCCCCGACGTAGGGGGCGACGCGCGTGGGGATCCATACGAAGTGACCGATCTGGTGACCCCGGGGCAAGAGGTACGCCTTCAGGCCGGCCGTGAGCGGCACCTGCGACAGACGGGTACGCTGCTCGATGGGCAGGTTGTTGTTGTCGAGGAAGGCGCGGAAATCCGAGCGCTTGCTCGAGCGGCTGTAAGAGCCCGAAAGCACCGCGTCCAGCCGCGGCGTCACGCGGAAGGAGAGATCCAGGGCGCCGGTGATGGCGCGGAAGTCACCCTTCCCCAGCGTGAGGTTCTCGATGGCCGAGTTGAAGACGTCGCTGCCCGCCCGGGGGAAGGTCATCCCGCCCCGGAGCGTGAAGGCGAAGCGCGGCTCGGCGAAGAGGAAGTCAGGCGGCCGGGCCGCGCTGCGCCGCCGGTCACGCCGCTCGTAGCGGAACGTGTCGCGCGGCGCGGGGTCCAGCGTGTCGCGCCACTCCCCGCGGGTGCGGGTCGTGTCCTGCTGGGCGATTGCCCGGCCGGGCGACAGCATGGTGGCCGTGGCGGCGAGGGCAAGGAAGGCCACGGCGGCGAAAGGCAGCGCGAGTAAGCGCCGCGAGGCCCGGAATGGGCCCGGTGCGGAGAGGCTACGCGACATCGGCGAAGCCCTGGTCATGGTAAGCTCCGGATGCGAAATGCCGGCGCACATTGCCCATTCCCGACCCCACCCGATCTGTGCGCTCGCAGAGATGTACTGCACGGTTTCGCCGGATGTTCCCGCGCGCCCTCGGGCGCGATCGCCCGCGGTGGCCCGGCGCCCATCCCGGCGCCATCCCCGGTCCGCGTAAGCCGCTGCCGGTGGGCGAAATGCGCTTTTCTCCCAGCAAAGGCAATATCGCCTGGTGACGACACCGTGTCGAGGAAGGCATCCAGGGGGGACCGCCGGGCGCCTACACTCGCGGGAACGGTGGTCTGAGGCCGGGACAGCCGGCCGGCCGCTTCAACCGATCCGTGAGGTGGTGATCGCGGCCGGGTGGCGCAGGGTCGGGAGGACGACGCAGTAGCGCTCGGAGAGCTCGAGCAGGCGATCGAGCTGGTCGGGGGCGGCGCCGCCGTCGAGATGGGCCCGGAGACGGATGGCCTGGAAGCCAACCGGGGCGGCCTTGTCGACGCCCAGTGTGCCGCGGAAGTCGAGGTCGCCCTCGGCATGGATGGAGCCCCCGCGCAGCGGGATGCCCAGCGCCGTGGCCACGGCGCCGACCGTCATGCAGAAGCAGGCGATGAGGGCCTGGAGCAGCATGTCGCCCGAGCAGGCCTGGGCGCCGGTTCCACCGGTGGCGGGATGGAGACCCGCCTCGACCAGCGCGCGACCGGTCTGGGGCGCTGCGAGCCCGGATGTTGCGACGCTGCAGGCGATGCCTTCCAGATACATGGTGCGAGCGGCGGGGCTGCCGCGCGTCCGGGGCCGCAAGGGCTGATCTGGCAATGAGTTAGTGCGGCGTTGGTATCCGGTTTGCGGCAGAGTGAGCGGGAAACCCGAGCAGGAGGTTCGTATGAACACGTGGAAGACGCTCGTGCTGGCGGCGGCGCTGGTGCCCGCGGGCGCGGGGATGGTGGCGGCGCAGCAGCCGGCGCCGGCGGAGCCGACGATCTCGATGGACCGGGCGCAGGCGATCGCGCTGGCGCGCGTGCCCAACCAGCAGGGTGTGAAATCGGTGAAGCTCGAGAGAGAGGACGGGCTGCTGGTCTACAAGGTGGAGGTGGAAACGCCGGGTCCCGGTCACCAGGACGTGCGGGTGAACGCGTCGAACGGGTCGGTGGTCTCGGACCGGCACGCGGACGACGTGGTGGGGACGGCGGAGAACAAGGTGACAGGCGCTGCGCACGACGTCGGCCATGCGGTCACGCACGCCGCCAAGGAGACGGGCAAGGCCGTGAGCGGTGCGGCCAGCGCGACGGGGAAGACGGTGGACAGGGTCTTCACGGACAAGGACGTGAAGAACGCGCACCCGGGCGTCTCGGAGTCGCGGGCCCGCGCCATCGCCATGCGGCGCTTCCCCAGCGCCAAGGAGGTGAAGGACGCGGACCTCAAGCGGGAGGGCGGAGTGCTGGTGTGGGTGGTGTCCGTGGACACGCCGGGGGAAGGTCACGAGCTCGTGACCATCAACGCGAACACGGGTCACATCCTGCGTACCCATCACGAGGTGGGGATCGCGGGCAAGACCAAGCAGGCGGTGGAGAAGGTGGTGCACTGAGGCCGTTCCCCCGCAGGGGACCCGGCGGCCGGAGCGCAATCGCTCCGGCCGCTTTCGTTTGCAGGCGGGTCCTCGCCCCGGGGCCCCCAGGTCGAGGCGCCCTGGCCACTCCATCCCCTTCGACCGGGCTCACTCGAGCCGCTCCAGGGGATCTCGTCCCCGCCTGCCAACCTTCGCCCCGGTCCTCGTGCCCAAAGAGAAAAGCGTCCCTCACGCCGAAAGGAGGTCTTCATGGGAGCCAATCTCGGAGCGATGCTCGTCGCGTCGGTCCTGGCAGCGTGTGCCGGCGTCGGGCAGGGGCCGTCCCCGGAGCCGGCGCAGCTCCGGCTGCACACGTTGTCGGCGGGGGAGATTGCCGGCACGAACGCGCAGACGGCATACGACGCGGTGCAACGGCTCCGGCCGGAGTTCCTCCACTGGACGCGCGGATCGGTCTCGGCCGGGGCGGGGCTGGCGATCTTCATCGACGAGAATCGCGCCTCGAGCGCGGACGAGCTGCGCGCCATCCCCGCAGAGTCGGTTCGCGAGATCCGGTTTCTGGACGCTTCGGAGGCGACGTTCCGCTACGGCAGCGGATACCCGGCCGGAGCCCTCGTGGTGGTCACCGGCGCTAGTCCACCCAGCTCTCGATGAAGCGCTTGCCGCGGCCGAGGCGCTGGTCCACGATGGCCTGGAAGATGGCGCGCATCTGCTCGTCGGGCAGCGTGCCGATGATCATGCGGCCGTTGACGATGAGCGTGGGCGTCGAGCGGACGCCGTGGGCGTACTGGTCGGACGTCTTCTGGTACTCCGCGCCCGTGCGGATGAAGCGCTGCACCCGCGCCCGGGTGGCCGTATCGGCCAGCGCGCCCTCCACGCCGTACCTGCGCGCCAGCTGCGCGCGCCACGCCGGCGCCTTGGCCTCGGTCATGTGCGCGAAGACCTCGTCGTGAATGGCGCCGAAGCGCTCGGGCCGGTAAGCGGCCATGTAGGCCACCTCGCAGGCGCCGGGGTGCTTGTCCTTCTCCACCACGTCGTTGCAGCGGGCTTCCAGCGGGAAGAACTGGAAGGCGACGTTCATCTGGCCGGGGAACTCGCGTTCCAGCCGGTGCATCTGCTCGGCAAAGAAGCGGCAGTCGGAGCAGAGCAGGTCGCCGTACTCGACCACCCGGATGGGGGCGTCCTCGAAGCGGGCGGTGGACCTCACGGTCCAGTACGGCGACAGCACGCTGGGAGGCGGCACGGTGTCCAGGGCGAAGTACTGGTGCACCACCTTCGCCGCGGCGTCGCCCGTGCGCGCCTGCACGCGGGCGTCCCAGTACTGGCGCACGGCGTAGGCCCCCACCAGCGTCGCCAGCGCGAAGACGGCCAGGTGCGGCAGCGACGGCAGCAGCCAGCGGCCGGACGTGGTCTCCGTCCCGGAGCCGCGGCGGCAGAGCCAGAAGAGCCCCAGGCTGGCCAGGGCGAGGACCGTGTAGCTGGCGCAGGTCAGGCAGAGGCTGCGCAGCACGACCGCCGAGTAGAGCGTCAGCGCCAGCGCCACCAGCGTGTTCACGTGCGCCAGCGCCGCGTTCGTGCGTTCCAGGCGCTCCGAGGGCAGCGCGGCGCCCAGCGCCAGCAGCGCCCCCACCATGAAGCCCAGGAAGCCGATCGGCACCCCCCGCACCATCGCCACCGGCGAGAGCGCCGAATTCGCGCAGCTGAAGAAGGAGTCGGCCTGGCACGCCGCCGCGTCCCGGAGGGAGGCCGGAAAACGCGCCTGGTAGAAATGGCGCATGGTCAGCGCCGCCACCGTCGCCATGCCGGCACCCAGCGCCAGGCTCGCCAGGCGGGACCCGCTCCAGCCCCGCAACGTCACCGAAGATTCCACACCAGCGCTCCGTCTTCCGGGCCTCGTCGCCAGCGCCGCAGGAGCCTCGCCCCCGCGGCGACCCACCTCCTAGACTACGTCACCCGCCACCCGCTGAGAAGGGCGCCCGGCAGGGAACAGGGAAGAACTCCCCGGTAACGGCCGGTCGCCGGACGCCGGCCCTCACCGACCGTCCCGCGGTGGGCTCGCGTCCATGAACCGGGACGACCCCGCCCGAATCACCCGGCCCCCTTCCCGAAAGCCTCTCTCCGCCATGGGCGGACCGGCAACCGCCTGCCCGGCCGGCACCCCCGTTCGCTCCGTTCGCAGCCATCGTTGGGGCTGGTCCACTCGGGCAGAAAGTCCCTAACGCATTGTCGGCTCACAACTTGCCTTGGCTACCCTCATTTGGTTCCGACCGGGTGTGCGCAATGGGCAACCGCTCACGCCCCCGGCCGGTCCTCTCGGGTGCGCAGTGACGGGCCGGATCAAGCGGCAGACGGCCTCAGGCAACGAAGCCCCATGACAGGAGTCGAGATGCGGACGTACGCAACAAGCGAGCAGGAGTCTCGGGGATTGGCGCGCCGCGCGCCCAGGCGCGCTCTGGCGCCGGCGCTCGGCATGGTGCTGGCGCTTATGGTCGCAGGCGCGGGGTGCACCAGTGACACGGCGGCACCGCGGAGCGCGGCGGGCCCGGCGATGGCGCCCCTGGCCTCCCTGACGGGTCAGGGCAACGTAGTGGTGAACCTGTCGTCGCGGCAGCAGGTGATGACGGGCTGGGAGGCGACGGCGCAGGCCGGCCAGGGGTCGGCGGCGTACCCGCTGTACCGGGACGCGCTGCTGACGCTCGTGGCTGGAGACCTGGGGATCAATCGGCTGCGGCTGGCGGTGCGCAGCGGGGTGGAGAACCCGGCGGACAACTGGATGAAGCTGAAGAAGGGTCAGATCACTCAGTCCGCGTTCTCCTGCCTGGGCTACACGGTGGTGAACGATGACGCGAACTCGCAGCACATCAACCCCGCCGGCTTCCATTTCAGCGAGCTGGACAGCACGGTGGAGCAGGTAGTCCTGCCGCTGCGCGCGAAACTGGCCGCGCTGGGCCGGAAGCTGTACCTGAACGTCAACTACACCGCCTTCACAGCCAACTGCGGCCCGGTGGCCCTCGTGCACCAGACGCCGGCGGAATACGCGGAGTTCGCGCTGGCTACCTTCCAGCACCTGCAGCAGAAGTACGCCCTGGTGCCGGATTCGTGGGAGATGATCCTGGAGCCGGACAAGGGGTCGGGCACGCCCTTCCTGGGCGACGGTGAGCTCATCGCCCGGGCGTTGGTGGCGACCTCGGCGCGGCTGGCCGCGGCGGGCTTCCACCCGGCCTTCGTCGCGCCCTCCGCCATGCAGGCGGCGAGTTCGCCCAGGATGTACGCCACCATGCAGACGGTCGTGGGGGCGCCGGGTCTCGTCGCGGAGCTCGCGTATCACCGGTACGGCACCATCCCCAGCAGCGCGACGCTGGCAGCGATCGCCCAGCCGACCCTGACGTCCGCCATCCGATCGTCCATGCTCGAGCACATCGGCGGCGACTACAACGAGCTGATCGCGGACCTGCTGGTCGCCAGGGTATCGGCCTGGCAACAGTTCACCCTCGCCTACACCGGGAGCGATGCAGGCGACAAGTACTACCTGGTGAACATGTCCAATCCCTCGGCGCCGACGGTGAAGATGGGCAATCGCACACGCTACCTGCGCCAGTTCTTCCACTACGTGCTGGCCGGCGCGGTGCGGGTGGATGCCAGCAGCACGCTGGCGGCGCTGACTCCCGTGGGCTTCCAGAACCCCAACGGCAAGGCCGTCCTGGTGGTCCGCGCCACTGCCGCCTCAAGCCTGGCCGTGCAGGGGCTGCCCGCCGGCACCTATGGCCTGCGCTATACCACCGCGGGCGCCACCGACGCTCCCGCCGGCAGCGACCAGACCATCGCTTCCGGCCAGCTCGTCAATACCTCGATCCCGGCCGCCGGCGTCATCACGATCTTCCAGAAGTAGCACGGAGGGGCACGGAACGGCACGGAGCACACGGAGGACGCTCCGTGGCCTTCGTGCCCTCCGTGGTCTCCGTGTCTTTCCGAGGGGCTACTCCTTGGACTCGTCCGCCGCCCGGTCCAGCTTGCGCTCCGCCTTCCCCACTGCGTCCTGCACCTTCCCCTTCACCTGGTCCCACTTGCCCTCCGCCTGCAGGCTGTTGTCCCCCGTGAGCCCGCCCGCGGCGTCCTTGATCCTGCCCTTCAGCCTCTTCGCCTTGCCCTTGATCGAGTTCTCGGCGCCCCGCTCGCCCAGATCCTTCTCCGGCATATACCCTCCCGCTCACAGGTGATCGAGCTCAGCCACCTGGAACCGTGCAAATTGTGTTCCTGTAATGCGATAAATGCGAGCCTACGCGGGCGCATCCTCATGTCCCCTTGCGTTCTCCGTCCCGTCTGCCGGACGCGCGCCGCCCCGACTACACATGTTTGAGTGCCCGGAAAAGGGTTGCCAAAACGGCGACCCAGTGGCCCGGAGGCCAAAGGCAATGCTCCCGTGATAAGTCGCACACCGGCGGGGCCGTTGCGGGCCCGGGCGGGGGGTGAGTGGGGGCGATGGAACGGGTGTTGCTCTACCAGGTGCCGGACGGTTTCCCGTCCATGCCGGACGGACACACGCTGCCCAGAGCAAACCCGGTGAAAGCCGGGGGCGCAGAGCCACGGGGCTAACGCGGTGAGGAAGCCGCCACGCCCGCCGGGCCGCCAGCGACGAGAGGAGGAGCTGCTCCTCCAGGTGCTGGCGGCCTTCTTTGTCGCCGTGCCCTACACCGACCCACCCACACCACGGACGCTCGCGGCCCATCGACAGAAGGGGAGCGGGCAAACAGAAAGGGTGCACTGATGATGGTGCAAACGAGCCGCGCGACGCTGCGCGGCCCTGCATTGACGCTGGCCCTCATCCTGGGACTGTGGTCGGCGAGCAGTGGCTGCGGCAAGGATTCTCGAGCGACGGATGCGTACCTCTCCGGACCCTCGGCGGCGGTGACATCGCTGGCCTCCCTCTCGGTAACTCCCACCAAACCAACGATCCAGGTCGGCGGCACCGTCCAGCTCAATGGCACCGCCTACGCTACGGGCGGCGTGGTTGTGTCCACGGCGGTCTTCACCTGGACCAGCATCCATCCGGAGCTGGCCACGGTGGACTCCACCGGTCTGGTGCGGGGGGTCGCGCCGGGCGGCACGTCGATCCGGGCAAGTAGCGGCGGCCTGACGGTCTCCGCCTTCGTAACGGTGACGACCGCCACGACCACGCAGCCGGCGGCGGTGACGGTGACGCCGTCGACGGCGTCGCCCATAGCAGGGACGACGGTGCAGCTCGCGGCCACGGTGAAGGACTCGGCGGGCAACGTGCTGACGGGCCAGCCCGTGGCCTGGGCGAGCGACGCGCCGGCGACCGCGACCGTGGACAGCACGGGAGCGGTGAAGGCGCTGACGGCGGGTACGGCCGTGATCAGCGCAACCAGCGGAGGCATCCAGGGCCAGGCCGCGGTGTCGGTGACCTCCGCCCCCGCGGTAGTGCCGGCGTCGGTGTCGGTGGCGCCGGCGACGGTGTCGATCGCAGTCGGGGCGAAGTCCCAGCTGAGCGCGACCGTGGAGGATAGCGCGGGCAACGTGCTGACGGGCCAGGCGGTGACGTGGACGAGCGCGGCGCCGGCGACGGCGACGGTGGATGGGACGGGTCTGGTGACGGCGGTCGCGGCGGGCACGAGCGTGGTCACGGCGACGAGTGCCGGCCTTCATGGTCAGGCGAGCGTCAGCGTGACGTCGGGCACGGTGGTCAACGGCAACGTGGCGGTCAACCTGGGGTCGCGGCAGCAGGCGATCACGGGCTGGGAGGCGACGGCGCAGGCGGGTCAGGGCACGGCGGCGTTCCCGAACTACCGGGACGCGCTCTTCACGCAGGCGGCGGACCTGGGCATCACCCGCCTGCGGGTGGCGGTGCGCAGCGGGATGGAGAACCCGGTGGACTACTGGACGCAGATGAAGCAGGGGCTGATCACGGAATCCGCGTTCAAGTGCCCGGGCTACACGGTGGTGAACGACGACTCGGACCCGCAGCACGTGAATCCGGCCGGTTTCCACTTCTCGGAGCTGGACAGCGCGGTGGAGCAGGTGGTGCTGCCGCTGCAGGCGAAGCTGAGCGCGGCCGGCCGGCAGCTCTACCTGAACCTCAACTACACGGCCTTCACCGGCTCGTGCGGCGCGGTGGCGACGACGCACCAGAACCCGCAGGAGTATGCGGAGTTCGCCCTGGCCACCTTCCAGCACCTGCAGCAGAAGTACGGTCTCGTGGCCGACTCCTGGGAGATGATCCTGGAGCCGGACAACGGCACGCCCCTGAACAGCGGTCAGCTCATCGGTCAGGCGCTGGTGGCGACGGCGGCGCGGCTGGCGGCGGCGGGCTTCCACCCGGCGTTCATCGGGCCGTCGACCAAGGTGGCGAGCAACGCGCCCACCTGGTTCGACCAGCTCCAGGCGGCGCCGGGCGCGGCCGGGCTCGTGTCGGAGATCTCCTACCACCGGTACGGCACCGCTCCCACCCTGGCGACGCTGGACGCCATCGGGCAGCGCACCCGGACCTACGGGATGCGGTCGTCCATGCTGGAGAAGATCGGTGGCGGCTACAACGAGCTGATCGACGACCTGCTGCACGCCCGCGTGTCGGCGTGGCAGGAGTACACACTGGCGTACACGGGCACCGACGCCGGGGACAAGTACTTCGTGGTGAGCTCGACGGGTGCGGTGACGATGGCCAGCCGCGCGCGCTACCTGCGCCAGTTCTTCCACTACGTCGTGCCGGGCGCGACGCGGGTGGACGCGACCACCACGCAGGGCGGGCTGACGCCCGTCGCCTTCCAGAACGCCAATGGCAAGGCCGTGCTGGTGGTACGCGCCACGGCTGCGGCCACGATCAAGGCGCAGGGGCTGCCCGCCGGCACGTACGGCGTGCGCTACACCACGGCCAGCGCGACGGACGCGCCCGCCTGCGGCGATCAGACGATTTCGGCCGGGCAGCTGGTTACGGCGACGATCCCCGCCGCCGGTCTCATCACGATTTTCGCCCGATGAACACGCACACTTTCCGGCTGTCGTCCTGATGTAGTTGCCCGCGTCGAGCAACAACCCCACTGACATGCGCCCGTATCCCATCGACGCAGCCGGGAGCGGGCAAACCAAGGAGCGCACTGATGACGGTGCAAACGTGCCGCGCGACGACGCGCGGACCTGCGTTCGTGCTGGCGCTGGCGCTGGCGGCGGGCGCAGTGAGCAGTGGCTGTGACGCGTCCGCCTCGAGACAGCTGGCCGGGCCCTCCGCGGCGGTGACCGCCACGGTGGCGAAGGTGACCGTGACGCCGACGTCGGCGTCCGTGGCCGCCGCGGCGACCACCACCCTGGTGGCGACGGCGTTCGACGCCAGCGGGCAGCCGATCAGCGGCCTGACCTTCGGCTGGACCAGCACCGTGAAGACCGTGGCGACGGTGGCCGGCGGCGTGGTGACGGGCGTCGCTCCGGGCAGCGCCACCATCAAGGTGAGCACGGGCGGCTACACGGCCATGGCGGCGATCACGGTGATCACGCCGCAGGCGACGTCGGTATCGCTGGCGCCGGATACCGCGAGCGTGCAGGTCGGGCAGGCCGCCAGGCTGGCGGTGACGGTGCTCGGCCCGGACGGGCTGCCCCTGGCGCGACCGGTGACGTGGGCGAGCAGCTCGCCGGCAGTGGCCGCCGTCGATTCCGCCGGCCTGGTGACGGGCGCGCTGGTGGGCTCGGCGCAGATCGTGGCCACGGCGGACGGCAAGGCGGACACCGCGACCGTGAGCGTGACGCCGGAGCTCGCGGTCGCCGTCGTTCTCACCCCGACCAGCGCGACGGTACCCATCGGGCGTACCGAGCAGATGGTCGCCACGGCACTGGGCGCCACGGGCAACGTGCTGACGCGCCCCCTGACCTGGACGAGCAGCGCCCCCGGAGTCGCCACGGTCGGCGCGGGCGGGCTGGTGACCGGCGTCGCCGCCGGCTCGGCGGACGTGACCGTCACGGTGGACGGCAAGTCGGCGACGTCGCAGGTCACGGTCCCCGCCCCTGCTCCCCCGCCCCCGCCGCCGCCGCCGCCGCCCACAGTGGGTGTGCTCTTCACGGATGGCTTCGAGGCCGGCTACGCCGCCAAGCAGAACGGCGCCGGCTGGACCAATACCGCGCCCGTGAACATCACGGTCTCCGCGGACGTGGCCCACGGCGGCTCCCACAGCCTGCGCTTCAGCTTCCCGGGCAAGGCGGACTGCAACGACGCCTCGGCCCAGCAGAACTTCACGCTGGGGCGCAACATGACCGAGGTCTGGGTCGAGTACTACATCTACTTCCCCAAGGGCGGCGA
>JADGQX010000372.1 GCA_017881445.1 Gemmatimonadota bacterium | reverse complement strand
CCTGCGCCCCCCGCGAACCGCCGCCCGCTCGCTCGGCGGAGGCCGGCCCTGACCGCGCCGCCGACCCCGCCGGGGGAGCCGCCGGCCCGCTCGGAGCGTCGTCAACGGAAGACGAACCGCCGGCGGAACGGATGAGCTGCTCCAGCTCGACCGTGCGGTCGAGGTGGGCGAAGCGGAGCAGCAGCGCCTCCAGCAGCAGGCGCGGGCTGGAGCTCTTGCGGAAGCGGCCGTCGGTGTCGAGCTCGGCCACCTGCGCCAGCATGCGCAGCAGGTCGCCCAGGGGGAAGCGCTCGGCCGCGGCGGCGAAGGCGGCGCGCAGGTCGTCGCGCACGTCGGCCTGGTCGCTCCCCTCCAGCCGGCAGATGAGGAGCGCCCGCAGCGTGTCGGCCAGCCCGCGGTAGAACTCGGCCAGGTCGTAGCCCTCGTCCAGCAGCCGCTGCACGAAGCGGAAGACGTCGCCGTGGCGCCGCCCGGCCAGGATCTCGAAGAGGTCCAGGTACAGCTCTTCGCCCGTGAGGCCGAGCACGCGCCGGACATCGTCGGCGGTGAGGGAGGAGTCGGCGAAGGACAGCACCTGGTCCAGCAGCGAGAGCGCGTCGCGCATGCCGCCGTCGGCGCGGCGCGCGATGGTCACCAGGGCGTCGTCGCCCACCGTGACCTGCTCGCCCGCGAGCACGACCTTGAGCCGATCGACGATCCCCTGCACGCTGATGCGGTGGAAATCGAAGCGCTGGCAGCGCGAAAGGATGGGCGGCGCGGCCTGCTGGATCTTCTGCGGCTCGGTGGTGGCGAAGACGAAGATCACGCGCGGCGGCGGCTCCTCCAGGATCTTGAGGAGCGCGTTCCAGGCCTCGCGCGTGAGCATGTGGGCTTCGTCGATGATGTAGATCTTGTAGCCCTTGTCGCCCGAGGGCGCGTACATGGCGCGCTCGCGCAGGTCGCGGGCGTCGTCCACCCCGCGGTTGGAGGCGGCGTCGATCTCGACCACGTCCAGCGACGTCTTGCCGCTCCAGATCCGCTCGCAAACATCGCACACGCCGCAGGGCTCGCCCTCGGGCGTGCGGTTGGGGCAGTTGAGCGCCATGGCCAGCACCCGGGCGGCCGTGGTCTTCCCCACCCCGCGCGGCCCCGCGAACAGGTAGGCGTGCGCGACACGCCCGCGGGCGACGGCCGCGCGCAGCGTGTCGGAGACGTGCTCCTGCGTGGCCATCTCCGAGAATCGGCGAGGCCGGTAGAGCCGGGCGAGGGCGGTGCGGGTCGTGGACATGGATTGACCTGCGAAGTTCAGGACAGCGCAGCTTAGCGCGCGGAGCGCGCGACGGGCAAGCGCTCACTCAGGCAGTACCCGCGAGCCGCCCGGGGGCTCCCGCGCAGAGAACGGCTTTTCACGCGGAGAACGGACCTGGATCACGCTGAGGCGCGGAGCACGCGGAGCCGGCGCTACGGCAGGGTGCATCGTAGGGCAAGGGGGTGTGCTCAGCGCCCTCTGCGCCTCAGCGTGAAAACATGATCAAGAAAAGGATGGCTGCCCGACCGGCATCCCTCGGAACGCCTGCACGCCCGACGCGCTGCCGTTCTCAGCGTGCTCTGCGGCTCCGCGTGAGAACCGGCGGCGTGACCCGGAGTGACCCGGCATGAAGGCGCGGCGTGACGAAGTGGCGTGAAAAAAAGATGCGCCCCAGGTTGTCCTTGGCGACGTCCGCTGCGCTTAGCGCTGCTACCTGCGGGGTCCTGACGCGATTCGCGAGCTCGCATCCCAAGGGCCTGGGGCACGACCGGAAGCTAACCGGACGACAGTTGCCGGTCAACCGGCCGCGGACCATCTTCCGGGGGCCGGGGCGCGACCGTCGCCGGCGGGGGACCAGCAACCCAACTCATTGCGGAGGAATACGATGGAAGACTGGCGCAGCAGCCTGGTCGAGGACGACGCCGGCATCTTCCGCATCCTGCGCGACAGCAAGCGCCTGGCCATCCTGGGCATCAAGCCCGAGAGCCACGCCGGCCAGCCCGCCCACTACGTCCCCCGGTTCCTGCAGGACGCCGGTTACGAGATCGTGCCCGTCCCCGTCTACTATCCGGAGGCGACGTCCATCCTCAGCCACCCGGTCTACCGCACCCTCGCCGCCATCCCCGGCGCCATCGACCTGGTCGTCGTCTTCCGCCGCCCCGGCGACATCCCGCCCCACGTCCCCGACATCCTGGCGAAGCGACCGAAGGCGGTGTGGTTCCAGCTCGGTATCCGCAACGCGGAGGCCGCCGAGGAGCTGGCTCGCGCGGGCATCGAGGTGGTGCAGGACCGGTGCACGATGGTGGAGGTGAGGAGGATGGCGCCACGCTGAGGGCTTCACGCGGAGCGCGCAGGGAACGTACGGGGTCACGCGGAGGCGCGGAGCACGCGGAGGGGGCGCTCCGGCAGCGCGCAACGTCGGGCAGGCATCTTCTTTTTGGGTTTAACGGCAACGGCAACAGCGACGGCAAACGACAACGGCACACGGCAACGGGTTGCGGCAACCGCACCCCCCGGCCCGCGCACCCCCCGGGGCCCGCGCAGGTGTTGCTCCGCGTACGCCGGCCCCGCGTGGGAACAGCGCGCCTGGCCTCAGCCCTGGCCCTGCAGCTCCGCCACCACCCGCCCGATCGCCAGCGCCGCCGTCAGTCCGGGCGAATCCATCCCCACCAGGTTCACCCAGCCGGGCAGGTCCTCCGCGATGTGGAAGTCGCCGTAGCCAGCCAGATTGCGACGCGCCGGCCGGATGCCGGCGTAGGCCGGCGAGAGGTCGTCGAGCGTGAGGTGGGGCAGGTAGCGGCGCGCGGCCTCCAGGAACGCCGGCCCGCGCCCGGGATCGACCCCGTAGTCCTCCACGCGCGCGGCCAGCGCCTCCACGTCCGGGCCGAGCCGCTGCGCCCCGTCCAGGTCCAGCGTCAGGTGCACGCCCAGCGTGTGCCGCTCCGGTTGCGGGCAGGGGTAGACCAGGCAGTCCACGGGCGCGCGCGCCCCGGTCCGGATGGCAAAGTAGTTCCCCTTTGACCACTCCAGCTCGAGCCCGCGCTGCTCCACGTCCGGCAGCACCAGCCGGGCGACGTCGTCCGCATACAGCCCCGCGGCATTGATGACCCGGCCGGCTTCGATGGTCTCGGTCGCCCCCGATGCAGCGGACGCCCCGGATGCCGAGGCCGCCCCGTCTCCCACTCTCCCGCTCTCCCGCTCTCCCCGTCCGACTATCAGCCGCCAGCCCTCGCCCACGGCCTGTGCGGCCACCACTGTCGCCTGGCAGACGACGTCGGCGCCCGCGGCCGCGG
>JADGQX010000371.1 GCA_017881445.1 Gemmatimonadota bacterium | reverse complement strand
ACGGGAGGTTGCAGTGGCAGGGAGACCGAAGGACCCGTTGCCGATCCAGGGGAGCCGGCGGGCTCCGCTTCCCAACGCCGAGCGGGTGGGCGACGCGCAGGCGGACGAGCGGCTGGAGGTGTCCGTGCGGCTGCGCCCGAAGAGCGCACTGCCGGTCGCGTTGCCGCCGCAGGGCGCTCCGCCCATGAGCCGGGAGCAGTTCGAAGCGGAGTACGGGGCGGATCCGAAGGACATCCAGGCCGTGTCCACGTTCGCGCAGAAGAACGGGATGCAGGTGGTGGAGACGAGCGCGGCGCGCCGGACGATGGTGCTGTCGGGGACGGTGGCGCAGATGCAGGCGGCGTTCGGTGTCCGGCTCGGGCGCTACGAGCACCCGGGCGGGACGTACCGCGGTCGGGAGGGCGAGATCACGTTGCCGGCCGAGCTGCACCCCCTGATCGAGGGTGTCTTCGGCCTGGACGACCGCCCGCAGGCCGACCCGCGCTTCCGGCTGCCGGATCGGTCGATTCGCCATGCGCAACCGCAGGCGAGCGGCGGGGCGTTCACGCCCACGCAGCTGGCGCAGATCTACAATTTCCCTGCCGGCGACGGTCAGGGTCAGACGATCGCACTGATCGAGCTGGGCGGTGGGTACCGCCCGGCGGACCTCAAGACGTACTTCACGAAGGTGCTGGGTCTGAAGAAGGCGCCCACGGTGGTGCCCGTCTCCGTCGATCACGTGGGCAACCACCCGACGGGGGACCCGAACGGAGACGACGGCGAGGTGGTGCTGGACATCGAGGTGGCGGCGGGCGTGGCGCCGGGGGCGAAGATCGTGGTCTACTTCGCGCCGAACACCGACCGCGGCTTCCTGGACGCGATCACGACGGCGATCCACGATGCCAACAACCGGCCGTCGATCATCTCGATCAGCTGGGGTGGACCGGAGAAGACGTGGACGGCGTCGGCGATGCGGTCGTTCGATCAGGCGTTCCAGGTGGCCGCCGCCCTGGGTGTCACCGTCTGCTGCGCCTCCGGCGACAGCGGTTCCGGCGACGGCGTGAACGACGGTCAGCCACACACCGATTTCCCGGCCTCGTCCCCGAACGTGCTGGCGTGCGGCGGTACGCACCTGACCGCCAGCGGGACCAGGATCACGTCCGAGGTGGTCTGGAACGACGGCGCTTCCGGCGGCGCGAGCGGGGGCGGGTTCAGCGCCCAGTTCCCGGCGCCGGCGTATCAGACGGGGCTGGGGAAGCCGAAGTTCACGGGGCGGGGCGTGCCCGACGTGGCGGGCGATGCCAGCCCGCAGACCGGCTACGTCGTGCGCGTGGACGGGCAGTCGGCGGTGTTCGGCGGAACCAGCGCCGTGGCGCCGCTCTGGGCCGGGCTCGTCGCCCGGCTCAACCAGCAGCTCGGGCACCCGGTCGGCTTCGTGAACGCCTTGCTGTACGGCAAGGCGAAACAGGGCGGCGTGCACGACATCGTGCAGGGGAACAACGGAGCGTACAAGGCCGCGCCGGGGTGGGACCCGTGCACGGGGCTCGGCAGCCCGGACGGTGCCCGGCTGTTGACCGTCGTGTTCAAGCCCTAGCCCGGAGCAACGCCATGTCCCGGCCATTCCGACTCGTGCGCATGGGAGCGCTGCTGGGCGCCGTCGCCTGCGGCGGCGCGTCCCACGAGAGCGCGCCGGCGCCCGCGTCGTCCACCGCGCCACTGCCCGTGACGCTGCCCCCGGTCACGCCGGAGCTGAGGGCGCAGGCGGCGGCCAGGATCCGGCACCTCGTGGTGATCATGCAGGAGAACCGGTCGTTCGACGAGTACTTCGGCACGTACCCGGGCGCGGACGGGATCCCGATGCGCGGCGGCCGCCCGGCGGTGTGCGTGCCCGCCGGAGGCCGCGGCGGGTGCGTCGCCCCCTACCACGACCCCGCGCAGCTGAACCGGGGCGGGCCGCACGGCGAGGTCGATGCCAGCGCGGACATCGACGGCGGGCGCATGGACGGCTTCGTGGTGCAGGCGGAGCGAGGCAGCCGGAATTGCGCGGGTCCGTTCGACCCGATGTGCGCGGGCGGGCGGGACGTGATGGGCTACAAGGTGGAGAGCGACATCCCGAACTACTGGGCCTATGCCCGGAACTTCGTGCTGCAGGACCGGATGTTCGAGCCGAACGCGTCCTGGAGCCTGCCGGAGCACCTGTTCATGGTCTCGGAGTGGAGTGCGAAGTGCTCCGTCCGCGACGATCCGGCCAGCTGCGTGAACGAGCTGCAGTCGCCCGACCGCATCATGGCGCCCCGCCCGGCGCGGGCGGCAAGGCAGGCGGCCCGGGCCGGCGCGCGCCGGGGCGCAGGCGTCGTCGTGGCCGCGGATGCGCTGCGCCGCGTCGCCAGGCCGAACTACGCCTGGACCGACCTGACGTATCTGCTGCACCGGTCGAACGTGTCGTGGAAGTACTACGTGGCCGAAGGCACGCAGCCGGACTGCGACGACGACGAGATGGAGTGCGCGCCCAAGCCGCAGCGCGCGGGCACACCGCAGATCTGGAACCCGCTCCCCTACTTCACGACGGTGCGCCAGAACGGCCAGTTGGGCAACATCCAGCCGCTGGACCGCTTCTTCGCGGATGCCCGGGCGGGAACGCTGCCCGCCGTCGCCTGGATCGTGCCCAACGGCCGCGTCAGCGAGCATCCGCCGGGTCTGGTGAGCGTGGGCGAGGCGTACGTGACCGATCTGATCAACTCGATCATGCGCACGCCCGCCTGGGACTCGACCGTCATCTTCCTCGCCTGGGACGACTGGGGCGGCTTCTACGACCACGTCGCACCGCCACGCGTGGACCGGAACGGCTACGGGCTGCGGGTGCCGGGAATGACGATCAGCCCCTTCGCCCGCCCCGGCGTCGTGGACCACCAGACGCTCAGCTTCGACGCCTACGTGAAGTTCATCGAGGACATCTTCCTGGGCGGGCAGCGGATCGACCCGGCGACCGACGGCCGGCCCGACCCGCGCCCCGGCGTGCGGGAGAACGCGCCTCAGCTGGGCGACCTGCTGCGGGAGCTGGATTTCTCGCAGCCGACGCGGCCGCCGCTGGTGCTTCCGGTGCGGCAGGACTGGCGCAGCCGCTAAGCGCGGTAGAAAGCGCCGATGATCGAGCCGGCCAGCACGCCCTCGAGGGTGTGGTACGTCGAATCGACGAGCATGGCGACGAGGGTCACGTTGTAGGTCGCGTACTCGATGATCCCGCCCTCCAGGAAATCCCAGAGGAATCCGCAGAAGAGGCCCAGCAGGGCGCCGGTGGCCACGCGCGACCAGCCGCGCTGCTGG
>JADGQX010000370.1 GCA_017881445.1 Gemmatimonadota bacterium | reverse complement strand
TCGCCTGGCTGATGATCGCCCGCATCCGCGCCATCTGCACCAACTGCGTCAACATGGCCGCGCTGAACGCCCTCATCCTCTGGCAGCTCCTGCGCTGACAGGGAAGCGCCGGGTGGAGCCGACGGCGGAGGCGACGTCGTCGGCACGGTGCAGCTCGTCTTCGCCTGGCCGGAGAACCAGCCGCACCGGGTGGGGGTCGTGCCCGCCTACGCCCTCATGCCGGACGGCCGGCCCTGCGACGCGACCATCTTCTACAAGTCGCTGGCCGGCGGCTGAGGTCGGCCCTGCGCCCTACGTCCCCGGCGCCACGTCGAAGACCAGGTCGCCGGGCTGGAAGTGGATGTCGGCGTAGGCGACGTCGCCCTTGGGGGGGAAAAAGTGCCAGATGGCCTGGCCGCCCGTGGGCAGCCAGCGGCCGGACAGCTGCTGCCAGCCGCTCACGGGCGTGCTCCAGCGGGTGCGCAGCAGGCTGGGCTTGCGCCCGGAGGTGTCCAGGAAGAAGCGGTCGGTGGTGCTGAAGTCGCGCACGGCGCCGCGCTCGTCGAGAAAGACGCGCGCGCTGACGGTGTGGCCGTGGTCGCGCAGGGTGACGTCGAAGGAGCCGTCGTCCACGGCGGTCCAGGAGGTCGCGGGCGAGAGCAGGAACGAGGGCGCCAGCAGTACGGCGTCGTTGAGCCAGGTCACCAGCTCGCCCGTGTCGAATTCCGGACCCCGGAACTCGGCCACCTGGAAGAGGTCGAGCGGCCGGATCACGAGGCTGCCGGCGCCGCGCAGGTACAGGTCACGCCCGCGTACGGGCACGCCGTACATGCGCATCCGCATGTGGAAGATGCGGGCTACCTCGAGGTTGGAGCTGTACTGCCAGATCTCGGCGGGAATCCAGCCCCGGTCGAGGCGCGGGCGAAAGCGCGCGCGCGTGTGCAGCCGGAACGACCAGTCGCGGGGCCGGCCGACCACGCCCATGAAGCGCAGGTAGCGCTGCGCGGCTGCCGGCAGGGGCGCGATGTCCGCCTCCGTGACCGCCGGCCGGTCGGCCGGAGCGGCGGGAAGGCCGGAGCGCGCGACTTCCCTCATGAACGTGCTGCGCATGGAACAGAAGTAAGGCTCACAGGCGACGTCGCGCCAGCGGCGCGCGCGCGAGCCGCGGGTTCCGCGGGCGGCCTCAGCGGCCGGGCTTCAGCGGTGCGCTCTCCCGCGCCTCCTGCGCCAGGCGGGCCGCCAGCCAGCACAACGCCGTATCCCGCTCACTGAAGACGCCGAGCTCGACCCCGCTGAGCGCCGCCTTCACCTGCCGCAGGCGCGGCGCCCTGTACGTCAGGTCGCGGTCCGCCAGCAGCGCGGCGCCGCCCTGGAAGAGAAGCGCATGGTCCGCCACGGTCTCGACGATCCAGCGCGCCTCGTCGCCGGTCAGCGGCCGCATGGGGACGCAGGCGTCGATGAGCAGGCCGAAGCCCGGGTGCTCGCCCAGCAGCTCCAGCACCGCCTGCAGCGCCCGGCACCGGTCCGCGCGCAACGCGTGGGCGCCGAGGGTGACCTCGATGCGGTGCTCGGCCAGGCTGACGAAATAGGAGACGGTCATGGCACGCCGTTGGGAAGGGCTGTCACCGGCCGATCGCCCGTGTGGCCGACCATAGCGACGATCCTCGACGGTTTTCAAGACGATCCTGACACGAGTGGGTCACATGCCCCGGCCGGCGTGGGCCCGGTCGTGCTATCTCCGCGTCCACACTCCGCCCTGCGTCCTCTCCGGAACATTGAACTGCTCGGGCCGTAGTACTCCTCCGTAGCCTTCCTTTACCGGTGAGTTTCGAGTGCAGCTGAGCCTGAAGGAACGGCAGTGGCAGCTGCGGCAGGACGTGATCCTGGATGCGGCCTACGAGCTTCTGGCGGAGGGGCGCAATGCGGCCGTGAGCATGGACCAGGTGGCGGCGCGGGCGGGCGTGTCCAAGCCGACGCTGTACCAGCACTTCCAGTCGAAGGACGAGCTGCTGGTGCACGTGAGCCTGCGGCTCATGCGCCAGAGCGAGGAGGCGCTGGCGGCGCGCACGCCGGCGGTGTCCGCGCTGGAACAGATCGAGCGGGCGCTGCGGGAGGGTCTGACACGGCGGGCGGGACTGTGGTCGGCGCGGGTGGTGATCCCGCGCGCGGCGGCCGAGGCGAGCCCGGCGTATGGCGAGCAGCGCCGCCGGGTGCAGGCGCGCATGGCGGCGCTGGTGGACGAGGCCAAGTCGGTGGGCGACGTGGACCCCAGCCTGGCCACCCCCGTGGTAGTGCGGATGCTCTCGCGCCTCTTCCGGGGAGACTACGACGACCTGTTGGCGGAAGGCGTGGTGACGCCGGGAGAGCTGGCGACGACGCTGATCCGCGTGGCATTCGACGGGCTGCGCCCGCGAGGAGGCCGGCAATGAGGGACAAGCTGAGGGCGTCGCGGGTCCGGCGGGTCCGGTGGGCGTCGCTGTTGCTGGTGTTGGGACTGGCGCCCTGGTGGCCGGCGGGCGCGACGGCGGGGCCGGGGCCCGGACCGGGCAAGCCGGACGCGCTCAGGGAGGCGCTGGCGCGGGGCCCGTTGACGCTGGCGCAGGTGGTGGCGCTGGCGCTGGGCAACAACCCGGAGGCGCGGGCGGCGCTGGCGCAGGCGCAGGCGGCGTCGGCGGCGCTGGGGTCGGCGCGGGGGCGCTACTACCCGTCGCTCTCCTTCGATCCCACGCTCACGCGCGCGCAGGCGCTGGCGGGCGCGGCGCGCACCGGCACGGTCGCGGGAGCTCCGCTGACGGCGCAGCGGACGACGCTCACGCCCAGCGTGTCGCTCTCGTACCTGCTGCTCGATTTCGGGGGCCGTAGCGGCGCGGTGGACGAGGCGCGGGAGGTGGCGGCGGCCGCCAACGAGACGAGCGACGCGACTGTACAGGCGACGGTGCTGCAGGCGGAGGGCGCGTTCTTCAGCTACAACGCCGCCCGCGACCTTCTGGCGGCGGAGCGCGAAAACGTGCGCACGGCGACGGAGAGCAGCGTGGCGGCGGCGGACCGCTACCACGTGGGCCTGGCGACGGTGGCCGACACGCTGCAGGCAGCCACGGCGCTGGCGCAGGCGCAACTGGCCCTGTTGACCGCGCAGGGCGACCTGCAGGCGGCGCGGGGCAACCTGGCGGCGGCCATAGGCGCTTCTGCCGAGATGCCCTTCGAGGTGGCGGAGCCGGCCGGCCTGGCCCCGGTGCGCTCGGTGGCGGCCGACGTGGACAGCCTCATCGAGCGGGCGATGCGGGAGCGGCCGGACCTGGAGGCTGCGCACGCCTCGGCGGCCGCCGCCCGCGACGA